>JBIIDB010000189.1:0-2726 GCA_044238505.1 Chitinophagaceae bacterium | reverse complement strand
GCATTGGGATTGCTTTTGAGTTTTAGGATATCGCTATAGGTAAACAGACCGGTCAACCGGCCTTGCTTATCAGTGATGGGCAGTTTCTCAACTTTGGTCTTCTTAAAAAGCTGCTCTGCTTTTTTCAAGTCAGTGCCTTCGGGGGCGGTGTAGAGATCTTTACTAGTCATTACCTCGCTAACTTTTTTTGACAAGTTATGCTCGAAGCGAAGATCTCGGTTGGTTAGAATACCCACCAGTTTTCGTTTGGCGTCTACAATAGGAATACCGCCGATCTTATTTTCTTGCATCAGCCGAAGGGCATCAGCAATGGTAGCAGAGGCCAGTAAAGTCACAGGGTCTATGATCATGCCACTTTCGCTGCGCTTTACTTTTCGGACCTGATCGGCCTGTTTGTCGATCGACATATTCTTATGAAGGATACCCAACCCTCCTTCGCGTGCCAATGCAATGGCCAGCGAGGCTTCTGTAACGGTATCCATCGCTGCCGATAATAAGGGGATATTAAGAGTGATGTTTTTGGTCAATTTGCTGCGCGTATCAACGTCACGGGGCAGCACTTCGCTGTAGCCGGGCATCAGCAAAACGTCGTCGAAGGTCAGCCCTTCGCCGAAAAAACGATCCATAAAAGCGGGGGAGAATTTTTTTGTCGCCATGTGCAAAGATAGTTCATGCAGGGTGTTTAGCAAAATACTCCTGCTTAGGCATTGAAAATCAGCCAGTCCGTTTAACTCAATAATAGCAATAGAGTAAGGTGGTTATGCCTTTCGTGTAAGCTCATCTAAGCAGGGTAACAGTGCCTTTACGAAATACAGGTTGACCGGTATCCCGGTGTATGTAGCTTAGTTTCCAGACAAAAACGCCAGAGGGCTGAACCTGTCCGTTGATCTTTCCGTCCCATCGGTCCATCCAATTATTGGTTTGATAAACCAATTGTCCCCAACGATTAAAAACCGAGAACGAGTAGTTAGTGGCTTTGAGCGCATTGTGAGGACTGAAAAAGTCATTGAGCCCGTCGTTGTTGGGTGTGAATGCGGTAGGCACCTCGATCAAACAATGGTTGAGCACGCGCACGATCTTGTCCACGCTGTCACTGCAAGCCATCTGTAGATTAGTAGCTTTAAGACGAATGCGATACAAGCTCTCACGATTGTTGAATGGAAACTGAAAGGGTGGCGGATCTTTTTGTGTGGAGCCGGCCAGTGCATCGAATTGCCAGTGCCATTGATCGATCTGTCCCACCGACGTGTTTACAAACGACAATTTGTCTTCGGGACAAATGATGGAGTCGGAAAGGGTGAAGGCTGCTTTTACCTGGTTATTCAAGACCAATTGTTGAGATACCGAATCGGAGCAGACGCCGTTACTTACCCGAAGAGAAATGGTGTTGGTGCTGTTAGCGGGAAAATTGATCCGATGACTCGGTGTCGTTACCCGAATAGTATTGTTAAAGATCCAGCTGTAGCTGTTGATGCCGCCCGCACCGTTGTGCGAAAATAAGTAGTTGTTCTCCTGGCAGCCCATCGTAGCCGCGTAATTGAACCGGGCCGTGACAGTATCGGCAACTACGAAGTTTATGTTTTGCGTAGGGAGGGGTTGTCCGCACTCATCCTGTATGATGATGGTGTCCGTGCCGGCCAACAAGCGAAGCCGGTACGTGCCGCCGATCTTGATCGGCGCCGAAAATTTTACCGTTACAAAATCTGTTTTTTCGTTGACGCAATTTCCACTGGCTGCTGTAACAGCTACAGGGCTGGGTCCGGTAACGGTAAAATCGATACCGCGCGGATCGATCGTGGAGCACAGAATACGTTTGGGAAAATAAAGCTTGACCGAATCGGGCGCACAGGGTGTTCGGCCAACGCTATCGGCAAAAATGGGTTGGGGAATAAAATAGGTGAAAGGAACTTTATCTCCTTGCGGGATGGCACGGGCGCAATCGTCGAGTAATGTATTGTTGTCGCTACCGTTGTTGATGACCAATTCGTAGTTGCCATTGGTCAGCGGGGCTGCCAGCGTAAGGGTGATCTCATCAATATCAAATCCAAAACTGCAAGAATCCGGTTGTGCGGCAATTATCGTTGTAACGGCGGGCAGCAAACTGAATTCACTGCCCGTCAGCGTGGTGGTATTGCAGCGAACAGGCTTATTAAGTTTAAGCGTAATCTTACGGCCATCGCAATCGGGTTTTGCAGTGGCCATTTTAGGCAATAAGGGATCTGTAATAACAGCGGTGCCGCCGCTGAATGATAAGCGATACCCCACCTGGCTGGGTGAGTAGTTACTTACCATTAAAAGATATTCGTGACCTACCTGCAAGATCGGCATGGCGGCAAAACGGGGTTCGTTGCCCGTTGGCTCTGAACAACACTGTATAAAGTTGGCCCCCGTAGCGGAGGTACCGGTGGGACCTGGGTTGCCCGCCCAATTACCCGTCACTATGATAGTGCGGTTCGTAAAGATCTCGTTGGGATTAAGGCCGGTAATATCATACAGTTGCCAATCATAATCATCGGTAGCAGAAATGGGGGTGATGGTAAATCCGAGCGTGCCCGATTGATAGCACTTGAAGCGGTAGTAGAACGGATTGATATCGCTGTATTGACATTGATTGAGGTTGCAACCCGGCACGAATAAGTTGGGCGCATTGGTACAGCTGGGTACATTGTTTTGAGTGAATACGGCTGTTCCGCACACGGGAAACGCGGTCGAAGGAGTTTGCCCCA
>JBIIDB010000062.1:0-9880 GCA_044238505.1 Chitinophagaceae bacterium | reverse complement strand
AACTCCCATGGAGGCGAATGAAGGGAGAAATAAGTAGCATCTGTTAGCTGATGATTATCCGTTGTTCAGGACGGGCGAGCCTATTGCTCGAGCAGGAAAGCGGATTTAAGATAGCTAATGAGGCTTCTTTAGTAACGAAGTATGGCACTCAAGTCCTGCTTCAAATAGTTAGAACCTGCGGCAGTAAACCCTACCATATTGTTTTAGAAAATAATAATGGTTGCTTTAAATAATATCTAACAGCCATTTCAATTCAATGCTAACCAATTGATTATCTTAAAAGCTCCCTTCATGGGCATATGGGTTGTGTTTTTTACCTTTGCCTAAATGAATGTGAAGCATGAGTTACAAAGTATCATTTCAGGAGTTGGCAATCATGCAGCAACGAATCTTATCAGTGCAGCGGCCCACCACCTTAGAAAAAGCCAGGAAACAAGTAGAGTCTCTCAAGAACCAGAGTTCACAAAAGAAAAAGAAGCAGAGAAGCTGATTTCTTGGATCAATCAAAATCGGTTGTGGTTTACTGATCACGATGAAAGCCGATTTATAGCCAGTGGCGCTGAGCAACGGGTTTATTTACATCAGGACGAGCGTTATGTTTACAAATTAAATGATTCCATCTTCTATCAGTTTTGGGCTGACTATTTTCACAGCCTTTTAATCCATAATTATTTTTTCCCTGAAACCGCTTATGAACTGATTGGCTTTTATCAAGAGGAAAAAACACTTTGTTCAGTTGTTAAACAGCCTTTTATTGAGATAACCGAGATTACCAATGTTGAATCAGTTAAAGAATTTTTAGATAAGAATGGATTTCAGCTGAAAAAGAATAATGACTATTTCAGACCGGATTTAGGCCTGATTCTTGAAGATCTTCATGATGAAAACGTGCTGACTAACAATGGAGTTCCCTTTTTTATTGATACCGTCTTTTATCTTGAAGCGTCATTTTTTAAAAAGTAGAAATAATTCAAGAATTGCTTCTACGTCTGGTTTCAAGAAGTTAGAACCAGCGGTAGTCAAGTCTACCATTTTATAATAGGGCGGCAGGTTTTTTCCGGTGATAAAATGCCCCGTTCAACATGTTCGGCCACAGTTAACCCGTCTCCTCCCCCCCATGCAATACTGTAACTACCGCATGCACCCGGGTGAATCCGATAAGACAACAGACCGATAGCATATGAAGTAGATTACCTGCAGTATCGCTTGATTGTAGCAAAACTATTCGTAGCTTAAGACTTGGTAGCTGAAATGACTAGTATACAAACTATAAAACTAAAAATATCCAATTGCTTTTTGGTCGAAGGGCCTAAAAAAATGCTAGTGGACACAGGCAGTCCCGGGGAAGGAAAAAAAATAATCCATGAACTCAAAAAGCGGGGTGTCGAACTGGCTGATCTGTCCCTGATCTTGCATACCCACGGACATTCGGACCACTGTGGCAGCACCGCCGAACTGATCCGATATCATAAAATCCCAACGGCCATACACACCGGCGACCGGGCAATGATTGAAAATGGAAAAAACGGCACGATAAAAACAAGAGGGCTATTCGCTAAAATATTAAAGCCCATTGTGGATGTTCCCTTCCCTGCCTTTCAGGCAGACATTTTTCTTGACGATTACAGCAACCTATCCGAGTTCGGCATAAATGCTAAGGTCCACTCGACCAAAGGACACACCCAAGGAAGCATCTCTCTTGTTTTTGACAATAACGAAGCCATCATCGGAGACCTGTTAATGGGCGGATACGTGGGCGGAGCCTTTTTTCCTCATTTACCAGACTATCATTACTTCATAGACGATATAGAGGAAGTCCATCGATCCATTCAGAAAATAGTAGAATTTACGTCCGACAAATTCTACGTCGGCCATGGAGGGCCTTTAACAAGAGCCCGCATCGAGAAACGATTTGAGACTGTATTGTTGAAATAGCCATAAGGGCCGTACGCGTTAATCGCGAGATACCTCCTCAAGTAATTTAAGTATCGAATTATACTCTTTACCCGAAGACTCGGAAAGGGCCATCTCGCAGGTTCTCGACGAAGAATAGTACCCGTCGTAAGCTATTTGGTTGACTTCATTTATTTCGGTGCGGGTTGCCGCTGCGGTGAGCTGCGGATAGTAAAATCCGCGATCGCCGGCCATGCCGCAACAGCCGGCAAAAACCGGAAAATCAGCTTGCACGGCACAGGCTTTTCCGATCTGTTGCAATTTAGGCAGGGATCCCATTTTAGTGACCGAGCAGACCGGATGAAAAACAATTCGCTGTTTAGGCTTACCAATAGCCAGGCGAGGCAAGAGCAGGTCTGCCGCAAAATCGATTAGATCGATCAGCTTCATGCTGTCAAAAAATTGTCGGTTCGTTTCGCTCAGATACGGACGATAAGACCGAACTGTCTGCGTACAACTGGTCACATCGAGTACAACGGGAATTCTCCCTTGATCGGACAGTTGCCATAATTTTTGAATAGTTGCATTGGCCGTTTCGCGAAAAGCTTCGGTAAATCCTTTAGAAGAAAAAATCTGCCCGCAACAAGTACCGCTGATTGAATCCGGTACAATAACTCCAATATCGGCTCGCCGGCAAAGTTGCAGGAAAAGATCGCCGGTTTCCCCTCCCATCATTCTAGAAATACAAGTGGTAAAATAAATGACCTCACTCGAAGCTGTCGAGGAGCGCTGCGATTGCAAACGCGAACCAGGCTTTCGGATCTGGTTCGACCACAGCGGAAACCCTGGCAGTACTCGCTTTATTAATTGGGTAAACCTGCGCATGAAATTTTTTCCTAAGAGCTGATTCATCCCTAACGAAAAGTGCATGGTCAGCCGCACCAGTGATTCAAAAAAAGCAAAGTTTCGAGCCACTTGCCGGGCCATCCACTGCTGAAAACCAGAGTGATTTTCTCGTCTTAGTCTTTTTACCAGCTCTCCGGTATTGATATCGACCGGACAGTTTACGGCACAGAGACCATCGACTGCACAGGTCTCCAGACCCTCGTACTGATAATCCTTTAACAGTGACCGCCGGGTAGTTTCATCGCCCCGCTCCTGCAAGCGACGCATGGCGCGCCGTACAGCAATGCGACGACGCGGGGTCAGTGTCAGATCACGGCTCGGACAACTCTGCTCGCAAAAACCGCATTCTATACATTTATCGACTTCTTCTTCGACCACCGGCATCACTTTCAGATCATGAATATGAGAAAGCGGATTTTCGGTAATGATAATTCCGGGATTGAGCAGCCGGTCGGGATCAATTACTGTCTTGAGCTTTTTCATGATCCGGTAAGCATCCGGCCCCCACTCTTTCTCTACAAAAGCCGACACCGCCCTGCCGGTACTATGCTCTGCCTTAAGGGCACCGTCGTATTTATTCAGCACGAGATCGAACAGCTCATCATTGAACTGGCGGTAGTGATCCACTTCTTTTTGATCAGAAAATCCCTGCGAGATCACAAAATGCAGATTACCGTCTTTAGCATGACCAAAGATGATGCCGTTATCGTACTTATATTTTTTAAAGAGTGATTGTACATCCACTACTGCATCTCCCAGCCGCTCTACAGGAAAAGTAAAATCCTCGAGCAAGGCCGATGTTCCCTTGGCCCGCAGGCCGGCTACCGAAGGATACATTCCCTTTCGGATCTTCCAAAGTATGGCCTGCTCGCTCGGCTCTAGGGTAAAATCGGGCGCATGCAATAGCGGCAGTGTCGAAAAAATCGTTCTTGCTTTTTCGAACTGCAACTTGAGTAGCTGCGGATCGGCCTGCTGAAACTCGCAAAGAATAGCAGTGGCTTCGCCACGAAGGTCTTTTAACAGCGCCGGAACACCGGGCATATCTTCGACCGAACGAAGTGAAGCCCGGTCCATGAATTCGAGTGCAGCAGCACCGGTTTCGATCAGCTGCGGAATGACACCGCAAGCCTGCTGCGGACTTTCGAAATACAACATCCCGGTCATTTTACAAGGAAGATCAGGCACCGTCTGCAAAACAGCTTCTGCCACAAAAGCCAACGTTCCTTCTCCGCCAACGATCACATGCGTCAGTATATCGAGCGGCCTTTCAAAATCAAGAAAGGCATTCATGCAGTAGCCTACCGTATTTTTCTGTTGGTATTTCTTTCGAATCCGGCTAACGAGATCGGCATTTTGCCTGATCTCTTCGCGCATCGACCGAAGCGCATCTGCTATTTCTGCCGCCTCCGTTTCGAAGCGGATGTGATCGGCTTCTTTTTCAGAATTAAAAAGCATTCCGTTCGGCAACACAAAGGTCATGGAACGCAGGGTATGATAAGAGTTCTGCGCTACCCCACAGCACATGCCACTGGCGTTATTCGACAGAATACCGCCCATCATTGCCGCCTGAATAGAAGCCGGATCGGGTCCTATTTTTCGTCCGAATTTTTTTAACGCCTGATTGACATGCGCCCCGATAGCTGCGGGCTCCACTCGAACCAGAGCGCCCTCTTGCTCCGGTACAATTTTTCTCCAGTAATTACTCAGATCGACCAAAATACCGTCGGTCACGGACTGGCCCGATAGACTGGTACCGGCCGCACGAAAGGTCACCGGAATCTGAAGTCGATGCGAAAGCGCAAAGAGTTGTTTTACCTCCTCTACCGTTTGCGGCTGTACCACCGCCTTTGGAATCAAATAAAAATGACTGGCATCTCCGGCAAAGGCATACCGGTCAATCAGCCTGCATTTGACCCGTTCGGGGGGTAGGATCGCACAGAGCTCCTGCTCGAGTTGGTTCATTCGGTCTCGCACTTAAAAAATTCAAATTAGCCAATTATTTCAGGTTTTAAAAAACAGACTGGTATTATTTGATACTTTTATACCATGCGCTGGCCACTCCTATTCTTGCTGCTGATCTCCGGTACCGTTCGGGCGCAATGCGACCCCAACCGAAGACCGGTCATTTTTATTCATGGTTTTCTTGCTTCGGGCGATACCTGGTCTAATGCGGTGCAACAGTTTCAGCGTTCGGGATACTGCGCCGATCAATTGATTGCCTTTGATTGGAACAGCGTGGGAGGCAATGCTAAAAAAACAGACAGTCTTCTGTCCGATCTGATTGATCGTGTTCTGGCGCGCAGCGGAGCCGCACAAGTAGACCTGGTCGGACATTCGGCCGGTGGCGGTGTGGCCAGAACTTATCTAAGAGACAGCAGCCGAGCCAAGCAGGTGGCTCACTATGTACATATCGGGAGTCGAAAATGGACCAGTGCCTATGAATGGTTCCCCAATGCAAAATGCCTGAATATATTTTCATCGGGCGACCGGATAGCCTCCAGTTCTGCAGGACCCATCGAGGGAGCTGTCAATCTCTCGTTGCAAAATGAAGATCATTATCAGGTGGCTACCGCCCCGGCCCCGATTGATGCCATGCTGAAATTTTTTAACTCTGCTATCGATACAGAAAAACGCATTGTAAAAACTAACACCGTACAGTTATCAGGAAAAGCCGTTACGCTGGGAGATAATCAGGCGATGGGCAATGCAGCGATCAGTATTTACCGTATTCGAACTAAAGACGGAGCCAGACAGTCCTCGCCTATCCGTTTGCAAGCCGACGCATCGGGCAACTGGGGGCCTGTTGAACTAAAAAGTAATACGGCTTATGAATTCGAGCTGATTCCGGCAACAGAGAAGCCCCGCATCATCTCTTACTTTTTTTCGGGTTTTAGTTTTTCCGATCCCCTGGTCTATCTGCGGGGATTTCCACAAGGCAAACAAGTGATGGCGCTGCTGGGTCAGGTGCCCGAACGCGAAGACCAGTCGGCCCTGGTTATTTATTCGGCCGCCAGTGCCATGATCGGAGGACGCGATTCGGTCACGGTCAATGGAATTTCGGTCTGCTCTGCCACGCTGACCCCGGCCTCTAAAACAGCGATCACCAGTTTTATTTATGAAGATGGAGATGGCGTCAGTACGGGGCGCACAATCAAACAATTTACCGCAACGCCCTTTATCAGCGGAATCGATCTGCTGCTCGAGGCAGGAGAAAATAAATTACTACGGCTTCGCTATAATTCGCAGCAGTTAACCCTTAGAGCCCGCCCTTCGAAAGAGCGCGTACTGCTCGCGGTATTCCGTTAAAAAATAAAGACCACCCGTAGGTGGTCTTTATAATTGAAAATTCATAGGAGTATCTTACTCGCCGGCCTTTTTAAATTCAATGACTTTATCGATGATCCGGTCTTCGCCTTCGGCGGCCTCCCGCACTTTAACAGTGTTGGACGTGCCTCCTTGCAAACCACCGCGAGCAACGAGACGCTCCGGGTTGATTCCCTGCTTTTCGACCAGGTAATTGACTACGGCAGAAACCTGATCGGCACTGCGCTGTCTTTCGATACGCGAAGGACCACTGAATCCGTACACCACATAACGACGAGAAGGCTGGTCACGGATCGTCTGTGCGATCTGATCTAGCTGTGCAGTCATGTTCGTATCCAGGGCACTGCCGGCATTACTGAATGTGAGCAACGGAGTCGATGCTACGGCACTCGTGGGCGCACCTGCAGGAATCACCGCTACCTCTTTGATCATATAAAGCGTATCAGGAGCCGGGCATCCCATGCTACGGACAGGTCCTGCCACCGTGGGACAAAGATCTTTTTCGTCGGTCACGCCATCTCCATCGGTATCGCAACGCGGACATCCGGCATTGTCTTTTGCACCGGAGAGCAACGGACATTTGTCACTGCCATCGGGTACTCCGTCAAAATCACTGTCGAGACAAGCGGGTGAGTCCGGAATGCGGGGAGATGAAGACGCCGCATTCTTGCCCGATAAACCACCCAGTCGCACATGGGCTCCAATGGAAAAGATCAGGTTATTTCTAAGCTGGTTGCTGATGCCCCAACCATAGTCTACTTCGGCCGTGAACAACATCGAACTGCTTCTGGGCAATACACGAAGACCGAGTCCGGTAGGTATGCTGGCAAAGAAATCGCCAAACTGTGCATGCAAACCGGTATGCAGATAAGGAGAAACCGGCTGACGATCGGGCCCAAAATGATAATAGAGATCTCCTCTAAAACTGGTGAAGTTTTCTTTCTTGGCCTTTATCGTGGGTACCGGGTCTGTACCGACTCGTCCTACTGAGTAACCCAGACTCGCCGAATAAGCCAGTCGCGAACCGGTATTGCGATAATAGGAGATGAGCAGTCCGACGTTTCCTCTGGATTGCAAAGATTGCGGTAAACAGTTACAGGTATCGACTACCGGATTTTCAGAAACATAAAAATCCTGTCCCTGAAACCGCACACCCAATGCATGCCATTTGGATTTAAATTCAAAGACACTGGGTGTAGAGGTGGTTAACGTCTGTGCGCTGAGCATAGAAACAGACGCCGTACAGAAAAGGACTAAAAGCAGCAGGTATAGAGTGGTTTTTTTCATCGATTAGAAGTTTTGAGTGAGTACCAGTTCGAAGCCCCTTCTTACAAATCCGCTGGTCTGAATACTTGACGTATTCATATCGTAGTGCAAGGCAACGCGGGTGCGGTTGTATTGCAACCCTACATGGGGAATCAGGGCGTCTTTTACACGGACAGCGCAACCCAGCATCAACAAGGTGGCTTTATCGCGTTGGGCCGGATCAATGCTTTTATCTCCGAGCACCATCTCATAGCGGGCACCGACCAGTATCTCGCTGGCTTTGCCTTTCCAAGTACCGGTTCCATAAGCAGAGAAATTACTGCGGTCTGCATGCATGGTAAACCCACCCTGCAATCCCATAGTCGAATTAAGTCTGAACTCATCGAGTTTACTGTTCTCTGTGAAAGGACGGTTCAGATGACGAACCGATCCGCCGAGATACCAGTCGAGCGAAGAACCTGTTTTATACAATGAAGCTCCTGCATGGAAACTCATGTAATTGTACTTGTTGCCACTGCGCAGGGGATCGTTGGTAACAGCTCCCTGAATAGGGCCGTACTCGTTGAACTGATCGGGGAATGTACCTGATCCGCCATATTTATTGGTATGCAGACTGGCCTGAAATCCGACCGCAGCAAAAAGCCCATCGTTACTCAGCGGTTGTGCGTAAGACAATCCGAGCAATCCGGCGGTTCCTTTGTAAAAACCGGTATTGGTCTGATCGAAAGCGGCTCCGAGCGACACATTGAAACGTCCTTTGTCCGAAGCAGCCGTGGTGTCTTTGGAACCACCAATAGGCATACTCAGCAGCGCCGTACCGGTTCTGAAAGAAAGCATGTTTTGGTAGCGGATGTCGCGGAAGTTGATGTTGAATTCGCCCCGCGGATTGTTCCTGAGGGCGGGATTATACCACTGTCCCATCTGCTGCACATCGGCATAATGCAGGTCTTGGGCTTTTACGCTTGTTAAACTACCACCTAACAGCGCGATCGTAATTATTCTTGTTATACGGTTCATATTACTTGGGTTAGCTTGATTATCGAATTAAGGTGATCATTCCGGTGTCACGCATGGGTTTACCGTTTCCGTCTTGTCCCTGCACGACCCAGATATACGTCTCAGCCGGCTGCAGGACTCCTTTGTAGGTACCATCCCAGCTTTGCAGTACATTATAACACTCAAATACCAGGTTGCCCCAACGGTTATAGACCTTGAAGCATTCGAACTTCTTCATACCGGGTATCGAGGGTTTCACCACATCGTTTTGACCGTCTTTGTTCGGCGTAAAGACCGTAGGCATGTAAATACCCTTGGTGCAAGGCACGCGAACAGCAGCCACTAAAGAAGGAGCAGAGGCACAGCCATTGCTATTGGTGATGACTACGGTGTAATCCCCTTCGGTTTTAGCCGTATAACTGTCTGTCGTAGCACCGCTGATGGCAGATCCGTTTCTGAACCACTGATAAGTAGCTCCTGCACTGGCTTTGAGCACCACACTATCGTCTTTACAGAACGTGAGCGGACCCGAAGCTGTGATCACCGGACGAGCCGGTGCCGGCAGAATGACCGCCGTGGCCGTTCTTCCATTTCCGCCCTGGTTCGCCAGCACACCCGTACCGCTTACACTTACAAAATAAGTGGTGGTGGTATTCAATACCGGGGTAACAAAAGTAGCTCCGGTAAAGAGCAGGTTAGTGAGCCCTGCATCAGCATACCACCTGAAGATCGGTGTGGTAATTGTCGTACTGCTGGCCTGCAGGGTAACAGATCCGCTGATACAAACCGGCGAACTGTTGACCTGAATATCTTCCGGATCGGCAACTGAGAGAATATTCAATTGCAAAGTGGCTGTTGCCGTTCCGCCATTGCCGTCGCTGATGGTGTACGCTACAGGAGGCACCGGACCATTATAGTTGGGCAATGGAGTAAACAGATATGTTCCATTCGGGTTGATGATCAGCGTGCCGACTCCGGGAATCGTAGCCGTAGATCCGGCAGGATAGCTGACACCACCGATAACAAACTGGGTAACAGTCAGCGGATTTCCATCCACGTCGCTGTCGTTCGTAAGCACGTTACCTCCCAGTGGTGTGTCCTCGAGGGCCGTACCTGTATCGTTTTGTGCAACAGGCGGATCATTGACCGGTGTCACCGTAATCTGCAGCGTCGCCGTATCGGTTCCGCCTTGTCCGTCGCTGATAGTATATGTTACAGGAGGCACTGTACCGTTATAATTCAATACAGGTGTAAAGGTGTAAGTACCGTTGGCATTGATGACCATTGTACCCACCCCGGGAATCGTAGCCGTTTGACCCGCTGTGAACGTTTGTCCGTTGACAACAAATTGGGTAACAACCAGGGTGTTTCCGTCAATGTCGGTATCGTTGGTGAGTACGTTGCCGGTAGCCGGTGTGTCTTCCGCAACTGTCTGTACATCGTTATTGGCATCCGGCGCATCATTGACCGGTGTTACCGTGATCAACAGATTGGC
>JBIIDB010000061.1:0-9971 GCA_044238505.1 Chitinophagaceae bacterium | reverse complement strand
AATGCCCCTTCCTAATGAAGTGCCCGTCATAGCCGAATGTGGAACCGGACCTAATTGGCTGGCGGCTCATTGATCGATCCTTCTACCACCCCCACCACCGCCCATGCCCATCGGACGGGCCGGCCGCATGGCAGGTACAATCTGATCTTTCCAAATAGTGAATTGTTCGGCGGTGAGAACAGCCTTTATGATTTCTTCTTGCGCGTCGTTATACTTTTTCATCTCTTCGCGCAAGGCCTCCGGATCGGGTCTTTCTCCGGACATCGCCGCCTCTCTGATCTCTAGCATCCGGGTGTCCTGCTTTTTATAAAGCACCGTGAGGGCGGTATCGATCAACCCAAGCCTTACCGGATCTAATTTAAAGGCACTGTCAAGTTTATGATGAATGACCGCTACGCGCTCAGCCGGAGTTCTGCGCTGAAAGCCGCCTCCACCGCCGGGCGGTTGGGCCTGTATGGCGGTATGTGAGAAAAGGACCATCGTTAAAATAACTACAAGCTTCTTCATGACTATTGGATTTAGGGATATTTATTGCGTCAACTGGTTTATCTTGCGCTATCTAATATAGTACTATTATGGAATATGGCAAGTTAGTGGCCGTAACAGGGCTTCCCGGACTTTATGAATTGATGAGCAGCAAGGCCGATGGGGGTATTGTACGTTCGATCGATGATAAGAGCACCAAATTTGTATCTACTCGTATCCACCAGTTCTCTCATCTTGAAAGTATCGAGGTCTATACTATCCGCGATAATGTGAATCTGATCGACGTATTCCACGCAATGGAAAAGTCGACTGCTGCGCTACCCGATGAGAAAGATGCAAAAGCTATTAAAAAGTATTTCGAGCAAGTTTATCCCGATATGGATCATGAGCGTGTTTATGACAGTGACCGTAAAAAAATGGTCAAGTGGTTCGCCCTTTTACAAAAGCATGCTATTCCGTTGGTCTTATCTGAGTCTGTAGACAGCGAGCCTTCAGAGGGTGCGTCCGACGAGGCCTAACCAATTGCTACAATCTCTCTTATGTCTTACAGTGCTGCTATAGAACAACGCCCCCGGCGCTTCTTACCCGCTGCTTTTGCGATCAGTGATTGGGCGTCATTGGCTCCTTATTTTACAGCTCTCGAAGAGCGTTCTATCGGGAGTGTAGAAGACCTGGAGCAGTGGCTCTGTGATGCGAGTGAACTCGAAGCCGTGATCAGCGAGGATGTGTGCTGGCGTCAGATCAAAATGACCTGTGATACGGAGAATAAGGCACTCGAAGAATCGTTCAATTATTTTATGCTCGAGTTGCAGCCACGCATCCAACCTTGGTCCGATAAACTGAACCGAAAGCTGTTGGCTTCTCCATTCGTGAGTCAGTTACCGGCCGCACCATATGCTACCTTTCTTCGAAACATTCGTAAGCAGATCGATTTGTATCGCGAGATCAATGTGCCGATCCAGTCCGAGATCAGTGTTCTGCAACAGCAATTCGGGGTCATTGCCGGCAAGATGACCATACTGGTACAAGGGCAGGAATACACCCTACAGCAAGCAGCCAAATTCTTAGAAGACGAAGATCGCAACTTACGCGAAGAGGTATACGTACAAATCGCCGAGCGTCGCTATCAAGACCGCGAAGCGCTCGATCAATTATTCGATCAACTGCTTCAAAAAAGAAACCAGCTGGCCCTCAATGCCGGCATGGAAAATTACCGCCGGTACCGTTTTTTGGAGCTGGGAAGGTTTGATTATGATCATGCTATGTGCGAGCAGTTTCACCAGGCTGTAAAAGAAGTGGTGATGCCGCTCGTCAATGAGATCTATACCAAAAAGAAAGAACGATTGGGTTTAACCACGTTACGCCCTTGGGATATAGAGGCAGAGCCAGTCGGTACAAAACCCCTTCGCCCTTTTGCTGATGCCACTGAATTGACCGAAAAATCTATTGCCTGTCTGCGGCGGCTGCATCCTTTTTTTGGAGACTGCATTGCCACTATGCGCAGTATGCAACGCCTGGACCTGGATAGTCGTAAAGGAAAAGCTCCCGGAGGGTATAACTGCCCCCTGGCCGAGACCGGTGCTCCGTTTATTTTTATGAATGCAGCGGGTACTCTCGATGATGTTACCACTATGGTGCACGAGGGAGGACATGCTGTCCATTCTTTTTTAACACATCCGCTTCCACTCAACGGGTTCAAAGAGTATCCAACAGAGATCGCCGAAGTAGCGAGCATGTCGATGGAACTCTTTACAATGGATTATTGGGATAGTTTTTTTAGTGACCCCACTGAATGGCAACGGGCTAAAGAGCAGCAGCTGGAACGTGTGATCACCATCTTTCCGTGGATCGCCACCATCGACAAATTTCAACACTGGATCTATACCCATCCGCAGCATACCCCGGAAGAGCGAAACGAGGTTTGGCTATCTATTTTAAATGAGTATAGTGCTCCGGTCGTAGATTTTTCCGGACTCGACAAGTATCGCGCTTACCAGTGGCAACGCCAATTGCATCTTTTTGAAGTGCCCTTTTATTATATCGAATACGGTATCGCGCAGTTGGGTGCCATCGGGCTTTGGCAGCAGTATCATCAAGATCCCCGCCGGGCATTGGAAAATTATATACAGGCACTATCGTTAGGCGGTACCAAAACCCTGCCCGAGCTATTTGCTGCAGCAGGTCTGCCCTTTGATTTTTCGGCTACCCATATTCGCACACTAATGCAATTCGTACACGCTGCTTGGAAGAAGGCCGGAGAGGCTTCTGCCCAGGCTTGAGTAACTGGTAATGATCAGTCGATAATTTTTACCACTTCGTCGAAGGCGACGCGGTTGCGAGGCCCCCAAACGCCCTGTGCAGTACCCTTGCCAACGCCAATGATCATGTTGATCTCAGCACCACAAGGCAGGTTCAGTGCTTTTTTTACTCGCACGGCATCAAAACCTTCCATCGGGCAACTGTCAAAATCAGCCGCTGCAATCGAGAGCATAAAATTTTCTGCTGCCAGGGCACACGATTTATGGACGGTGATGCGCTGATCGGCTTTGCCTCCGAATCGCATAAAGGGTTTGCGCAGTCCTCCAAAAAAGCTGATGGCTTTTCTGATCAATGTCAAAAAGCCGATCCAGTCGCTGGCATAAGCGAGCGGCATTAATTTTTTATAATAATCGAGTCCTCTTTTTTGCAGTTTGGTGGGCTCACCGGGGATGCCCTCTTTAATACGGTCATAATTCCAGCGGGCTCTTTTTTTCCAAAGGTCTTGCCGGGTTACAAATACGACCAAGTGTTGGGCGGTAGTAGCAGCTCCCTGGCCCAGACAATAAGCAGCCATCTTCTTTTTTTCTTCGGCCGACCGAATCCAAAAAAACTCCCAGCACTGCATATTGCTGCTGTTAGGAGCCAGTATAGCGTGTTCGATAGCGGCTTTGATTACAGTATCGGGCACAGTGATATCAGGGTCGAATCGTCTGTTGGATCTTCTTCTGTTGACGATTGAGTCAAAGAGGCCTTGTTTATTATCCATATTCTTTTCGGTAGAGGACGCAAAGGTCACAAAACATCCTGTTTATTCCTATTATTTCGGTATACAACAAAAAAAAGGCTGCCCTGTTCGGACAGCCTTTTCAATTTCGGTTAAAATGTATTAGTAACCGGGGTTTTGTGTGTAGTTCGCATTTTGCTGAATCTCAGCCAGTGAAATGGGCCACAAGAATCGATTATCAGCATAAGGAATGGCTGCTACACCACGGGGAATGCCGGGGGCAGGAACACCAGTACAAACGAAGAGCGAAGCAGGCACGGCAGTAGTCGTAACCACTTTAGAGGGGATACCACCACCGGCTACAGGGGAGTGTACGGGGTCCATAGAAAGACGATGAATATCTTGCCAGCGCTTACCTTCTCCTAAGAACTCAATTCTTCTCTCAAACAAGATCGCTGCGATCAGCGCATCTTTATTGGCGAAGCTGGCTGCCGTAAACTGATCGGCAGGGGTCAGCACTGAACGGTTACGAACGGCATTGAGCAAATCAACGGCACGGGTAGAAACACCAGTGGCACGACGGGCTTCTGCTTCGGCCAGCGTCAACAGTACCTCGGCATAGCGAATGATAGGCGCTCCATCGGAGAGGTTAGCAATATCGCGGTACTTGAAGGTGAACTTAGCAGTGGGATAATCGCGCACCATGGTAGCACCACGACGCACGTCGGTGCAAAGCCAACGAGGATCACTCCAGATAATGGGGCTGATGCGTACCAGACCACGACCATTCAGGTTAGGGTCACCCAGCATGGTAGCCAAACCACCGTTAACGCTAGCATTATCGGTAGCGTCGTTTCTGATAGAGAAGATGCTCTCAGTTGACGTGTTATTGGCAAAGGGTCCGTCGGGAGTAGCAGTCAGGGCCCAGCTTCCGATAGGACTTACAAAAGGAGCTGTGGCAGGAACCAGTTTATTTCCGTCGGTCACCACATTGGCCCAATCGTTCATGTGCATTCTTACACGCATTTTCAGCGCGATGGCAGCAGCTCTGCTTGCGCGGTATGTACGAATGGCTGTGGTGGCAGGCAGGTTAGCTTCGGCATAATCCAGATCGGCCAAGATCTTACTGTATACAAGGGATACAGGAAAATCAGAGCGCTTCAGCGCACGAGCCTGATCGGCCTTAGCTTCTGAGTTGATACCGAACTCACGCACGATGATACCTTCTTTGTTTCCATTGCCATCGGCAAAGGGACGAGCCCAGTGGGTAACCAGTTCGTGATGAGCGAGGGCACGCAAGAAGCGGCACTCAGCAATGAACTGAAGACCAGTGGCAGAAGGGATGATTCCTTTAGCAACTGCTCCCTCTACACCTTCGATGACCAGATTGGCTTTGTTGATGAGAGAGTAGAGCGTTTGAAAATGGAAATCGTTATTGGCGCTCACATTGGTGTAAGTGCCTTCATACGTGATTTGATAGAACAACGCGGTGTTGTGCATGTCTTCGCCACGCATATCTCCCTGCTGAATGCTGGCTGCACCAAAGGGATATCCACGAACAGCTCCACCGGCATAGAATCCGGACTGAGCAGCATCGTAAACGCCATTGACGGCCAGGTTTACCTTGGCTGCATCGGCAAAGGCAGAGGCATCAGAGAAAGAGCTGTAGGGCTGCAATTCCAACACCTTTTTTTGACAGCCACTCAGCAAGGTGAGCAGTACTGCGAAGATCGCTAGCGATCTAAAGATGGAAGTATTAGGTTTCATATCAATTTATTTAGTTGTGTTGTACGGTTTTGATTACAGGCCCAGGTTAAATCCAAAAGAGATAATGCGAGGTCTGGGAACGGTATTGTTGTCGATACCACCCTCCGTGATATTCTCAGGATCGATACCAGAGTAATTGGTAATGAGTACCAGGTTTTGCGCCTGTACAAATACACGCATTGATTTTACGCCAATGTTGTTGGCCAGCGTAGCTTTTTTAAGATCTACATTGTAGCTCAACTGTACATTTTCGAGACGGGCAAAATCTCCATTCTCTACAAAGCGAGTCAGCGCGTTACCAGACAAGTTGGTAAAGTTGTCGCGACCATACCACAGACGAGGAACACCGGTTACATCACCGGCTTTCTGCCAGCGCTGCATAATTTCACGTCCGTTATTTTGGAAGGCTTGGTTGACCAATGCCTCTTGCTCTGTTAAGTTGAAGATCTTGTTGCCGCCAGAGAAGCGCCACAACATGTCGAATGTAAAGCTCTTGTAGCGAAGAGTGTTGTTGAAACCACCGAACCAGGTGGGCAGTACGTTACCCAAAATGGCGCGGTCAGAACCGGCGAGGGTAGTGGGTGAGCCCAGCGTAGGATCAGATGTGCCGATCACTGTGCGGTAGTTAGCCGTAGCGATGTTACCCTGGATCAGGGTTCCGTCTGCTTTAAAGTACATGGGGTTACCGTTTCCGCTGTTAACACCGGCAAAACGATAGCCAAACAAAGCATTGATAGGTTGACCTACACGCAAGATGTTGTAAGCACCGGGTACATCCTGGTTCAGATACAGTGATTTAACCTCGTTCTTTACTTGTGTAAAGTTCAGGTTCATATCCCAGCTGAAGTTCTTATTGCGAACCACTGTTCCGGCCAACGTCAATTCGATACCTCTGTTCTCCATATCTCCGATATTACGGAAGATAGAGTTGCCGGGTACTCCGAACGATACAGGCAGCGGAGCGGCCAGCACGAGTCCATTATTCAGGTTCTTGAACCAATCGAAGGTAAAGCTCATGCGTCCGTCGAGGAAGCTGAGGTCGACACCCACGTTGTATTTTTCATTCGTCTCCCAGTTTAGACCTGAGTTACCCACCGAAGAAACGGCGATACCGCTCTGGCCACCATAAGGAGCCAATCCGTACAAGCTGAGGTAGGGGAACAGACCACCGGCGATCTGGTCGTTACCGACCTTGGCCCAAGAGGCACGGATCTTAGCTTCGTCGAAGAAGCTCAGCATTTTTGAATTCTTCCAGAAATCTTCTTCTGAAATTCTCCAGCTGGCAGACAGACCTGGGAAGGTACCGAAGCGATTGTCGGGAGCAAAGCGAGACAGACCGTCACGACGCAGCGATAGCGAGAAGAAATATTTGTTGTTGAAGTCGTAGTTGACACGACCGAAATAAGCTACAAAGCCGGGACCTTCGGTATAACCACCACCACTCAATTGGGTAACGGCGCTACCGCTGATCAGGTTGTTTTGCATAAAGAAGTTATCAGCCAGCGTACGTCCTGAACCGGAGAATGAATTGAATACCTCGTTTTGGAATTCGGTACCCAAGGTTGCATTCACCGTGTGCTTGCCAAACGACTTGTTGATGTTGGTATAGTTCTGCCATACCCAACGCGTGTTGTTCAGGCTTTGGTTAAAGGCTGAACCGGTAACACCACGGCCGTCACCATGGCGGCTGTCCAGACCTTGAAAGTCTACACCAGTGGCATAGTCAACACCGATCTTAGAGGTAAAGGTCATCCAGCTGAAGGGCTTGATGTCGGCAGTCAGGTTATTGAGGATACGATGCTTGATCGAGTTGAATCTGTTTTTCATCAACACGAAAGCAATGTTGGAGTAGTTGTTCTCGATGGCACGCAAGTTAGCGTCGCGACCCAGCGCCGATCCGTCGGCCAAAATATTGAAACCGTCGAATTGAGTAAGAGCAGGATCGTAGATGCGAACGTTTGGCAATGCACGCAGCGTAGCGGCTACGGCTCCGGAAAGAGCATTACCACCGTTGTTCTGGTCGTTGTCTTCTGTGCGAGACATCGTGATGTTATTGGTGATCGTGAACCATTTGTTCACCTTGTGAGACAGGTTGGCACGGATAGCATAACGCTGTACGTTATTGGTAATAACCAGACCTTCTTGGTTCGCGTAGTTGAGCGAGAAGAAATAGTTGGTGCGATCGTTACCGCCATCCACACTCAGGTTATGGATCTGAGAGCTGGCATTTTTATTATAGATAAAATCTTGCCAGTCTGTATTAGTGTTTTGGCTATTCATGAAGGCCTGCGCAGGAGCGCCTGAGTTAGTGAACTTTTCGTTGGCGATGGTCACGAACTCTTGGGCATTGAGCAGGTCAAAAGTGTTGTAAGGATTAGAAAAACCGAAAGTGGCGCTATAGTTAACGTTAGAGCGGCCTGATTTTCCTTTACGGGTAGTGATCAACAGTACGCCGTTGGCGGCACGAGAACCGTAGATCGCGGCAGCAGCACCATCCTTCAGTACCTCTACTGACTCGATGTCGGCAGGGTTGATATCTGAAAGGGTATTAGTGTTAGCTACACCGGAGAAACCTCCATCGATAACGGGCGTACCATCAATTACGATCAGCGGGCTGCGGGCACCGTTGATAGAGTTAACACCACGGATACGGATGCGGGGGGCCACGTTAACCAGACCGGTTGAGGTGGTCACCTGAATACCGGCTGCACGACCTGCTAATTGACGGTCGATACTGGGAGTTACCAGGTCAGCAATGGGAGTGGGGTCAATCTTACCGATCGCCGCGGTTACGGACTTTTTCTTTTGGGTACCATAACCTACCACTACCACTTCTGAGATGGTTCTCTCTTCGGTAGTCAGCGATACATTAAAATTAGTTTGATTGCCTACAGCCACTTCGAGAGTGGTATAGTCAATAAATGAAAACACCAAGGTCTTGGCACCAGCCGGAAGGTTCAAACTGAATGAACCGTCTTTTCCGGTAGCAGCTCCAACATTGGTTCCTTTGACCACAACGGAAACTCCATTAAGAGGAGACCCATCTTTTTCGTCGGTCACTTTTCCTTTCACGGCTTTTCCTTGCGCGAAAAGCTGCGAAGCACTGATGGAAACACACATCAGGAGTAACAACAGTTTTCTCATGCTGATTAAAATTTAAAATTTATAAAACACTAATTATTGAAAACGAACTGATTATAAAGAAGATCTATTTTTATCTAAAGCTGAACGGTCGCACACCTTTTATCTCAGCTGTGCAAAATTCAGCAATTATTAACAACTAAAGAGAAATTTGGATCAAAAATTGCTGCTTGATGGCCAGTCGACTTGCAGGTAACAAAAAAGTATGCAAGTAATTGGAATTCAGTTTTTTGCACGAAAAAAACAAACAACTGTTCATGTTTTTGACATTTTTTTGACAATGAGGAACGCTATCCAAGCTCCGAAAAAACTTTTTTCTTGGGCTGGTCTCCCCGCTGTTGGCTGCAGGGGTTTTCGGTCGGACAACACCAGAAACAATTCATTATATGTAGTATTCTTTACAACGGAGGTCGCCGAGCCAACCCCTTGTCTGTTTTGTGGTCAACATCCTTTCTTACGTAGAACTTGAGGGTATGAAAAACTCGTCATAACAGAGGCGCCCTTTTTTATTGTTAAATTATTTTAGTGGCGGGGCGCAGGTTGAGTTGCAGAATATCTTTACCGTTCAAATCAGTACCATGATCAACCGTATTTTCTTCTTGTTATTGCTGGTAGTGGGCGTAGATGCTTACGCACAGCCTGATCCGTCCGCACTGCTTCCTTTTGATGCCAAAGTGACTAAAGGAAAACTCAGTAACGGGCTCACCTATTTTATACGAGAAAATAAAAAGCCCGAAAAGAAGGTGGAGTTACGACTGGTCGTAAAAGTGGGCTCCATTATGGAAGATGATGACCAGCAGGGGTTGGCCCATATGGCTGAGCACATGGCCTTTAACGGTACGCGCAATTTTAAAAAGAACGACATTGTTTCATATCTGCAAAATATCGGCGTTGAATTCGGCAACGACCTGAATGCGTACACCAGTTTTGATGAGACAGTTTACATTCTTCCTATTCCCACCGATCAGCCCGGCAATCTCGAGAAGGGGTTTCAGATCTTGGAAGATTGGGCTCACCAGGTTACCTATCTCGATGAAGACATCAATAGTGAGCGTGCTATTATTTTAGAAGAAAGCCGGTTGGGCAAAAGCGGTGATGAACGCATGTTCAAAAAAGTGTATCCGGAGTTATTCAAAGGATCAAAGTATGCGAGTCGCTTACCGATCGGGGTCGATAGCATCATTCAGCATTTTCCTACGGATGCCATTCGTCGGTTTTACAAAGACTGGTACCGTCCCGATCTGATGGCAGTGGTCGTGGTGGGAGATATCACTAAAGAAGAAGCGCTTCGCTATATCAACAAACATTTTAACGGGCTTACTATGCCTGCGTCGGTACGCGAGCGAACCTATGCATCGGTGCCGGCCTATGCGACCAGTAAGGCCATGGTGGTTACCGATAAAGAGGCTACCGGATACGAGTTCAGCATCAATTATCCGGCTCGCACCATTACACCCAGTCGCACCTTGGGCGAGTATCGAAGCGATCTGATCAGAAATATCTACGTTTCGATCCTCAATAACCGGTTTAGAGAGTTAACGCAAAAAGCAGACCCGCCCTTTGTGTTTGCCGGAGCCGACTTTAACAGTTATGC
>JBIIDB010000188.1:0-2796 GCA_044238505.1 Chitinophagaceae bacterium | reverse complement strand
TGCTTTTTGGTGAGAGTGATAAGCAAATTCATCTTGCGCCTCACGGCTAATGGCAAAGTCACTGGCCACTGCCTCGGCGGTGAGTCCCATATTGAGATAATAATCCGGATTATCGGAGGCAATAGAATAAGCCGGAGCCGTCTTCCATCCTGCGGTGGGTACTAAACTCATACTTTCCGTACCCCCTGCCACCATGCAATCTGCTTGACCCGATCTGATCTTAGCCGTAGCCATGGCGATAGCCTCCAAACCAGAGGCACAGTAGCGATTGATAGTTACGCCCGGCACTGTAATACCCAGCGAGCGAGCAGCGATGATGCGGGCTACTTGCAATCCCTGCTCGGCTTCGGGCACCGCATTCCCTACGATCACATCATCTACCCTGCCGGGTTCAAGTTGCGGCAACGATGCCATTAACCCTTTCACTAAAGTTATGGCCAGGTCATCAGGACGCGTAAAACGAAATCCTCCTTTCTTGGCCTTGGTCACCGCCGTTCTGTATCCTGCTACGATGTATGCTTCTTGCATAAAATGAATTGAAGTCAATAAAGTTGTTTATGCAACCTTTTCAGATCAAATTTACAACGGTACTCCAATCCTTCCAAACAACCGGTCCGCTGCGAGGCAGCAGCATGTGTTATATTTGCAACACCCATGTATAAGCTGCTGCGTCAACTTCTTTTTTTATTGCCCCCCGAAGAGGCTCACCAAGTATCGATGTTTTTTTTAAAAGTGGCTTGCAGCACGGCCGCTTCGCGTCAACTCATTAGAAAGTGGCTCGATCCCGGGGTGCAACAACCGGTAAAGATGGGATCGCTTCTCTTTAAAAATCGGGTGGGATTAGCCGCAGGCTTTGACAAGAATGCACTACACCTGCGTGAACTGAGTTGCCTGGGATTTGGACATGTTGAGATTGGTACCGTTACCCCACAACCACAACGAGGCAACGAAAGACCCCGGCTGTTTCGATTACCGCAAGATAAAGCCCTTATTAATCGAATGGGATTTAATAACGATGGGGTGGTGACCATTGCGAGGCGTCTCAAAGAATGGCGGGAACACGGACAAAGAAAAGCCGATACGCAACCCCCGCTGATCATAGGAGGCAACATCGGAAAAAATAAGGTAACCCCCAACGAGGAAGCCTGGCGAGACTATGAGTTTTGCTTTGAACGACTACATCCCTGGGTCGATTATTTTGTAGTGAATGTCAGCTCTCCCAACACCCCCGGTCTGCGCGCCTTACAAGAAAAAGATTCACTCCAGAAAATTCTCACGTTACTGCAGCAGCGCAATCGCGAACAAACGATACAGCGTCCGCTTTTTCTAAAGATTGCGCCCGACCTGAGTCCCGCACAGGTGGATGATGTGATCGCGTTGGCTCTTGAGATCAAACTAGACGGACTGGTCGTAAGCAACACTACCATCAGCCGAGAGGGATTATTGACCGACGAAAATCAGGTGAGTCGAATGGGAGCCGGCGGACTCAGCGGAGTGCCGCTTCGAGAAAAAAACACGTCGCTGCTGCACTATATCTCAGAACGCACCCGAGGTGCGATTCCCCTGATCGCATCCGGTGGCATTTTTACAGCGGCAGATGCCAGCGAAAAAATGGCCGCCGGCGCCACGCTCTTACAAGTGTGGACAGGATTTATCTACGAAGGTCCCGCCATTGCAAAAAATATCTGTTTAAACAAGTAAAGAGTCGCGCTTTACACAGTAACAGGCGGCAAAAAAGTAACCCCAGCTTTTCCTACGAATTGGATCGCTGTGTCAGCAAGGTTACAGCTACCATGGCCGCCGTCTCGGTGCGAAGCCGGTTAGGCCCCAGGTGCACCGTTGTACATCCGTTAGCGACAGCCAGCGCATGTTCCGCTGCGGTAAAATCACCTTCGGGTCCTATACAGACCAAGGTGGAACCCTGTCCGGGATGCCAGTCGAGCAAGGAGATCTTTTTCGACTCGCCACAATACGCTATACAACGATGAACAGCCATAGAAGCGAACTGCGGAAGCTCCGAAAAGGACCTAGGTGCTTCAAGTATCGGCAACCAACTTTGTCTGCTTTGGAGCATAGCACTGATCAAGACCGCTTGCAAGCGATCGGTGCGCAGATTTTCTTTTTCGGTACGCTCACAGCGAAGGGGAATAATGCGTTGCACCCCTAACTCGGTAACCTTTTCTAGCAACCATTCAAAACGGCTGGTATTCTTTAGCGGAGACACGGCCAATGTAACCGGATTTTCCACCGCGGGTACGTGCTGCACCGATTCGATCTGTACCACGCAGGCCTTGCGATGTTCGTCGGCAATGACACCGTGCAGCAGATGGCCGCAGCCATCAGTTAGTAATACGGCATCTTCCTTTTTTAAGCGCAGTACTTGTATGGCATGCTTGCTATTCGTCTCGTCGAGAGTAACAAGGGGTTGTGCTTGCTGATAGGATGGTATGTAGAAAAAGGGAACAGACATGATCAAGCGGGCATATCGTCATCGGGATCGATATCGTTCATGCGGCTGCCGGTTTGTACAAACACCCGCGCCCCACCTTGTCCATCCACATCACTGACCGGTTTCCAATTCGAACTAAGTCCACTCATACCGATCCCCCCTTCTTCTTCCGTGAACTTCTGGATATTCAGCAGCGCGCGCAGTTTGATGGTCTCGAGCGAGCCGTTTCGGTGCTTGGCGATACGAACATGTGTCTCTCCTCGGTTATTCTCCCCCATCTCAGTGGTCGTAATGTCGTAGTATTCGGGGCGATACAGAAACATGACCAGATCGGCATCTTGTTCAAT
>JBIIDB010000187.1:0-2815 GCA_044238505.1 Chitinophagaceae bacterium | reverse complement strand
GGTTACGCCACCGCTAAAGCCAACACTGGCTTTTTGGGCAAAAGAAGGAAAAGAAAGCAGGGCCGTAGCAGAGGCCAGCAGTAAACACAGTTTTTTCATATCAGTCTGTTTGGTTCGTTTGATAACGACTACCTAAGGTAAGAATTTATCCCTTAGGCCGTTGCGCGCAAAGATATTTAGGTTTTGCTAATCTTCCATCGAAGAAAAGAAAACACCATTTCTTATTAAATAATTGTAAATCAATAATTTAAAACAATTAGACCTCCAGTGTGCGTCCATTCGGTCTGCTATGGTTCACTACCCGGCCAGTAAGATCTGCCAAGCTGCCGCTGCCGCTCCCTTCTGTAACTGCTCTTTCGCATAAAGATGCAGTTCCTTTTCCATCTCTTCGGGGTTGATCGAGAAATACTGGATGATCTGTTTAAGATGGGCATCGTCGAAGGTCGGATCCACATCGGGTATCCTGGTAAAATTGGCCAGCTGACCAAGGTCATTGCCTGAAAAAATCCGACTGTTGCGAATGGCGGCCGGTAAAGCGTCTATTCCCATCCCAAGTTGTGTGTTGGGTTTTGCCACCTGAAAAAGAGATTGCTCATTGACCACGGTATACCAATCTCCTCCTAAACGGGCCACGAGGGGTAAGCGACGCGGATCCATTTTTTTATGCTGATCCAGTAAGCTATCGTCTATATGAAGCAACAATACTTCGCAGATTACAAGATTGCCGGCTCCTCCTTCGGTCCCCAGCGATTTGATCTCTTGCACACGGCATTCCATTTTGACTTTACACTCCTTGATCATGGGAGGTCGCACCTTGTGCGCTGCTTCGGGTGTAAAACCTGCTTTATGAAATTCATTTACCGTTCGTGGATATTCACAACTCGCCAGCGATTGTTGTTGCACCATGTCTTCGGTAACCATGTGTATTACCACCTCCGGAATTTCTTGTACGTTCTCTAGCGTATGCTTGGTGGTATTGTCTCGTACCCTTCGGGCAGGAGAAAAAATAACGATGGGCGGTTGCGCCGAGAAAACATTAAAGAAACTGAAGGGACTCAGATTAACATGCCCCTCCTTGTCGATGGTAGAGGCAAAGCAAATAGGTCGGGGTGCCACGATCTGTTGCAGGTAGTATTGCTTATCAACGGTGGCTAATTGAGACAGATCGAATAGCATGTTAACGGGGCTGATTTTTTTTCTGTCGTAAAATACTCCAATCCGTCTCTTCTTTTACAATGGTGTTGGTCAACGTCCCCAGTGCATCGATGGTCATCTCGACCGTATCGCCGGGTTGTAGCCATTGCTCGACATAATTCGGGTCCTGTAATTTCCCGGTGCCGTTCAATTCTAAAAAGCAACCGGTTCCCACGGTTCCGCTTCCGATAACATCGCCGGGGTAGAGGTCTACTCCGTATGAGGCGCGTTCAATGATCTCTGCAAAGGTCCAATCCATATCGCCAAGATTGCCCTGGCTCACGGGTACTCCGTTGACAGCGCAGCGCATGGCGAGGTTCCAATTCTTTCCGGTATGACCGGGTTTGGCCTCGATCTCGAAAGGTTGCAGTTCATCCAGGGTTACCAGCCAGGGCCCGATGACGGTCGAAAAGTCTTTTCCTTTGGCCGGCCCCAGGTTCAATAGCATCTCTTCCATCTGCAGGGTTCTGGCACTCATGTCGTTCATGATCATCAGACCGGCTATGTGCTGGTCGGCTTCACTTGCCCGGATATTGCGACCGGGTCGGCCGATCACGATGGCCGCTTCGAGCTCAAAGTCGAGTTTTTCAAAATGATCGGGCATACAGCGAATGGGGCCCGGTCCCTGAATACTGTGGTGGTTCGTAAAATAAAAGATGGGGTACTCGTCGAATTGCGGGATCATCTCCACTTTTCGGTTACGACGGGCAGCGGCTACGTGCTGGCGAAAGGCATAGCCATCCCGACAAGAAGAAGGAAAGGGAACGGGGGCTAGTACATTCACTTGGTCGATCACCGTTCCTTTTTTGGCAAAGGGACCTCCTTCGCGGACCAGTCGTTCGGCTGCCTGCGCTATGGGAAAAAAGTCGTCCCAATAATTGAGGAACATATTCATGCTACCCGGAAGTTCGGGATGCAATAGCTCCATATCGAAGACATGCCCGTCAATGAGCACACCCAATTGTTCTCTGTCTTCTCGTTGGTAACTGAGTAGTTTCATAGGCGGCGATTTCGCTGGCGCTAAGGTAGCAAGGTTACCCCGATTTTAAGAAGTTGTTATGACCACGATCATCTTATCATTTTCGTTGTGCGTATTATCTTTGCACCATGGAATTTGAAAAAATACACAATAAGGGACAGGCCCGTCTCTTTAAAAGTGATTTTCTCGAAGCGCTCACCAAAGCCCATCCATTGGTCATCTGGGGCATGTATCTTCCTGTTTTGTTTTATCTCCCCTATTTGGCCTATGCCCGCCACGGGTTTGCCGCCTCTTCGTTGTTGCAGTACTTTCTGTTAGGTGTTTTTTGCTGGACCTTTTTTGAATATATAGCACATCGGTTCATTTTTCATTGGGTTCCCAATACCCCGTTTGCTGCTAAAGTGGTCTATACGATGCATGGTAACCATCATCATTACCCTCGCGATCGGCAGCGTCTTTTTATGCCTCCGCTACCCAGTGTTCTGATCGCTTCGCTACTGTTTGCCCTATTTTATTGGATGATGGGTTTATATGCTCTTCTGTTCTTTCCCGGATTCTTATTGGGATACCTGCTCTATGCCTCTATGCATTATGCCATCCATGCCTGGAATCCTCCCTTCAAATGGATGAAGCCGCTTTGGC
>JBIIDB010000060.1:0-10199 GCA_044238505.1 Chitinophagaceae bacterium | reverse complement strand
TTGCCGCTGTTTACGGCGATGCCTAATCTTAATATAGAGGATGTAGAGGTGGAATTTACCCCCAAAGTAAGCGTAACGCGCACAGCGGAGCGCATCAGTGCAGTGTTTCCCTCTTCCGGTCAATACCAGCTACGATTGTTTTTTCGTGAGCGGGGTTCCCCTCAATTACTACTGGAACGTACAGTATTTGTACAGCGTTTGCCAGATCCTGAGGTTAAACTGCTTACAGATAATACGGCAAAAAATGTTATCAGTTCCGAAGAGCTGATAAGGGCTAACAGTTTAAAGACTACCCTTATAGCAAGTGGTCTTCCTGCCGTATCGACCCGAATCAATGGGTTTCGTGTAACGGTTTTAAATGCGGGCGCACAATCACCGGCCTTATATAATTATGGTCAGGTTTTTCAGGAAGAGACCAAACAGTTATTCAATGGATTAAAGAAGGGTGATCTCCTTTTATTCGATAACATAACCGTAGCCATCGGAGATGGAAGTACGAGGACCGTCAACCCTTTTATTTATAAAATTTCAGATTAAGTAATGCGCTATAGATTTTCTATATTTTTTCTTTTACTATCGGCAGCCGCGAGTGCACAAGATACGCTTTCGGGCAGCTACGCAACTCTTTCACTTTTGCCGGGAACTTATATAGCTCGTGGTTCTGTTTCAGTAGATTCTGCGCTGGTCATAAATGCGGGTGTTACTATCCTGTTCACTGAAAATAGCACCCTTGTTTGCATGGGTGGTGTTTCTATGGAGGGGACTGCAGCCAATCGTATTATTCTGCAAAGTGTGGCATCGAGGCGAGGAGGCGGACTGGTCATAAAAAATCAACGCGAAAAAGTTTCAGTTGTAGCCAGGCATGTCCAGTTTGTGGGATTATCGTCTGCACTGCGATTCGAAGAAGGTTGGATCCGTAAAGCAGTGATAATTTCCGATTGCGAATTCATTGACAACAAAAGTGCTTCACCGGTCGTATCGGTCATGAATCCTCTTTATGAAGCCGGTCTGGAAAATCCGCTTATCTCTTTTGATGTAGAGCGTTCTGTTTTTACCAAAAATGGTGCATCACTATATTTTGAAGATTTCAATAATACTAACCTGTTGATCAAAGTGGTCAATAATTTATTTGCCAATAATCGAATTACAGACTTTGGGGTGTATAACTTTTCCGGCAATGTGTTGTTTGGAAGAGCCGATCAAACCGCCCCCTCTTTTAGTGCCGTAGTAGAAAGAAATAGTTTTTTACAGAATTTTCTTATTTCTATTGTAGATGACACCGTTGTGCAACGGGTCTCGGTGGGTGTTTATGGTAATGCAGATAGTGTCCGGGCATCCCAAAATTTCTGGGGGACTAGTCAGGTTTCCGTTATAAGAGATGGCTTATTTGACTTTTTTACTAATTATACGGCGCCACGTCTTACTGTAGAGCCTTTTTTGATCGCACCGCCATCCTTGGCACCCACCCACATCTATCGTGTTTGCCTTAAAGAAAAATCTACTGCTGGCAATTTAGCCTTGTGCAATTTGCTGGACGCTGGAGTCTCTTTTGGAGACAAAGAGGTTACGGATATTCATTTGTTTGCCAATAGGCCTCTTAGAGGGGAGAATGCCCAAGTTATTTACACTTGGCTGGATGATTCGCTTCAGCAGCAAACTCGCCTGCTGAGCGCTACTCTTCTGCCCGTGAATAACGAAAATAAAATCGTGCTTTCGATCGATAGCACCGAAACTGATCGGATAGGGGAGAGACCCGGCTATTTAACAGTGTCAGGATTTAAAGGTGAAAACGATGAGACAGTACCCATGCTGCTAATCGGATATGATGCATTTCTTAGAGACAAGTATACGTTTCAAAAGAGGGCCGAAGCTCAAAAGCGTATCGTTTCCACAAAGGACGCTGCTTCCGAAAAAGAACCTCCTTCCGCAGGAGTTACCCAACTGCTTTTATCATCAAAAAAGTCTCGCTTATACGTGATAGCCGCTGTGAATGTCAGTAGTCAATTAATTAACGATATCCGGCCTTTACAGCAATTGGTTTTTCCGATATCCAGTATCAATTCAAGTCAATTACAACCTGGTTTTGGCGGAGGGTTTCGTTGGGATCATAAGCTCTTTAAGCCAGTTTCGGCTAGTGTAGTGGTAGGATATTCCTACATACGTCCTACACAGACCCTGCAGCATTCAGATACGTTGCCCCCTTTCAGGAACCGATTTGCCAGTTTTGTGCCCCGAAATTCTTTTCAACTGGCGGGCGTACAAGCCGGTATTGCTGCAACCCTTTTATCGACTGTTTCGCTTGTAGCGGGTGCGGCCATAGATTATAACCTTACGCAACGAACCATCATTGATAAAGAGACTCCATCATATCAACAAAATTTTTATAGCTACTACGCGGGTCTGGAAGCTGCTCTATCCGGTCGAGGTCAGTTGCCTCCTGTTTTAGTAGGCATCAAGTGGCGTCGTTGGAATTCTAATATTTCTATCCCTGGAGTAACGAATGAAATCGACTTGGTGGAACTCACAACTTCTTTTAGCATTTCCAAGCCCAATTCTGCATCCAAAAGCTTAAAAAAATGAGAATAATACAGTTTATTCTTTTCTTCTTACTTCTTGTGAGTTGTAGCGGTTGCGAAAAAGATCCAGCCGCAATTTCCCCGCGTGATATGCTCGGCGGAAAAACATGGTTTTTAGAGCAACGAGTAGTCAAAATCGGTCAAGACTCCGTTCGACATTCGTTTTTAGGGCTGCCTACTTTTTGGTTTAAGCTGAGACGAGAAGATGTTGACAGCAGTTATATCGACTCCGATGGATATGTGGGCAGGTATCGGGTAGAAGAGTCTGTTGATGAGTTGTTGCTTACTATAATACAATTAAACAGAGGAACGGCTAAGAGCTATCGGGTTACCTATGTCGGATATGATTATCTGGTAGTTGAATTCGATATGAACCAATATGTTAATCGACTTTATTTTTCTTCTCGCTTATGAACAAGCAATTGTTTTTTCTTCTGTTCTTACTGATATCGGTTTTTGCTTCCGCACAGGAGAGACTTTTTTATACCGTGAGTTCCACCGGTCGTTTATCGTCCGGTTGGTCGACCAGTAGCCTGCCTGTTCAATTCAATAAAAGCAATGATTGTATTCGTTTAAATAGCGGAATGGCAGTTTATGCCGGTACCCGCGGATCCCAACCGTTTGTAATGGCTTGTCGAACTGTTAACAACGAGCCGCTCATCCAACTTACTCTTTTCCCGAATCCCGCCACTGCGTTTTCGAAATTGGTAAGTTCTGCGCTTCTTAGCAATGAGCAGGTGCTCAACATTGCTGTGATAGATGGGCAAGGAAGAGTGGTCCTACAGTTGACTAGATCGCCTGATCAACTTTTATCTGGCGTCACTATAGATGTACAACGGCTGTCTGCCGGCAGTTATTTTCTACGTGTCAACGGTCGAGTTTTTCATCAGGTAATTCCCTTTATAAAAATGAATTAATATTAGCATAAGAACCCTACGATATTTATTATTTTGTTTTATACTGTTGATCGGTATCGGGGATCTTTTTGCTCAAACGCCGGGTTTAAATCTGGAATTAATTGCCAGAGACAGGGATAATAACCCTGCTAAAAACCGGCGTATTCATGTTTTAACGGAGATTTTTCCTGTTTCCGTAAACAATCCTGTGGCATTTGCCGATGAGCACACCACGCAAACCGATGATGCCGGCATTTTTCAGGTTAATGTAGGCAAGGGAACACGAGTGGCCGGAAGCTTTTCCAGCATCTTACAGATTCCCTGGCGTTTGATGAACTATAGGTTGCGAGTAAAAGTGGCGATTGAACCTATTTTACCCATTCAAAACTGGAACTATCAAAATGAGTGGATCGATATGGGTGAGACCCCACTGGGCATTGTGGCATATTCCGGTTATGCCTTGAATGCAGATTCAGTAAACCCCAACAATGCCGTTATCACTTTTAGTGGCGGCAGTACCGGCCTGACGCCATCTGCACCCACCACCGGTAATATCGTCTTGGGAGGAGTGTTGAGTATTTCTAATGGGGGTACGGGTTCTTCGGTAAAAAACTTTGTGGATCTCACCACAGCTCAAAACGTGGATGGTGAAAAGACCTTTTTACAAGTACTGAACACTACAGGAGGTATACGCATTTCTAATTTTTTATCGCTGTCCGGCAGCACTACTCCGTTACGCTTAAATGGTAATGCGGGCAACCCCGGACAGGTATTGGCCTCACAGGGGCCAACGGCTACGCCCGTATGGAGAGATGTGCAGTCGTCGGTTTCTGTAAAATCAAAAAACCGAAGCAGTTTTCTCAGCAGTGTGGAGCAGTACGATATTCCTGTTTTGCTGCTCGATAACGACGACGGTATATCAATTGTGTTAGAGGCCGGTACTGTGCCCATGCCCGTACCCAATTATTACATTTTCAGAGACATCATCAACAATAAAGTAACCATATACTTTACCGCACCCTTTACCGGATATGTAACCTGGGTCATTATCGATTAACCATAAACTATAAATAAAACCCCAACCTATGCATCTCTTCAATTATCAAACCAAACAAAACCAATTCTTAAACCAAACAAAAACAAACACCATGAAACAGTTCAGAGTGTTAGCAGCCACGCTGCTGCTACTGGCCGGGATCAGTGTAGAATCCTTTGCCCAGTCTCCGACCATCCAAAAGGAGGTCCGTCTCGTTAATCCTACCACCGGCGGGTCCGGATATGTAGGACTGAAAGCCGCCGCCGGTACGGCAACGTACACACTTACGTTACCCGGTACTATTCCCACCGCTAATCAGATCTTAAAGATCGACGCGGTAACAGGATCCACCGCTACCGCTACCTGGTCTGATGCCAGTAGTCTGGTTACCAGTTCTGCTTGGTCGCTCACTGGTAATGGATCAACCAACCCCGCAACAAATTATCTGGGTACCAGTGATGCGCAGGGGTTATCGATCCGTACTGCTGCAACAGAGCGGATCGCTATTACCTCGGGAGGGGCCATTACGTTGGCGGGTGCTACTACCGTGAGCAACTCACTCGATGTAACAGGAGCGACTTCACTGGCCAGTACCCTGGGTGTTACGGGAGCGACCACGCTTAGCAGTACCCTAGATGTGGTGGGAAATACCACGTTGGGCGGAACCTTAGGCGTTACCGGGGCAACAACCCTTACCGGCTTATTAACCGCCAATAACGGAGCCACCATCAGCGGTACTACCAGTGTAACCGGAGTTACCGGCATCAATACCAGTGGAACTGCCGCTACCACCATCGGTAACACCAGTGCCAATACAGCGGTAACGATCAATACTGGTTCAACAGGCGGATTAACCCTGGGAGGATTACAAACAGGTCTCGCTACGAGTGATGTATTGGTATTGGATGGTTCAAACAAAGTCAGTAAGATCTCTATGTCTACCCTCAACAGCGGGCTGTATCGTGCAAAAGGAACTGAGTCTGTAAGCGGTTTGGAGAGTAAAGAGATTACCGGTATAACTGGTCTCACTACCACTGATGTTATTAACATTACACTCGAAGGTGCAGGTGCCGACATGCCTATTCCTTCTTACTATGTAGTTCGTGATACAGGCAACACCAAATTCACTGTTTACTTCTCGGCTGCTTTTACCGGCACCTTTAACTATGCCGTTATTAAATAGTATCGGGGTATTAATACATATTAACCATGGGTAACAAACTGTTTTACCGCGTAAGCCTGCCGGTGTTTGCACTGGCACTGGCAGGACTTTTCCCTATGAAGGGAGGGGCGCAAACCATACGACCGAGTACGCAAAAGGAGCTAAAGATCTATGATCCGAGCCCAAGCGGAACCGGTAATATTGGTTTACGCGCCGCCAGCGGTACGGGTTCTTACTCGCTGACTTTACCCACTTCAGCGCCTGCCGCCAATCAGGTGTTGGGGGTTAGTAGCAGCAGCGGGGGCGTAGCAACACTTACCTGGACCACCGTGTCGGTATCCGCAGTTTCTACTTTTTCTGGTGGAACCACGGGCTTAACGCCCAGTACTGCAACAAGCGGGGCTGTTACACTGGCCGGTACATTGAGTGTTACTAATGGGGGAACCGGGGCAACCTCGCTTACTGGTATAGCCTTAGGAAACGGAACCGGGGCATTTACCGGAATCACAACTTCTTCCGGTATCGCAGGAGCCCTGTCTGATGAAACGGGTAGTGGTGCATTGGTTTTTGGAACGAGCCCAACCGTAACCACGCTCACGGTAGCATCAGGTGGTGCCACCATTAGTGCCGGCGGACTAACGGTGACGGCGGGTGGTGCATCAGTAAATGGTAATATTCTTATCGATAACAGCGGCAGTGCCGGAGAATTACGATTACGAGAACCTAGTGGCTCCGGATCGCATTATACGGCTTTTCGGGCCCAGGCACAGAGTGTAGATGTAACATACACTCTCCCTGCCTCTGATGGCACCAGTGGTAGCGTGTTGAGCACAAACGGTTCGGGTACCCTCAGTTGGGCCGCTGGCGGAGGAGTTACTAGTTTTTCTGCTGGTACAACAGGTTTTACGCCATCCTCAGCTACAACAGGTGCGATTACATTAGGTGGAACCCTGAGTGTTACCAATGGAGGAACCGGTCGTACATCCCACACGGCCTTTATGCCAATTGTTGGGGGCTCTACAACGACAGGGGCTCAGCAATCTGTTTCAGCAGGTACAATAAGCGGTCAAGCACTGCTCTACCAAGGAACTTCGGCAATCCCATCGTTTGGTGCATTGAATTTAGCGGGTGGTACAAATATTGTAACTGGAGCTTTGCCTGTTTCTAATGGCGGTACTGGCACTACAACTATTACGGGTGTTCTAATTGGTAATGGGTCTTCCGTCTCCGGAGTATCAACTTCTTCCGGTATCGCAGGAGCCCTGTCTGATGAAACAGGTACTGGCGCATTGGTCTTTGGGACAGGACCTACGGTAACCTCGCTCACGGTTGCATCAGGTGGTGCCACCATTAGTGCCGGCGGACTAACGGTAACGGCGGGTGGTGCATCAGTAATTGGTAATATTCTTATCAATAACAGCGGCAGTGCCGGAGAATTACGATTTCGAGAACCTAGTGGCTCCGGATCGAATTATACGGCTTTTCGGGCCCAGGCACAGAGTGTAGATGTAACATACACCCTTCCGGCGACAGCTCCGACAAGCAATGGGCAAGTATTAAGCAGCAATACAGGGGGTAGCATGAGTTGGATTACGGCAGGCTCAGGATGGGCACTAACAGGAAATGCCGGCACCAACTCTTCTACTGAATACCTTGGTACCAGCGATGCGCAGCCGCTTATCATCAGAACAAGTGCAACAACAAGGCTGACCATTGCGGCAGCCGGCGATGCGACTTTTACTGGAAACGTAACAGCTCCTGCATTTTTTGAAACCTCAGATCTGCGTTTAAAGGATATCATAAAAAGGGACGGCGATCTCATCTACTTCAAATGGAAAGATCGAAGAGATGAGCTCCTCCATATCGGATATGCAGCCCAAGAAGTGCAGTTAAACAATCCTGACCAGGTCAGAGTCGATCAGGCCGGAATGCTTGCTGTAAACTACATAGAGATACTGACAGAAAAAGTACGGATGCTCGAAAAGAGGATAGAACAACTTGAAAAAAAGAAAAAAAGACGATATGAATAACCTAAAGCAATTTTTTTTAGGGTGCCTCATTTTTCTTATAAATGGCATTGCCTGGAGTAATAATATTCAAATCAGTAACGCCCGCCTGGTTGGTTCCAAAAACGGCCGTGCTAATTCGTTTACCATGATTCAATTTAACCTCAGCTGGGAGAACAGCTGGCGCATTTCTACAGGACCAGCCAATTGGGATGCTGCCTGGGTGTTTGTGAAATTTAGGGTAGGTGCCAGCGGTGCTTGGACACATGCGAGATTAAACAATACCGGCCATATAGCGGCTACAGGCAGCACTATTGATCCCGGCCTGCAAGTCCCGGGCTCCGCATTTAATAACGCTACTAATCCTTGCGTGGGTGTATTTATCTATCGTAGCAGTAATGGCAGCGGCACAAATACCTTTAACAATATCCAACTGCGCTGGAACTATGGCGCTAATTCAGTGGCCAATAATGCCAATGTAGGTATTCAGGTGTTTGCCATAGAGATGGTGTATGTGCCCGGTGGATTTAATCATAATGTAGGAGGTGGCGGCGGCAGTAAAGCCTTTACCAGCACTACCATTAACACTGCTAATGCAACAATAGCCGGGGGATACCCTCCCCCTAACGCAGCTGTAGCAAACACTCTACCCAACACTCCTAACTGGCCCAATGGATACACTGCATTTTACTGCATGAAATACGAAATAAGCCAAGGCCAGTACAGGGATTTTTTAAACACCCTTACCTATACGCAACAAGCTGCACGCACTAACAATTTAACGCCACCAAATTCTGTAGCAGGTACGGGTGTTTTAAATAGTACCAATCTTAACCGAAATGGCATTGATATACAAACACCGGGTACTAGTTCTACAGTACCGGCAGTATATGCATGTAACTTAAATGGTAATACAGTTTATAATGAAGCAACCGATGGCGAGTGGATTGCCTGCAATTTTTTAACTTGGATGGATGGCTGCGCATACTTGTTTTGGAGCGGATTAAGACCTCTATCAGAAATGGAGTATGAAAAAGCATGCCGGGGCAACCAGCCCGCAGTAAGCGGTGAGTACGCCTGGGGCAATACCACCATAACCGCTGCCAATGGCATTAGTAATTCGGGCGCCAACAACGAAACCTCTAACAATGCCGTTGCCAATGCTGTTTATAGTAATCTAACCGGTGGTCCGCTGCGGGTGGGCGCTTTTGCAAAAGCAGCCACCAACAGGCAAGAGGCCGGTGCCACATATTACGGCATCATGGATATGAGCGGCAACCTACAAGAGTCGGCGGTAAACTTAGGCACTACTAATGGAAAAAATTTTACCCGTTTGGAACACGGTACTGGCACTTTAAGCGCTGGTGGAGAAGCCCAAGCTTCTAGTTGGCCCAATAGTTCTACTTTTTCTGGGGGGGGGCTGGCGATTGGGTAGTTGGTTTACTGATGCGAGTGCGTTGGGTGATTTGCAGGTATCTGACCGGTCAGATATGGAAGGTAGTACATCTCGTTTAAGTTATATCGGGTTTCGGGGTGCTAGGCAGTCTCCATAGTAACTCAGATTTTTTAATCCATAAAAAAATAAAGACAATATAAAATATGAAAAATAAAAAAAAGTTTTTATTGTTTTTGTTCTTATTACCCCTCAATGTATTTGCTCAATATACAGGGGGTAACGGTCGTGGCGACAATAATTTTATTATTACTAACCGTCCTCTTTTTATTCAATGGGATACTATGGATAATAACCGATTGGTTACTTATGATGTACTGGCCGAGGCTAGAAACTACCTTTACCTAAACGCTTCACTAAGCCTACCCACCGGAAAGCAAACGATTAAAAAGTCAGATTCATCTACCTATACGCTTTCAACCCTCCAACCTGGTCTTATGGCCGGTATGGTCTCAAAACCCTCTCTTCAACAACTGATTCGGGGAGACTTTAGGAGTATTCTCATCGATCCAGCTGCCGGGCAGACTGCTACTAATTGCAATAATACGACCGGTTCTTTTACGCAACTGCTCTGGCTCGACCGAGACCAGCTGGTGGCAGGCATTACCCAATGTTATACCAATAAAACACTGACCACTCTTTATACAGCTGGTAACGGCAGTTGGTATAACATACGAAACGGGGGTGCCGTCAGAATCAACAGCGCTGGCCTTGTTACCGAAGTCTTTTGTTACTAATACTCAACTAATAGTACTTGTCATGAAAAAATCAACTTTATTCTTTGTACTTGCTGCTGCCATCGGACTGATGAGTTTTGCTGCCGAAAAATTCTACGTATTCAGAATGACAGAGGCAAAAGCCCAGTACCATTGGCAAAACCTGGAGACCATCAAAGCTTTTATGGATCAAAGCAATTTGCCCCACACGCAGGTAAAGCAGGTTATATCGGCCCTCGATTCGCTGCAACGCGATATGCAACGCGGGTTGAGTATCGATTCCAGCGTCACCAAACTAAAGTAAGGCAGTAATCGGCAAACAGTCCTTAGCACTGTCAATGCATGCTACTTGCA
>JBIIDB010000186.1:0-2878 GCA_044238505.1 Chitinophagaceae bacterium | reverse complement strand
CAAATCAAGATCCCAAACGCGGCCTTGCCTTCGGCTACCTGTTTGGCTACGGGACGAGCCATATCGGGGTAATCGACCGAGTCGGTGCTGAACGCACCGTGATCACTCAGGTTCCATCCCTGTTCGCGAAGCAAAGCGCTGATCTTTTCTTTGTATAGAAAACCAGCGTGGTCACACCCTATGGCAATCGGTAAGCTGTGGTCAAATATGGCAGACATAAAAAAGTATTAACTCCATTGCTGTTCTCGCTTGGCCCGGCGTTTATCGATACGAGCGGTAATGATAATGCTGGCTTCGAAAAGCAGATAGAGTGGTATGGTAACAATAGTTAAGCTAAAGGGATCGGTCGATGGGGTAATAATGGCTGCAGCGATCAATATAATCACAAAAGCATGTCTGCGGTATTGCCGTAAAAAGCGGGCAGAGACAATACCGATACGCGCCAGCAAACTCATCAGCAGGGGCATTTGGAACAGCAGCCCTATTCCGGCCGTGGTGTAGATCAGATTCTCGAGGTAGTCCGAGAAGCTGGGCATGATCTGGATCTGCTCGCTTAGTTTATAATTGAAATAAAAATTGACCATGAACGGGGTCAAAATAAAATAGCCAAAGAGTACCCCGGTAAAAAAAAGCAGGGAGACCCAAAAAATAACGCCCCTGGTTTCTTTGAGTTCTTGCGGGGAGAGGGCCGGTTTTACGAATCGCCAGAATTCCCAAAAGATATACGGAAAGGCGATGATAAAGCCCCCGATAAAGGCCAGGGTAAAGGAGGCGACGAACTGCCCGGTCATGGTGGTTTCCAAAAACGTAGCTTTGATTTGCTTAAAACAAAGCGCCTCTCCGATGCCGATCTGTCGCCCGAAGGTGCACAGCCACTTGGCTGCAATAAAATCAGGACGGGTAGGGCCAAAGATCAACTCGCTCACTACATAGTCCGATTTAATAAAGATCAGGATGGCACAAACGATGACGGCAATGACCGACCGAATAATATGCCAGCGAAGTTCCTCGAGATGATCGATAAAGGTCATCTCGCCGGCGGGGCTGTTATCTCTTCGATTAAAAAATTGGAGTAAAGACATGGGTGATTACAGGCAACAAATATACGAGTACCCCCGTATTGCCACTAGCCGTCAGCGAAGTCTTTTTACCCGTACTGTTTCTATTCGGGTATCGGAAACCTGCAAGATCTCGAATTCGTAGTCTGCAATGGTAATGCGTTCTTTTTTCTGGGGTATCTTTTCGTGATAATTGATAATGTAGCCCGAAAGGGTCTCGGCTTCTTCATGTCGCAGGTCGAGCCCGTACTTCTGACCGAGGTAGTCCAGCTCTATTCTTCCGGAGAAAATATAGTCGTCTTCACTTATTTTTTTCTCGAGCTGCTCTTCGGTATCGTACTCGTCTTGGATCTCTCCGAAAAGTTCTTCGAGTACATCTTCCATGGTGATGATACCCGCCGTACCCCCAAACTCATCGACCACCCAGGCAATGCTTTTTCGTTCGCGCGTAAACTGTGCAATCAGATTGACCGCGCTCATGCTTTCCGGCACGGCCGGTATGGGATAAAGAATCTCACTGATGCTGGCCGGATTGGAAAAGAGATCGAGCTGGTGCACATAGCCTACAATATGATCGATGCTGTTACGATAAACCACTAGTCTGCTGAGTTTGGTATCGATAAATTGCTGTTTGAGCTTCTCGATAGAGGCTCCCTGTTCAATACCAATGACCTCTTTGCGGGGGACCAGACATTGCCGGATGCGCAGGTTAGGCAGTTCGCGCGCATTCTCTATAAGTTGTGCAGTGCGTTCTTCTCTTTCATTATCGGCCGAGAGGGTGAGCAGTACTTGCGGCGCTGCTCGGTGCAGCGTTTCTTTAGCGGGGTCTACCCGAATATTGAAGATATAGACCAAGGCCCATTGTGTGAGGTTCATAAGCCCTATAGCGACAGGCCCAAGTAGTTTGTGCAAGAGACCAAAAACAGGGGCCGTTACCAGTAGTAGACGATTGGCATGGGCACTGAACAAGGCGCGTGGAATAAATTCGACAAAGCAAAGCACCAGCAGGCTGACCCAGCCGATCTCGACCAATATTCTGCCTGTATCTGAATCGATCTGAAAGTAAGCCCAGATAAGTTGTGCAACACCGCTTACTTGTAAACACAGCGCTACCAGCAACAGTGACCATCCCAGCCCGGTGGTAGCCAAGAACCGGTCCGGTCGTTCATAATAACGATTAACCAGTCGGTAGGCATCAGGATATTTTTTTTTCTCCAGCGAGAGTCCTTTTCGGTCGGCACTGTAGAAGGCCATTTCGATGCCGGAAAAAAATCCCATTGACAACAGGGTGATCAAAAACCATATGACCGATATCCCCTCCATCTGTTTAGCGCGCTACATAATCCCGAACCAGTTGCAGCACCCGGGCACAGGCTTCGCTCAATTGGTCATTGATGATGATATGATCGAACCGATCGCGGTAGCTGCACTCTTCTTCTGCCTTTGCAAGCCGCATTTGCAGCGTGGCATCGGTCTCTGTTCCTCGCGCGGCCAGCCGCTCGCGTAGTACGGCTAAAGAAGGAGGTTCAATAAAAATCGAAAGACTTTGCGGATACTGTGCTTTGATTCGCAATCCTCCTTTTACATCGATATCGAGTAAGGGAGTTTGCTGCAGGCTCCAGATTCGTTCCAACTCACTGTGCAGCGTACCATAGTATTTTCCTTCGTATACCATCTCCCATTCTGCAAATTCTCCGGCCGATATACGTTGCGTAAACTCTTCGGCCGAAATAAAATAGTAATCCACGCCATGGGTTTCCTGGGCGCGTGGCGCGCGCGTGGCGCAAGAGACCGAAAACCCCAATTGTTCGGGAAGTGTA
>JBIIDB010000059.1:0-10379 GCA_044238505.1 Chitinophagaceae bacterium | reverse complement strand
AGATAGAAATGTTAAAGACACTAAAGCTGCAAATGAGTACATCCAAAGAATTTTATTGAATAATAAATTTTTTTATTCGGTTTTTGAAATCAAGGAAACTAATAGGCCTATTGGGATAGTTACATTTCTGTATCGTGAAAATAAAAATTACCCTGATATTGGTTTTGCAATGTTGCCAGAATATGAAAAAAAAGGGTATGCATTTGAAGCAGCAAACAATTATTTGATGGAACTTAATAAAAATCAGGTTGGTAAGATTATTGCTATAACAAAACCAGATAATGAAAATTCAATTACTCTTTTAAAAAAATTAGGACTCGTTTTTGAAAAATCTTATAGTGAAAATGATGAGATTCTAGATATGTATTCAACATTAGTTTAAACCATTAAATTGTTTGATATACTAAATTGGTAGAAAAAAAGATGCAACTAGCATAACTAACTGACGGACAACAAAAAAGGCGACATTTCTGTCGCCTTGTGCACTCTTGCTCCCCCTGCTGGACTTGAACCAGCGACCCTCTGATTAACAGTCAGATGCTCTAACCAACTGAGCTAAGGAGGAGTATGCTGCCGTTGCCGGAAGCGGCCCGCCCGGGGCAGCGGGCTGCCAAAAGCGGGGGGCAAAAATAGGGATTTTGACGGTTGCCGACGAGCGCCAGGGTCATTTTTTTGAAAGAAGCCTCAGCGACAGGGGTCGGCCGCGGTAGGATCTTCGGGGGTAGCAGTGGGCAGACCCAAGTACACCCCATCAGGTCGGCATTCCACGGGCCAGGTTTTCAGAAAATAGCCTTCGCCACTCACATTCCGACCATTCAGCAAGCTGAACTTATAAGCGTGTAACGGACATACGATGTTGCCGCGACTATCGATATAGCCATCAGACAAGGGCACGGCGGCATGTGGACACCGATACGCAAAACCGAAGAGTTGATCTTTAAAGCGACCGATGCAATATGATTGACCTCTCGCTGTTACCACCGCGATCTGTTCAGTATTAAAGGGCAGCGCAGCTGTAACATCTGCCACTTTGATCCATTCTGTACCTTGATCGGTCATAAAAATTTATTCTCCGTAATAGAAATTAGTCTTATACGGATAGCGGATCCGGTAACTTGATCGCACCTGTTGCAAAATGGTTTTACGAAGCTGATCGATATTTTGTTTGGCGGTCGCTGAAATAAAAACGGCGCGTCCACCGGTCTCGTCTTGCCAGCGCTGGTAGAGATCGTTGAGTATTTCTTGTTTGGTTCCCGCTTCGAGCCACTCATCAAAGGTCAATGTTTCGTAGCGATCCATTTTATTGAACAGCGTGATCATGGGTTTATCGAGGGCTCCCAGTTCGGCCAGTGTTTGATTGACCACGGCCATCTGTTCTTCGTATTTGGGATGTGAGATATCGACCACATGCAGTAAGATATCGGCCTCGCGCACCTCGTCGAGGGTGCTTTTAAAACTTTCTACCAGGTGATGCGGTAACTTTCTGATGAATCCAACAGTATCACTTAATAGAAACGGCGTGTTATCGTAAACCACCTTACTGGTCGTAGTATCGAGCGTGGCAAATAGTTTATTCTCGGCAAACACGTCTCGTTTGCTGAGCAGATTCATGAGTGTCGATTTACCCACGTTGGTATAACCGACCAGGGCCACGCGAATAAATTCGCCGCGTTCTTTTCGTTGCGTGAACGCTTGTTTATCTATTTCAGCCAGTCGTTTGCGTAGCAGCGAGATCTTATCACGTACAATGCGTCGGTCGGTCTCGATCTCGGTTTCCCCGGGGCCGCGGGTACCGATACCTCCTCCGAGTCTTTCGAGGTGTTTCCACATACCACGAAGACGCGGTAATATATATTGATACTGGGCCAGCTCTACTTGTGCCTTCGCTTGTGCGGTCTTGGCACGACGGGCGAAAATGTCGAGGATCAGATCGCTGCGGTCAATGGTCTTTACCTCGAGCGCCTTTTCAATATTGTTGATCTGTGCACCACTAAGCTCATCATCAAAAATGGCAATGCGAATATTTTTGCCGGCTATATATTGTTTGATCTCTTCAAGTTTTCCTTTACCAATAAAAGTTCGGCTGTCGGGATGAGGCAGTTTTTGGGTAAAGGTCTTAACGGCTACGGCACCGGCGGTGGTAGCTAAAAAAGCTAATTCATCGAGATACTCCTGGACCTGGGTTTCGGTTTGATCTTTTTGGATCAGTCCGATCAACACGGCCCGCTCTTCGTTCTCAATTTTATTCCGCTTATCGATCATGGGCGCAAGGTCCTCAAAGACCACTGATGGCTATACCGGTAGAAAGCGTTCGCACAGCGGGGCCGAACCCGTCGCGAATAACAGGGGTAAGCTGATAACTGGAAAATAATGAAAAGCGTCCGAGGCCTACCCGCAAGGTGCCGGATATTCTGGTGCCATTAATAAAGCGAGTACTCGATTCTTTTACTACGTAGTCATTGATGAGGTTCCCGTTGCGATTTTGCAACTTGGCGCTGCGTGTATGTACATTTATCAATTGTCCTACTTTAATACCCAACGCTACTTTGAGGCCTTTTCCGGTGGCGGGCTGGGTGCTGTAACGGAGTTCAATGGGGGCCTCCACATAATTGACGGCCAGTTTGGTCTTTTTAAAGTGATTGGTATCACGCACGTTAGTGAAAGGAAGTTTATTGCCGCCCTCTTTTAGACCGACATTGATCTTAGAGAACATGATGTGGTCCGAACCAAGACCGGCACCAATGCCGACGCTTAGTTTGGGATTATTCTTAAAGGGAAAATCCATCATCAAATAAATATTGAAGGTCTTAGAGAACCCTCCCATGGCAATGGTATCGGGAACGCCCATCCACTGGGCATAGCCGAATTGCATCATAAGGTGATCACCGGGTCGACCCGACAGATCGATCTTAGGGGTAGACGAACCGGACTTCTCTTGTGCAGCCGCCGCTGTACATAACAGCAGCGAAAGCGATACATAAATAAGTTTCTTCATAAGTATAGTTGTGGACCCTGTTGGGATCGAACCAACGACCCTCTGATTATGAGTCAGATGCTCTAACCGTCTGAGCTAAGGGTCCGAGGTGGCAAAAGTAACTAAAAGCCAACATACCCAAAGAGGGGGTCATCACCCGGGTGCTTATCTTTAACATATAGTATAAAAGATATGGTCAAGCAGATGATACTACGGGGAGGGCTCTGGACGCTGCTGGTGTTGGCGCTGGTTTCACCCACTACGGCGCAAATAACCCGCATTGCTTTTGGATCTTGCGCCCACCAAGACCGTCCACAGCCCCTGCTCCAACTGGCAGCCGGGTACCATCCCGATCGCTTTATTTTTTTGGGAGACAACATATACGGTGACACCGATAATATGGATACGCTGCGGGCTAAATATCAACGATGGGGAGCCAAGGCCGAGTACAGGCAGTTGACCGCATCTACCAAAATACTGGCCACGTGGGACGATCACGATTTTGGTCGCAACGATGCGGGCCGGCATTATCCCTACAAAGAAGCCTCTAAAGAGATCTTTCTGGATTTTTTTAAAGAACCGCTACAAAGCGAGAGAAGAAAACACCAAGGAATTTATCATGTCGAGTACCTGCAGGCGGGCGATCGAAGGGTGCAGATTATTTTGCTCGACAATCGAACGTTTCGGGATGATGTGTTACGCTATGACTCAACGGCGGTATTATCACGTAAAAATTATTTTTATCCGCTCGATTATAAGCCGCACACCAGCAACGACAGTACGTTGTTGGGAGAGCAGCAATGGCAGTGGCTGGCGGAGCAGCTGCGCCAACCGGCCGATCTGCGACTTATTTGCAGCGGCTCGCAGTTCGGCATCGAGTTCAACGGATACGAGGCTTGGGCCAATTATCCTCATGAGCAAGAACGGCTCTGTCGCCTGATTCGTGATACCCGGGCCGAGGGAGTCCTCTTTTTAACGGGCGATGTGCACTATGGCGAAATCTCGCGACTGCGTTCGCCGGGTCTATATCCTCTCTATGATATTACATCGAGCGGCATTACTTCTGTTTGGGATTTTGCCACCCCCAACCGAAACCGTATCGAAGGTCCGGTAATGGAAAATAATATCGGATTGATAACAATACGATGGGAAAGCGATCCGGTCATTGAGCTGGAGCTGATCGACGAAATGAATAATTCGCGCAGCTCTTATACCCTCAAGCGAAGTCAACTTACATTTATGTCCAATCCTGTTATTGCACACCGCGGAGCCTTTAAGAAAAATAGATTTCCCGAAAATTCCATCGCTTCGCTGCGCGAGGCCATACGGCTCAATTGCGCGGGATCGGAATTCGATGTGCGCATGACGGCCGATAGCGTTCTGGTGATCAATCACGATGCACATTACCAGGGCATGTTGATCGAATCTACTCCGTATGCATTGCTGGCCCAGCAGCCGCTATCTAACGGAGAGGTGTTGCCGACCTTGTCAGCCTATTTAAAAGCAGGTCAACAAGACAAGCCCGCCACCCGGTTGATTCTCGAGATAAAACCCACTGAGATCAAGACCACCGAACGGCGTGATTTCATTGCCCGATCGGTACTAGCAGCCGTGCAAGAGGCAGGGGTAGCGGCTTACACGGAGTATATCAGTTTCGATTATGACCAGCTGCTGGTATTAAAACAGCGTCAGAAAAATGCCCGGGTACACTACTTGAATGGAGAACGTTCGCCAGAACAGGTCGCAAAAGATGGTATCGACGGCATCGATTACAATTTTTCGGTCTTTCAAAAAAACCCCGACTGGATCGCACAGGCCAAGCGCTTGAAACTGGTCTTGAACGCATGGACGGTAAACGACATGGCCCTGTTGGACTGGTTTTTAGAGCAGGGCTTCGATTTTATTACCACCAACGAGCCTGAGTTGCTCTTTGAGAGGGTCAAATAGGGGATTGAATTTTCTTTTGGCAAAAAGGCCCGATTAGCTTACTTTTGTACCTGTAATGAAGCGCGAAGGGAACGAAATCGTTCCCTTCTTCTTTTTACCTATGGATCAGATAGCATTGATAACCAATCTACAAGAGCGTGCGGCCGCCCTGATCGGGGCCGAAAAAGACCTTTTTGTGGTGGAGGTGCGCATAAAGCCGACCAACAATGTAAAGATCTATATTGATGGAGATCAAGGAGTTAGTGTTGATAAATTAGTATCATATAACCGAAAGCTTTACCGTCAGCTGGAAGAAGAGGGGGTGTTTCCGAATGGCGATTTTTCGCTGGAGCTCTCTTCGCCCGGGCTGGATGAGCCGCTAAAACTGCACCGACAGTATGTTAAAAATATCGGCCGACCGGTCGAAGTGGTCCTGGTCGACGGCGCTAAAAAAGAAGGAGTGCTGGAGGTGGTCAGTGACACACAGATCGAGTTGACAGAAACAAAAGGAAAAGGAAAAAAGACGGAGACACATACCCATGTGATCCCCTTCTCGGAAATAAAAGCGACAAAAATTCAAATTAAATTTTAAAACAGAAACGGATCAAAAATTTGCCTTATGTCCAGTATTAACTTAATTGATGCTTTCCAGGACTTCAAAGACGCGGAAAACATTGACCGACCCACGATGATGAAAGTGGTAGAAGATGTATTCAAAACTTTGCTCAGAAAGAAATACGGAAGTGACGATAACTTCGACGTTATCGTTAACGCCGAAAAGGGCGACCTCGAAATCATTCGTCGCCGGATGATCGTTGAAGACGGTGAGGTAGAAGATCCGTTGGCACAGGTGCCCTACAGCGAAGCGGCTAAGATCGAACCTGATTTTGAAGTGGGGGAAGAGCTCTACGAAGAGATCGACCTGCTCGACTTTGGGCGTCGTGCCATTTTAGCGGCCAAGCAAACGCTGGCCAGTCGCATAAGCGATCTTAAGAAAAATGCACTCGCAAAAAAATATGGCGATCGAGTAGGCGACATTATCAGCGCCGAGGTATACCAGGTATGGAAGAAAGAGATCTTGTTACTCGACGAAGAAGGCAACGAACTGATCCTCCCCAAGAGCGAACAGATACCTCAAGACTATTTTAAGAAGGGGGAGAGTATTCGTGCGGTGATCAGACGTGTAGACATGAAGAACAATAACCCTGTTATCATCTTATCTCGTACAGCTCCCGAATTTTTGGCCAAGTTGCTGGAGATCGAGGTGCCTGAGATCTTCGATGGGTTGATCGTGATCAAAAAGATCGTACGCGATCCGGGAGAGCGGGCCAAAGTGGCGGTCGAATCATACGACGATCGTATCGATCCGGTAGGTGCTTGCGTGGGTATGAAAGGAAGCCGCATTCATGGTATCGTGCGCGAACTAAAGAACGAGAATATCGATGTGATCAATTACACGGCGAACACGCAGTTACTGATCCAGCGATCACTTACTCCTGCGCGTATCACGAGTATGGAATTAGATACCGAGGGTAAACATGCCAATGTGTATCTGGCGCCTGATCAGGTATCGCTGGCGATCGGTCGTCGCGGGGTCAATATCAAGCTGGCCTCTGAACTTACCGGATACGAACTAGACGTGTATCGCGATAATGAAGGAGATGAAGAAGAATTCGATATCGATCTCGAAGAATTCAGCGACGAGATCGACGGATGGGTCATTGATGAGCTCAAGCGTGTGGGTTGTGATACGGCTCGCAGTGTACTGAATCTCACCGCCGATGAATTGGAGCGTCGTACCGATCTCGAAAAAGAGACCATCAACGAGCTCCGAAAAGTGTTGAAGACAGAATTTGAAAAGGAATAAACGATCTCCAAAAAGGGGTCACACTAACGAAACAACCGATTGGAATGGCAGAATTAAAACTTCCCCGATTACTGGCAGCGGCCAAAGAGTTCAACATTGGTCAGGACACCCTTATTGACTTTTTAGTAGGTAAGGGCTTCCCCAAAGACGAACTAAAGCCGACGTCTAAATTAACGGAAGACATGTATCGCTCGTTGCAGCAGGAGTTTCAGAGTGATAAGGTCGCCAAGATGAAGAGTGACCAGCTCGAACTTCCCAAGTCTGCACAGGGCGAGGCACGCAAAAAGAAAGAAGACGAAGAGATTACATTCAAGGCGGCCGATAAACCTTCTGCCGGCAAAGCATCTAAGAAGAAAGAAGAATCTGCAGAGGCCCCTGCCGCACAGGCAGCTCCCGAAGCTGTGGTAAAAGCCGAGGCGCCTGAACTCGAGGGCCCCAAAGTGGTTACAAAGATCGATCTGGGGGCTATTGATTCATCAACCCGTCCTAAGCGAGGTGCAAAGGCTAAAAAAGAAGAAGCGACCGAAGAAGTAAAGCCTGCTAAAGCAAAAAAAGAAAAAGCAACTACACAAGAAGCGCCGGCTCCCGTAGCCGAAGCGGCGCCTGCAGAAGAAGCCCCTCCTGTTATTGAAAATATCGAGGTCGAAAAATTATCCGGTCCCAAGATCTTGGGTAAGATCGATCTGCCCACTGACAGTGAAACCCGTCCGGTGCGCGACGAAAAGAAACCTCGTAAGCGGATTCCGATCGCCAAAAAAGATACCACGCACCGCGAGATCTTTATCAATAAAGATCAAGATGGCAGAACCGGTGGTGGATTTAATCGCGGAAGAGGAGGTGCCAGACCGCAACCTCGTGGTGCCAAGCGCGAAGACAAACTGATCGATGAAAAAGAAATTCAACGAAAGATCCAGGAAACGCAAGCCAAGTTAAGTGGTGGCGGAACCGGAAAAGGAAAAGGCGTTAAAGCTAAACTGCGTCGTGAGAAGCGTCAGGAAATGGCCGAGGCCATGGGCGAAGCTGTCGATGACAACAAGCTGCAGCTGACTGAATTCATCAGCGTAAGCGAATTGGCCAGTCTGATGGATGTGAGCTTTGCCGATGTGATCAGCAAGTGTATGAGTCTGGGTATTATGGTGTCGATCAACCAGCGACTGGATGCCGAAGTGATCGAGCTGGTAGCCAGTGAATTTGGATTTATTGCAGAGTTTATCGATATGGAGAAGCAGATGGAGATGGAAACGGATGGCGATGACGAAGATGATGAAGAAGATCTGCAACCCCGCTCACCGATCGTAACGATCATGGGTCACGTTGACCATGGTAAGACCTCGCTGCTCGACTACATCCGCAGCGCTAATGTGGTAGCGGGCGAGGCCGGTGGTATCACCCAGCACATTGGTGCGTATCGGGTAGCCATCCCCAATGGAAGAGAGATCACATTTTTGGATACGCCCGGTCACGAGGCCTTTACCGCCATGCGTGCCCGTGGTGCCAAGGTGACCGACATTGCGGTCATCGTTATTGCAGCGGATGATGCGGTGATGCCGCAAACGCGCGAGGCGATCAGCCATGCGCAGGCAGCCGGTGTACCCATGATATTTGCCATCAATAAGATCGACAAAGACGGTGCCAATAGCCAAAAGATTTATGAGCAGCTGTCGCAGATGAACCTGCTGGTCGAAGAATGGGGTGGAAAATTCCAAAGTCAGGAATTATCAGCCAAGAAAGGGTTGAATGTCGATAAGCTGTTAGAGAAAATATTGCTCGAAGCAGAGATGCTCGATCTAAAGGCTAACCCGGACCGCGAGGCATCGGGTACCATCATAGAAGCCTCCCTCGATAAGGGCCGCGGCTTCGTGGCTACCTTACTGGTAGAGAACGGCACGCTCGAACCCGGAGATCTGGTGGTGAGTGGTCAGTTCTATGGACGTGTAAAGGCCATGTTCAATGAGCGTAATAAAAAAGAGACTAAGGCAGGTCCTTCTGCACCGGCTGTTATATTAGGATTGAACGGTGCTCCCCAGGCCGGAGAAAAGTTCAAGGTCTACGAAGACGAATCCGAGGCTAAAGAGATCGCTAATCGTCGTGCCCAGATCTTGCGCGAGCAAGGTATTCGTACTAAGAAACATATCACCCTCGACGAGATCGGTCGTCGTCTGGCACTCGGCAGCTTTAAGGAGCTTAATGTTATCATCAAGGGTGACGTGGATGGATCGGTAGAGGCCTTGAGTGACTCTTTACAGAAACTTTCTACCGAAGAGATCTTGGTCAATGTGATCCACAAAGGAGTAGGACAGATCAATGAAAGCGATATTGTACTGGCAGAGGCTTCCGATGCCATCGTGATCGCCTTTAATGTTCGTCCTTCGCTGCAGGCATCGAAGCTGGCCGAAAACGCCGGTATCGAGATCAAGATGTACTCCATTATTTACAACGCGATCGAAGAGGTCAAGAATGCCATGGAGGGAATGCTCGAACCTAAGACCCAGGAGAAGATCGTGGCCAATGTGGAGATCAGAGAGGTATTCAAGTTCGATAAGGCCACGGTGGCCGGTTGCTTTGTTCGCGACGGAAAGATCAAGCGCGATTCAAAGATCCGCCTGATTCGGGATGGTATTGTGGTTTACCCCACAGCTGAGGGAGTAGTCGCTGAATTGGGATCGCTCAAGCGCTTTAAGGATGATGCCAAAGAGGTACTCAACGGAATGGAGTGCGGTCTTACCATCAAGAACTTTAGCGACATTAAAGTGGGCGATGTGGTGGAGGCCTACGAAATAGAAGAAGTAAAACGAACGCTCTAAGCTTTTGTTAAACCCCCGGTGGCCTTCTGCCCGAAAGTAGCAGGTCACTTACATTTGAGATTATGTATAGGTGTCAAATAGCAATTAGTTTTTTTTGCAGTGTGCTGCTTTCACTGACGGCACAGGCGCAACCTAAAAAAGTGGTGGCCGATAAGATTGCAGGGGTAGTAGGAGACCGCATTATCCTTCTCTCCGACATCAAGAACTCGGTAGCCGATATTGCTCGCAGAGGCGAAACAGTTCCTGATAATGCCGAGTGCCTGATTATGGAACAGGCAGTGGTCTCTAAGATGATGATGTTGCAGGCACAGAAAGATTCCTTACCTGTTACCGACGATGAGGTAGAGGCCGATCTCGATAATCGTATTCGCACCTACATCAATCAATTCGGTAGCCAAGAAGCGGTCGAAGAAATTGCCGGCAAGACCATTTACCAGATCAAAGATGATGCTCGAGAGTCGGTGCGCGAACAAAAACTGGCTGGTGCCATGCAGCGTAAGATCGTGGAGAATGTGCGCATTACACCTGTCGAAGTAAAAGCGTGGTACGAGAAGATCCCCAAGGATAGTTTACCTTTTTACGAATCGGAACTGGAAATTGGACAGATCATCGTCTACCCCAAAGCCTCGCGCGATCTGGAGCAATATATTGTTGGAGAAATGAACAATTATCGCCGTCAGATCGATCTCAAGCTGGCTACTTTCGAGCAATTGGCAAAGCGTTATTCGGAAGATCCCGGTAGTAAGGACCGCGGTGGTCAGTACCAGTTAAATCGTTCAGAAAAATCATGGGACCCTGTCTTTTTGTC
>JBIIDB010000194.1:0-2887 GCA_044238505.1 Chitinophagaceae bacterium | reverse complement strand
CCTTCAGCGTCCGACTGCAACGCTCACGGCGGAGCAGGAGTACAGGATTCGTGTAACAACAGCGGTGGGTTGTCAGACGGTCGATACGATGCTGGTGCGTGTGTTCCGTAGCTACGGAGTATATGTGGCCAATGTCTTCACTCCGAATACAGATGGTATCAACGACCGTGTGGTGATGAATATGGTCGGTATCAGAAGCCTGCGTTACTTCAGAATCTTCGATCGTACCGGCAAGATGGTCTATGTTACCTCTAATGCAGGTGATAGTTGGGATGGAACCTTTAACGGTAACAAGATGCCAACGGGCACCTACATGTGGGTAGCTGAGGCCGTGACCAACTCCGGTATCAACATAACAGAACGAGGCCTAATTACACTAATCCGATAAGACCCTATAGAACAAAGCATATGAAAAGAATATATGTATCACTACTGGTAATTTTGATGAAAAGCGGGGGCCTGTTTGCACAGGACCCCTACTTTTCTCAATATTTTACGTCGCCTATGACCTTGAATCCGGCCTTGATCGGAAAGGGAAATACGGGAACCCGCGTATTGGCTACTCACCGCTCGCAGTGGTGGGGATCAGCCGGGGCAGCCTATGAAACATCATCTGTTTCTGCCGAAATTCCACTCGCCACTAAAAAGAACGAAAAGAACCAGCTGGCGCTTGGAATTATGGGATTAACCGATGCCTCCAATGGCGGTCTGTTAAAGAACAATTACTTTTCTGCGGGCTTCGCTTACAACGTAGCGCTTGATCGAGAAGCCAAGCAAACCTTTGGTGGTGGATTGATGGCTACCTATGGCAGCCGCTTGTTCGACCAAAGCAAGTTTTTATATCAATCGCAGTTCGGAAGTTTCGGATTTATTCGCTCTATTGCCGCTAACGATCCCATACAGCTACCCCAGCGTAATTATTTTGATGTGGCCGCGGGCATCCATTATCGTGCTATTGGTAAGAAGTGGGACGTTAACCTCGGTGCCAGTGCTTATCACTTGGCGCAGCCAGATATCTCTGCTTACGAGCAAGCCTCTTTCTCTATGCGTATGCGGTTAAATTTGCAAGCTTCACTTGCCAAAAAGTATAAGGGTGGAGATGAACTGCACTTTACCTCGCTTTATAGCAGCTATGGGTATACCGATCTGGTCACTCTCGGCGGTATTTATAAGTATAAGATACAAGGCGATCATGCCATCAGCCGGTTAAACGGCGGTGCTATGTACCGCATTGGAGATTCTTATATAGCCTATGCAGCTGTAGAAGCCCAACGCTGGAGCGTTGGCTTTACGTATGATTTTATTCGCTCCGATGTTCGTACGTATTACAACTCGGTGCAGAGCATGGAAATTGCATTCAGTTATTTTCTAGGATCCAAGAAGAAGCCCTTCAAAGTACCTGCCCAGCACTTCTACTATTGATTACTGGCAGTTTGCTTTGATCAAATCGCTGGCGCCTGGGTAGTTTCTGGCAGCTGCTTGTTGCAGGCTGTTACATCCTTCTGTTTTCTTACCAATGGATATCAGGGCTAGACCTCTGAATACGAGTGACTTTGCATCTCTTGCTTTTCCGCTCGCTACCACTTTATCGAAATAAGGTATTGCTTGGTTGAAATCTCCCATGGAGTGATAACAAAGACCAATATTCTCATCAAAGGCGTAGTCGTAGGGATTGAGCTGCTGGGCTTTTTTAAAGTTGTCTATGGCAGCTCTATAGTTGCCTTGTGCAAAAGCTCTGGAGGCTGCCTCGAAATAAGGTCTCGCTTTTACGTTTCCAATTTCACCCCGTCTGGCATTGAGCATGGTGTCTTGTGGAAAGTACTGAAGAGCACTATCCAGTAACACCTGCAATCGTTCACTGGACACGCCCACCTGCGAAGCAGCTCCCAAGTAACTGTTCCATACCCACTCCTCATTTCGAAGTCTTCTGGCCGTGATAAAGTTCTTCTCTATTTGTAAACTATCCTTTCTTTCTGCCAAAAGTTGGTTTAACAGTACATAGTTATTGCGCACGCGAGGGCGATACTCAAAGGCCTTGCTGGCCCAGTAGAAAGCACTGTCTTTTTGGTTAAGGGACAAATGGCATTGGGCGGTAAAGAACTCATTGATCGAGAGCTTTGGGCTTTCCTCGCGACTCTCTTCTAAAAGCCGAAGCGCCTCTGGATACTTTTGGGCTTTCATCAGGTACCTGGCTTTGATCAAACGTATCGGAAAGCAAAAAGCGTTCAGATTAGGAATGGAGGGCAGGTCTTTATTTACTTTTTCAAAATCGAGGCTGGGCTCTGCTTTGAGCATGTCTTGATTAATATAGTACTGTCCCCGCATCGATTCATACACTTTGGTATTAAAAAAGGCAGAGAAGCCCAGCGCGATAATACAGACCAGTGCATATATATCTGGGCTGATAGGCACGTTACGAATGGAAGAAGAGGTACCCGAGAGTTTTCGGTGCGCCAGATGCAGTTGTAAAATCGCGGCTAGCGTAAAGGCTAAAAAGAATTGCATGCCTGGCCGCTCAACGGGAAAGTTGAATGTCGCATCGGTGAAATAACTGGCCAGGGCCATGGTCAAAAAGATAGCCGGCCCAAACAGGTGAGTGGCATTCCGGTCTAAGAAGATCCGTAGCAGCCAAAAGCTGGCCAGCACAAAAATAGAAAGATATAGCAGGCCGCCTATCCATCCGGTCTCGGCCGTCATCTCCAAGAAGTCATTGTGCGAGTGGTAGGCTACAAAGAGCTCATTTATATGTTCTTTTTCGTAGGGGATGGAGGCTAGTTTCCAATTTCCGTAACCTGCCCCTTTGAGTGGATGGCCTTTGATATAATCGATTGCGCTAAGCCAGAGATTATTTCTACCACTTGCTTCGAAGGTGATCGCTTTGGCCCTT
>JBIIDB010000058.1:0-10417 GCA_044238505.1 Chitinophagaceae bacterium | reverse complement strand
TCTGAAAAATAGCGTTTCGAAAAAGAGTGCGTAAGCGGTTTTCCTATCAAACCAAAACTACGCATGCGCTCAGCTATTGGGCGAAAGATAAAAATGGAACGTATCACCGCGAAGACCCACGCGCATCGCCTCGAGCGGTATCACTTCGGTCGGAGCAATGTTGCCGAGGTTGGCGTTGCACCCCAACAGTTCTATAAAATACAATTGCTGTGCTTTTTGCGGAGCTTCCCAAATAATTTTTTCGCCGGCGATCTGCGTCAAGATCTCTTGCACCAGTCCTTCACGCACCTCTCCACTGCCCCGGTAGATACCGACGTTACCGGCCTCACGTGCCTCCGCGATCACATAGCTGGAACCGGCCGCTAATTCGGCTTTCATCAGCTCGATCCACTTGTAAGGTGGTATGATATGAGCCGCGTCTTTGCTCCCCACCTCGCTGAGCACGGTGCCATAGCGCGTAAGCTTTTCGATATAGCCGCATTTTTCCGCATGGGGTATGGTGATGGATCCATCGCTGACCTCCATATAAGAGATCCCGAACTCTTTGCAGACATTGATGTAATCATCAAACTGATTACGGATCAAAAAGGCTTCGAACAGCGTGCCTCCGAAATAAACGGGAATATCGTAAGAGCGATAAAGGTCTAGTTTCTCGCGCAGGTTGGGAGAAACATAGGAGGTGCCGAAGCCTAACTTCACAATGTCTACATGCGGATAGGCCACACTCATAAAATGTTTAGCCTCATCGGTGCTAAGTCCTTTATCCATGACCATGGTGAGTCCTGATACGCGGGGTTTAGCCAGCCGGTCCGGCATTTGCGAAAGATGATAATTCATAGCTGCAAATGTAATACCAATTACAAAACGAAATACACCCGTTAGCCCTTTCGCTTATAGCGAGCGAGCAGGTCGACCACTTGCGGATTTTGCAAAATGGAAGGGCGCAGCGAGACGAATCGTTTAAGCAATCTGGGGTCCTGATCCAACGCTTCTTCGAGCTGCAAGAGGCCTTCTTTGGATTGTCCGGCCCCGAACAAGACAGCAGCCTTGTAGTACAAAAACAGGGGCTTGTTCTTAGTGGCTTGCAAGGCCAAGGAGGTTTGCAATATTGCCTCCTCCCACCACTCGGCCTGGTACAAACAACTGATGAGTGATTCCCAACCGGCCTTGTTACGCGGCTTGGCACGAACCGCCTGCATAAAGTGTTGCACAGCTTCTTTGGTTCGTCCGAGTTGCACACAGCATTCGCCGGCCAGCAGTTGATAGTCAAACTGACTGCGGTGCATGCGGATGGCCGTGTCTACTTGTTTGTAGGCGGCCTCCCAACTTTGCTCATTGAAGTAGGTGCAGGCGATCTTGTAGAGAATTCGACTGTCCTCTTGCCTAAGGTGCGATGCCTTGCGATAATTGAAACGGGCTTGGGCGGGTTGCTTTAGCTTTTCGAAGCAGTATCCAATGGCCTCATAGATCACATCTTCGGGCTTGGCCAGCTCGTGTACCCGCTCCAATACCTCGATCGCCTCCCGGTATTTTCTGAGTCGGATAAAAGCATCTCCCATATTACGATAGGCATAATCGAACTTATCCTCGATCGCTACGGCATACTTGTACGCATCAATCGATTTTTCGTAGAGCTTGAGTCCCTGATACGCGGCTCCCAGATTAAACCATGCCAGCTCGCTGTACGGATGGTCATCCAGAATCTTGAGGTGCAGTTTGATCCCCTCTTCGTTGCGCCCGGTGAAGTCGGTCCAAAAACAAATTTTGTATAGCGCCTCTTCATTGATGGGATCTACCTCCAGCACACCCTTGAGACAATCGAACACTTTTTCAAAATCTTCGTAGTCGTCATAAACATCGGCCAATTCGAACAACAACTCTACCCTTTCCTCTCCTTCGAAATGCGCCAACGCTTCCTCTAACAAGGCCACGGCCTTTTCTTGTTGATCGAGGGCCAAGTAAGCATCCGTGCGTAAAATGTAAATGTTGATGTCGCGGCTATCGAGCAAATAGGCCTGATCGAGCACCCGCAATCCTTCGCGATAACGACGATGAACCAGCAGAATATCGGCCTTTCTGATCTGCAGTGAGGCGGAATAGGGAAATCGTTCTACAGCCAGATTCGCGGCCTCCAGCGCCTTATCGACTTGCTCTTTTTGCTGAAAATGGTCGATGATCTTTTCAAAGGCGTCCTCCTCTAAGAAGGAGTGCCCGCTTCCTGAGCGCAGTTGCTCGAACTGACTGAGCAGCTCAGCCATCTCCTCTCTTTCCTCACTGGGGGTGTGCTCTGCCATGGCTTTTGCTTTGTTTTCAACAATTTACTACAAAAATATCGTACGGAGTATGAGGGTTTTATCCCCAGCTGTGCATTATCCGGGCAGGGAGGCCCTACCGCCAACTACGGGCAGAAGCACCCCTAAAAAAGAGCCCTAAAATTCAACTTTGTTACAAATTTGTTGTTTTGTATTTTTGTAACAGATGCGTAAACCGTTATCACCATTTACACTTTTTTTCAGCTCCCGTATGCTGGCGGTGGCACTCCTTCTTTGTGTCGGAGCGGCAGCCTATGCTACGTTGGGGGATGGCAAGAAAAGACAGTCTGCGGCCACCCGCAAACTGCTGAGTGGACGAACCGTTGGGTTCGACGGGTCCTTGACCCTACGGTCCGGGTACAATTTTCGCGGCAATACCGTACTGGCTCCGCAACAGCAACGCGTGGTAAAATTGAACACCGATGTAACTATGCAGGTTGGTAAAAATTCCTTTACGCTGCCCCTTCGCAAAAATGTTTTGGTCAACAAGCTCAAGCTTGAACTGGGCAATCGCTCCCTTCGCCATCCCTGATTTTTTTATTGGACCTCTAACAATCGATATCCCGATTCGGGAATATCGAAAAGTAATTGTGGCACCGGGGCCATGACGATCTGATCGATATCGTAGCGAACCTTGCTGCCCCCTAATAATGTCTCAAACGACATGATAAGACCCGGCACCGCGCCGGCTAAAGGCAAAAACTCTCTGTTAAGCGGCACCAGCTCGGTGGTATACCAAATGGAATAGACGCTCGAATCGGCCAGCGTGATGAGCGCTTTAAAACAGCGATATCCCTTGATGCGAAGGGTATCGGTTTTCAGCTCGATGCGGGCATCCCTGTATCGATTATTGGACTGCTCCCACTGGGCACGGGTAAGCCGAGTCAGGTAACGCTGGTTACCATACTCCTTTAAGAGTACTACCTGAGGAGACTTACTGATAAAAATGGTGGATTGCTTACCCACCGATGTAATCAAGTCGGTTCGGCTATTGGCTCCTTTCAGGTAGCAAGTACTGACAGCCTCTTCTGCAACACCCGGCTGACGGGTCAGGCTGTCTGCCTCTATCATATGAACTTGATAGATCAAGGTGGCCTCGGAGAGTCTTCGCTGCGCCTGCAGGACAGCGGCAAAAAACAAACCGCTGCAGATCGTCAAAAGTATTTTAATGTTCATCAGGCCGAACCGATTACAAGCAGTAAATTACTGTAATTATTTACGGTCCTTTAATTTTTTTTGCTGCTCCTGCATCTCCTCCAGCTTTTGCTGCCATTTAGACTTTGCCTTCGGTTTCTTTCGGTTTTCCTGGATCTGGGCCAGGATCTTATCATGATCGATAATATAATTTTGAATCACGAATTGCATAGCCAGCGTAATCAGGTTCGACACGGTGTAATACCAAGTAAGGGCCGAGGGAAGATTGTTAAAAAAGAAGAGCATGAAGAACGGGAATATATAGGGCATGTACTTCATGACGGGATTACTCTGATCGGGGCTCATGCTCATGCTGTACACAGAGATCAGCAAGCTGGTAAGAGTCGCCAACAAATTGAATAAACTCAGGTGGTCGCCGAAGAGTGGGATATGAAACCCGAACCGCAGCGGAGCGTCGTAGGCAGACAGATCCTGCGCCCACAAGAACGAGGCACCCCGCAACGCGATCTCAGAATTAAAGAAACTGAACAGCGCAAAGAAGATGGGGATCTGCAGCAGGGCAGGAATACAACCGCCCAACGGATTGACGCCGGCCTCGCGGAACAACTTCATCTGCTCCATGCTGATGGATTGCTGGTCGTCTCCGAATTTCTCTTTGAGCTTGTTGATCTCCGGACGCAAGGCTTTCATCTTGGCTCCGCTCAGGTAACTCGAATACGTAAGCGGAGAGGTGACTAATCGTATAAAAAGTGTCAGAAGCGCAATAGCCAATCCCAGGTTGGCACCACTCAGGTTGCGCATAAAATCGAAAATGGGAACAATAATGTATTTGTTGATGGGACGAACAAAGGCGTAGACTCCCTGGCCCAGGTTGACGATGCGATCGAAACCGTAGGGCATCTTTTTAAGCACTTGATAGTCGGAGGGCCCGTAATAAAGATTCAGTTCGGCCTTTGCAGCTCCGCTGGCGGGCAGTTCCATCTTGACCGCAGCGGTGCTACGCACAACTACTCCCAACGAATCGTTGGGCAGGGTCCAAGAGAGTTGACCTGAGGTAAACGAATTCTTTGCAGCCAGCGCCGCAAAGAAAAAACGTTGACGAACCCCCAACCAAGACACAGGCTTAGTAAAAGGCACCTCGGTTCTGTTGCCGATGGTAAAATAGTCGAACTCACCGCCCTCTTCAAAACCTACTTGCGTATTCTGTTTTTCGTATGCAATATCTTCTTCTTGCTTAAAAGCCTCGTATTGCCACTGAAGCGAAAGCAGCCCTTGTGACAGCAATCGTTCCGTACCCTGCATCTCGATCGAAAAATCGATAAGGTAACTGTCAGGATGTATGGTGTACACGTGCGTCAGCGAAGTGGGTGTGGCGCTGTCAGCAGCTGCCAGTGACAGACGAAGAGTTTGACTGCCATCAGATCCGGTAGTGACCACCGCCGGCGTAAAAAACAGATCGGAAGTTTGCGCTGTGCTATTGAGGCCTGTTTTAATCGCATAGCTGAGCTGGTTGTAGAGCCCCTTGGCCAGCACTACGCGTGCACTGTCTTTGTGTTGACCAAAATTACTAAGCTGAACGTCGGCTATCTGCGCTCCACGCGTGGTAAAAGAAACCTTCATCAAGTTATTCGATAGCGTAATGAGCTGGGGGGTACCCGATACAGCGTTGGCAAAATAGCCGGCCGAAGCTACCCTGTTAAGGCTGTCGGCCCTGAGCGTATCGGCACGAAGGGCCGCTGTATCTACCAGCGGTCGGTTAGCCTTGGCGATAGAGTCGGCCACAAATTGCTGTCGGGCCTTGGCTTTGTTATAAGCCGCCTGCTCTTCGTTCGTGTAGTAGAAGTATCCGAAAAAAAGAACAGCAAGAATAATAAAACCGGTAACCGAATTGCGATCAAAATTCATGACCTTGTAGTTTGGCTTGTAAAGGGCCGACAAAGATAAGGGAACGCCCGCTGAGCACTGGCTTAGCGAAGACTGGTGGCTCTGGCAGCAGCCGGCGTTAACCGATCGGCGGCATGCTGCAAGGCAGCCCTCACGAATGCTACAAAGATGGGCTGCGGGTTTTCTACCGTACTTTTTAGCTCAGGGTGATACTGCACCCCAATAAAAAAAGGATGATCGGTTAATTCGATGATCTCCACCAGCCCCGTATCGGGATTCTTGCCACTGGCTAACATACCGGCAGCTTCGAAGTCGGCCAGGTACTTGTTGTTGAATTCCCAACGATGACGATGCCTTTCGCTGATCTGCTCTTGTCCATAGATCCGATGCGCGAGACTTCCTTTAACAACATGACAGGGGTAGGCGCCCAGGCGCATCGTGCCCCCTTTAGCCGTCACTTTCTTTTGCTCATCCATCAAATCAATAACAGGGTGTGGCGTCTGTGGATCCATCTCGGTAGAGTTGGCACCGGCCTTGCCCAGTACATGTCTGGCAAACTCTATAGCGGCCATCTGCATCCCCAGGCAAATGCCGAAGAAAGGCAGCTTGTTCTCGCGAGCGTAGCGAACAGCTGTGATCTTACCTTCTACCCCGCGATGACCAAATCCGGGGGCTACCAACAGGGCATCGAGGCCGCTCAGCTTCTCGGCTACATTCTCGGCTGTGATGTATTCGCTGTGAACATTATGTATCTGCACCTGACATTCATTGATGGCGCCGGCATGAATAAAGGATTCCAAAATGGATTTATAGGCATCTTGCAGTTCTATATACTTGCCGACCAGCCCGATCGATACTTTTCCTTTGGGGTACTTGAGTTTATCTAAAAAAAGTTTCCACTTGGAAAGATCAGGTTCGCGCGTTGCCGTAAGATTCAATTTTTTGAGAACGATAGTATCAAGCCCCTCGCGCATCATAAGCACCGGCACTTCGTAGATCGTACTGGCATCGGCGGCCTCTATCACCGCTTCGGGTTTAACATTGCAAAACAGGGCGATCTTTCGCTTGAGGTCGGGACTCAACGGTCTTTCGGTACGACACACTATTATATCGGGATGCACGCCTTCTTCACTCAGCATCCTGACGCTATGCTGGGTAGGTTTCGTTTTGAGTTCTTTGGCGGCCTTGAGGTAAGGGATGAGTGTAAGGTGCACCACTACCGTATCATCCTCGGGCAATTCCCATTGCAACTGACGCACTGACTCCACAAAGGGAAGACTTTCAATATCGCCCACGGTGCCACCCAGCTCAGTGATCACCACATCAAATTCACCCGATTGCCCCAATAACTTCATACGACGCTTGATCTCGTCGGTGATATGGGGAACAACCTGCACCGTCTTTCCTAAAAAAGCTCCTTCGCGTTCTTTGTTGATGACCGTCTGGTAGATTCTTCCGGTAGTGACGTTGTTGGCTTGTGAGGTGTAGATATTTAAAAATCGCTCATAGTGTCCCAGATCGAGATCGGTCTCAGCCCCGTCTTCGGTCACATAGCATTCGCCATGCTCATACGGGTTGAGTGTGCCGGGATCGACATTGATGTAAGGATCGAATTTTTGAATGGTGACCCGAAGACCTCTTGCCTGCAACAGCTTAGCCAACGAGGCAGCTACAATTCCTTTTCCTAACGAAGAAGTGACTCCTCCGGTCACAAAAATAAACTTAGACATGCAGCATCAATTTTTTTCAGCCGAATCAACTAATCAATTGACCTGCGGGCACTTTATGAAGCCTTAGAGTAAGCGTTAAGGGGAAGTACAGGAGGTCGTGTAAAGGTAAGGGATTATTTGTGTTGCCATATGCAGATCTTATACACATCCCTACAGCTTCGATTCGATAGCGGTATCATAGCGGTGCTGCCAGTCACTGACCGGTCCCCATGACTGACCATCGATGCAGACCGACTCTCCTTCTACCCGGCCCAGCAAGGTAATCGGAACCGGACCCTTGGCCACGTGCTGTAAAAACGCCGTGCGATGAGCGACCGGTACACTGACCACTACCCGGCTTTGCCCTTCACCAAACCAGCAAGCATCGGCTCGAAGCGGTTTTCCGTCCATGGCTCTTTCGGGACTTTTTACCGTAAAGCCCTTACCGGACACAAAACTCTTTTCGAGCAAGGTGGTGATCAGGCCACCCTCGCTCACATCATGCGCACTGGCAATAAGCGCTGCCTCTATCAGCGAGGCCACCAGTTGTTGCAATGCATACTCCCCTTCCAATTCAAAATAGGGAGCCGGGGAATGACTAACGCCACACAAGCGATGCAGGTATTCGGAACATCCGAGATCGTTGGTAACGGCACCCAACAGGTAGATCTCGTCTTCTTCCTGCTTAAAGCCCACTGTCATCTTTTTGTCGATTTGCTCCAGCAAGCCCACCATACCGATCGTAGGGGTGGGATGAACAGGGCCATCGGGATTCTGGTTGTAAAAACTAACATTCCCTCCCGTAACCGGTGTATCGAATTTGCGACAAGCTTCGCCCATCCCTTGAATAGCTTCAGTGAATTGATAGTATACTCCGGAGTCGTAGGGATTACCGAAATTGAGACAGTTGGTAACACCCAAGGGGACACCTCCGGAGCAAACAATATTGCGCGCCGCCTCACTTACTGCGATCATGGCACCCTTGCGCGGATCGGCATACACATAACGGCTGTTACAATCGGTAGTCACCGCCAGGCCCTTAGTAGTTCCCTTAACGGCCACCACGGCCGCATCGGATGGCGCATTGGTATTAGTATTGGCTGTCCCCACCATACTATCGTATTGACGATAGATCCAGCGCTTGGATGCGATGGTAGGTAATGCGATCAATTTTTCTGCAGCGCTACGAATGTCGGCGGGCAGTGCGATCGCAGAGGGGTCGAAAGCCGCGATCTGGTCAAAATATGACGGACGCGCAAAAGCTCTTTCGTATTGGGGAGCTCCACCTCCCAACACCAATTCATGCGCGGGTATAGAGGCCTCCAGTTGTCCGTGCATGTAGAAATTCAAGATGCCATCAGCTGTAACCTCCCCGATAACGGAGCAAGGCAGATCCCATTTTTCAAACACCTCTCTGACTTTTTGCTCTTGTCCCTTTTTAGCCACCAGCAGCATGCGCTCCTGGCTCTCGCTCAATAATAATTCCCAGGTCTTCATGTTGGGCTGCCGTGTGGGGACCTTATCGAGATCGATGCGCATGCCCACGCCCCCTTTGGCGCTCATTTCGGCCGTTGAACAAATAATGCCGGCGGCCCCCATATCTTGCATTCCCACCACTGCACCTGTATCAATCACTTCGAGGCAGGCCTCTAATAATTTCTTTTCCTGAAAAGGATCGCCTACCTGAACAGCAGGCAGCTCCTGGGCACTTTCGGCCGTAATGTCGGCAGAGGCAAAAGAAGCACCCCCTATTCCATCCTTGCCGGTAGCACTTCCCACAAACAGTACCGGATTGCCTACGCCTGCAGCTGTGGCAGAAATAGTCTTACCAGCTTGTACAATTCCCACGCTCATGGCATTGACCAACGGGTTAGTCTGGTAACTGGCATCGAAATAGATCTCTCCCCCAACAGTGGGCACGCCAAAACAATTGCCGTAATGTCCAATGCCATGTACGACGCCGGCCAGCAAGTGCCGGGTCTTCTCATCGTCGAGTAGCCCAAAGCGAAGCGAATTAAGGGCAGCAATCGGACGAGCCCCCATGGTAAAAATATCTCTGTGAATACCCCCCACACCGGTAGCGGCTCCCTGAAATGGCTCTATGGCCGAGGGGTGATTGTGCGATTCAATTTTAAATACTACACCCAAGCCATCGCCGATATCCATCAACCCTGCATTTTCTTCGCCGGCCTTTACTAACATGCGTCCCCCCTCGCGCGGCAAGGTCTTTAACCACTTGATGGAGTTTTTATAACTACAGTGCTCGCTCCACATGCCAGAGAAAGCACATAATTCGTTGAAGTTGGGAGTGCGGCCTAATTTTTGACAGATCAAATCGAATTCTTCAGCGGTCAGGCGAAGCTGCTGGGCGGTAGAAACAGTGACGTTCATGGGGTTAGTGTCAATTGGTGCACAAAACTACACGATAAGAGTCGGCCAAGGGGTAAAAGTTGTTCTTTTTCACTACACATTATTATTTTTTATAATGTTAATTATTTTATACATTATAACTAAAAAACAAGGCTTATACACCAAAAAGTAACATTCTTTAGCCTTAGTAGATCAAAAAATTGACTTTTTTAAAAATTTTATGTTGCTTTGCCCAAAATCTTAAACCATGTCTCTACGTTTTGATGCCATTCGCCAACTGACAGAAAAGGGCAATGTTCAGGTAGGAGCCCCTAACAAGACCACCACCTTTTTTGCCTCGAATGTTTTTACCATGAAGACCGCTCGGGAGTTTCTGAGCGACGAGGCTTTTAAAAGTTTGAGAGCCTCCGTTAAGGCAGGGCATAAGATCGATCGAGAAATGGCAAATCAGATTGCCAATGGCATGCGCGCCTGGGCCGAAACAAAAGGAGTGACACACTACACGCACTGGTTTCAGCCCCTGACAGGGACCACCGCAGAGAAACACGATTCGTTCTTTACACTAAAAAGCGATGGCACCGCCATAGAAGAATTTGACGGAGCCGCTCTTATACAGCAAGAACCCGATGCCTCTTCTTTTCCTAGCGGTGGACTGCGTGCCACTTTCGAAGCGCGCGGCTATACGGCATGGGATCCTTCCTCTCCTCCATTTGTAATAGAGATCGGAAATGGAAAAACACTTTGCATACCAACCATCTTTGTTTCCTATACCGGCGAATCGCTCGATTATAAAGCCCCGCTGTTGAAGGCAACAGAGGCGCTGAGCAAAGCCGCCACCGACGTGTGCAACTTCTTTGACAAGAACGTCAGCAAGGTGACCGTAACGCTGGGGTGGGAGCAAGAATATTTTGTAATGGATGAAGCCTTGTTCAATGCCCGCCCCGACTTGCTGATGACCGGCCGCACCGTGTATGGTCATTCCTCGGC
>JBIIDB010000057.1:0-10486 GCA_044238505.1 Chitinophagaceae bacterium | reverse complement strand
AAGGCCTCCTTTTACGAAGAGCCTCGGCGATTTACGCTTCGTCTTCCGCCTGGTACCGATTCGGTAGTGGAATATGCACTTCCGTTACCGGTTGGTACTACGCGAAACTCGTCACAGGTACTCTTCAGTGTCACCGATAGCACGGGTGTAATTCAAAGTGTCCCCATAACATTGAATACCCCGCGAAGCGGCAGTAAGGCTCATGCTACTCCTTTTAGGGATTTTCCGGCCGAAATCGAGTCGGGTCTTATGATGATAGACAAACAATACAGTTATTATGGTGCCGCCAGAGCAACAGTGCAGTTGAAAGACGGAAGTGTAGATCTTTCTTTTCGCTCCAAGCTTTATGGACCTCTTAATACGCTTGAGCGAAATGTGTTTACCACTCAATTCAAACGCAAGCGCTGGGATCTTACGCTCGGGCAGTTAAATTCCATGCAGCATTTCTTTTCGTATGGCCGGGGTTTACAAGTTCTGTACCGTATTTCACCAACTTATCAAGTGGGAGCACAAGCGATACTGCATACCGTACCGAGTTCGTTCACGAATAATACCTACAGTGTTTGGTTGGAGCGTCGGGTAGCTGTTGCTTCTTCGGTTTTTCGTGCGGTCGCCAACAGGGATGTCAAAAAGGGGTTACAGGAATATCTGCTTTCCGTTGAGACAGCTTGGCAGGTGAATAAAAAAATGCAGATAAAGTTAAATGTGGCCGCGGGGCAAGAGGAGTTTTTGCGTGTGCCTGTATTGTCAAGTGGTGTCTTGTCGCTGGGAGGTGGATATAGCGCGCAGCGAAACGGAGAGAAGGTGGAGTGGACCAGTACCTGGCAGCGTTTCTCTGTATTTTTTCCGGGTGTGGACAAGGGTTTGCAAACTCACTTGCACCAAGTCAGATGGCTTCGAAAGCAGGGCTACTTCGATGTATTCTATTCCTACAACAGCGTCGTTAGTACGCTGTTGACCGATACGGTCTATCTTACCGATGCATTTCGTTTTAACAGTGAAAAAAGCGGGGTTAGGGTGGGGTACCGAAAAAAGATGGCAGATGTTTCGTTAAGTACAGGATGGCTTCGTCAAACTGGCGTCTCGGCTGCTTTATTACCACGCTATCAATACGGAGAGATATTCTTTTCGAAGACATCAGTATTGGGTCATACGCTGTCTGTGAAGTCGTTACTTGGATATGCCAATGATCGTCTGGTGAGCCGTCCGGTCTTTATATATAACACCACGATCAGCTATCGCTACAAGACCAGTGGAATACGGGCTTATTTTTTGCAGCAGCCCGTGCTTAGGGATAGCACCATAAAAGTGGTCGTTCGTCTCAACCAAGCCCTCTCCATCAGTCCCTACGTGGGATTTCGGTTATGGAAAAGAGTATCCCTGCAGATTCGATACAATCTCTCGAAAACAAGGTTTGATGACCGAGTGAACGCATCGACCGGCGTCACGGCTTCTTGGCAACAGCCGCAAAAAGGGTGGCAGCTCTCTTTTTCGGGAACTTTTCCATTTTCACGGTCAGCGGCTCCCGGATTTTTGGGAACGAGTTTCCCCTTTTTTAATTTATCTGTAAAAAAGTCGCTTCGGATTCCCTTGCCGGTAAAGCGGCGGTATCATGACTTGACGATAACCACCTATGCAGACCATGACGGGAATAAACGGTTTGACAGTACTGATCAGCTACTTTCCGGCATACCTGTCACTGTCGGAAAAGAAAGTTTCGTTACGGGACAAGAGGGCTCGTTTCGTTGGAAGAATATCGATACCGGCCTTTACCGAATTTCAATAGCGACAACCGGGGCTTACCGTGGTTGGTTGCCCCCTTCTAGCAGTGATCTTATCCTGGACATGCGATCGAGTCAAAAAATGATGATTCCTTTTTCTAAAAGCTGTGTCATAGCCGGTCGTGTCAGCATTGAATTAGATGCCTACCGTTCTCAGACCATTGAGCCCGATCACATTTTGGTAAAAGCAATCGACAGTGCCGGAAAAGAATTTTCGGCCCTCACCAACGCGGAGGGTGCGTATTTCATCAATGTTCCGGCAGGCGTCTATACCGTTTCGTTGAACCCTGAGGCGTTCACAGGTTCAATACGACCGACTATGATGTACCAATCGGTCGACCTCCGCAGCACACAAGAAGCAACAGTTAATTTTGTCTTACAAGAGAAGAGACGCCCCGTACGGTTACTAAAGCAGTAGGGGTCACTTGATCTCTATGGTGAGTTGTCCCGCCTCTAGTGCTACCTCGTTGCCGGCATCTATTATTCCCGTAAGAGTATATTTACCCTTGGCAATTTGTGCAGGAAGTCTAAAATCAACATACCGTACTTGCTCCGGAAAAAGGGGGAACTCTTGACTCGGTATTCTTATTTTGCTCCCGTCTTGTAGCGAGAATAATTCGACGTAACCCGAGCATTGTAGTTGTGTTTGTCCGGTATTCTGACAAACCAGACGATAGCGGTTCGCTGAATCATTCAATGATTCTATCTTAAGTAGTCGGATCTCTTTTTCTGTGACTTCGGGAGGTGTTTGGTAAACATGGACCCCCACGCGATAACGATTGGCAATGGTGGTTTTAAAGCCTATCGCTCCTCCTATTTTTTTCTCTTTTACCGTCTCTATAAAGAGCATGCACCAGCTCATTTGTGAATTGCTTAGACTGTCGAGAGGTTCCAGTAAGGTCACATTCAACTCTTGTCGCTCACCCGGCGCTAATTCAAAGAAAGGCTTATCGACCGACACCCGCAACGCACATGAACGCGGATCTTTTCCCGGATCAGAAAATACATGACTGCCGATGGTATCTCTTCGCCAGTCATTTATATAGGCCGTAAACTGGGTTTTCTCGCTAAGTGCGTTAGTGATAAAAATTTTTCTGGCGGCACTGCTGCCAGGGGTTACCGAAAACTCCAGCGTTACGGGTTTTACTTCTATACCCAGTTGTTCGGTCTTTTGTTGCGCATTAGAGTAGCACCAAAGCAGGCAGGCAAGGGTGATCAAGATGATTTGTTTCATTTTTTTCGGCAAGCTATTCAGCCATTATCAGCGCGCCTATGATTATTGTCATGACAAGAGTGATAGGAGTAATAGTTGGGCGATGGTATTTCTACTAGGCTACACGTTGTTATTCTACGTAGTAATACGGAAAAATAGAATAAAGATTTTCATATGATGGTTTTCTGAAATTTTCTGCGAAAAGAATCATTCAGTTTTAGGCTGTCGAATATGATTTCTTTTAATTAAACGAATAATTTTATGAAAAGTAATTTTATTGTGTTGCTTACCTCAACACTTTTAGTGCTTGTCGGGTGTGCGCGTCAGCAAGATCTTTCTGCACCCGGTGTTCCGGAAGCTGAAAAAGTTGTCCTGGCAGATCGCTATCCAACTACTCCCGAGGAGTTGAAGTTGGTCGATCAACTTTCGAAAATCACGGGGATCTTTAAGGAGCTTTACAGGGATAATGCAAATGTCAGGGTAGTTAACGCCGCTATTTATGCCCGGGTTTTTTCGGATGAGTGTGTTTTGTTAGGAGATCTGATCTTTCCAGCACAAAGCCGGCTTCTTCAGTACGCGCGGTTCGACTCGCTGACGCGTGTCTGGCAGGTCAACCTTGCTTCGTTTGCTCGTCATTTTTGGAATGAGGTTGATAAAAAAAATGACACTGAGCTCGAGCAGTTTCTGCAAAAATTAATGCCTCTTAATCCCTCAAGTAATCAATTTTTTGCGGAGGATGGGACAGCTCCTCCGGTAAGTGTCTACTATCCTTACTCTGAAACTTTTTCATCCTCCTCCGGGAGTACATATCAGCCAACGGTTTCACTGCTTACGGCTACTGTCGATGCTGATCAAGCACCCGGTAGTGAGCCGATTTATGAAAATGGTGCTGTGACAGGCTACACTGCCGTGCTCATCGACGATGACTATGCTTCTTCTCATCCTACCCATATTATTGGCGTTAACGGGCCTGAGCAACCTGTCGGTAATCCCGGTGGCGGGCTGGGGGGCAGTTTCGGCGGTGTTTGTTTTTCGCCCGGGTGTAATGGTCCCCTTTTTCCTCCCCCCATTGTTCCCACCGAACTAAAGCGTTCTGTACTGATCGATAATTATATTTTGAAAGTGCAGTATGATAACTTGATCAGTTTTACGGGGAATGGAGGTGGCTCCGAGGTGCGTATCAACCGGATCTCAGGTCATCTGGAGCCTGAAGTTGGTCCAGCAGTCTCTACTTTTTCGCCATTGTCGGTTCCGCCCAATTATCCCGCCGGCTACACTATCGATCAGTCGTTGGCTTCATTTACACGCCAGGAGATCCGTGACAAAGTATGGAAAGAGACGGCCACACTGCCTGAGTCTCGGTGGGATGTGAATTGGGTAGCAACCAATCACGAGCAGGCTTTAGCTGTTTGGGAGTATGACAACACAAGCCAGCGAACGTTGCTTAATGGCGCGTTATACACCTCATTGACTACTGCCACTCCAACAGTCTTGGTCAATGGGTACAAGTCTTACTCCATAGAAGTTCCTTCACATCATCCACCCATAAAACACCTTCGTATTTTACGAACTACCTATTTTGGGGAGGCCAGAAATAATTTTGGGTTTGGATTTCGAGCGCCTCGCTGCGTAGACTCATTCTCTCCCTGGACTTGTACCTATTGGAGTGACTATGCGGGTTTGTCTACCGATCCCAATCACTTTATAGGGGTTCCTCCCATTGCCGATCAGATTAAGAACTGGCCTGCCCGTGATGTTCACTGGGATACAAAAGCCGGTGCTGCATTCGGATGGGTGTGGCCCTATCGGGTTTACTATGTGCGTGGGGGATATCCGAGTTGGGTTTATTAATAAAACATAAACAATATGAAAACCACACTCATTGTTTTGTTGTTCTTGCTGTATGCCTGTAAGAGCGAGGTGTTGCCTCCCAAGCCACCGGATATAAGCTTATTGTATGATAAGCAGTGGAATCTAAAAACCAGCATTAAGAGTGGAGTGGTGGCTGATCACCAGGGTTTGTGGATTCGGTTCTCACGGCTGGATACCCCGTCTTATTGTGGACCTGTATGGCAAGACAGCTATGGCAATCTATGGGCAGTCATAATCGATAGTTGGTCTGTTTCTACTCCTTTCAATGAGTATTATATAAGCTATCTGAAAAGGGACAGCATGATACTGATGAGGGCTGACAGTGCATTTACCTATCGATTTAGTACAAGATAACCAACTGCCGGCCATTCGCTCTATCTTGCGCTCGGTGACTAAACTGGCCGGTCATATTGTTCTCTACGATGGAGTTTGCCATCTGTGTACCGGAGCGGTTCGCTTTATTATAAAGCGCGACCCCTCCGGTCTTTTTCGTTTTGTCTCGCTTCAATCTGAGACGGGAAAGGCTTTGTTGCGGCAGCATCATGTATCGCCTACTGAAGTTGGGTCAGTGATGCTGATCGTCAACGGAAATTCACATGTAAGGTCTGATGCCGTACTGCTGATCCTTCGTCAGCTTTCCGGGGGATGGCGCTTATTATCTTTTTTGAGGGTGGTGCCCCGACCGCTGAGAGATTTCTTTTATCGGTTGGTGGCGCGTTTTAGGTACCAGTTTTTTGGTAAGCGGGCTACCTGTCTGGTTGCGCTGCCGGGATCGGAAGACAGGTTTTTAGGCTGATCAGGTGCTGCAGGTTTTGCTCGTAATTCTGTTAAAGGGGGCGCAGTCAACGTCCCACAGGGCTTCGCCTCTATAGGCTTTTTGCTTGTCTGCCCGGCTAAGCAAGCGTTGCAGAAGTATCATTAAAAAAGCCCTCAACAATTCGTGTTGGGGGCTTTGTGCCCGAGATCGGAATCGAACCGATACACCCTTGCGGGCGGCAGATTTTGAGTCTGCTGCGTCTACCAGTTTCGCCACCCGGGCGGGAGGAGGGCAAAGGTACGCAAATCAGCGAAAGAGGCAAAGTGGATGGTCGGTTATGTTGTTCTCCGGGTTGGGTGTTCGCCTTTTGCTACAGAGAGTCAAGGCTTCCCCGAATACGCTCCAGGTACTTTTTTTGAAAGTAGTACTCTTTTACCTTTAGCAGATCGGCCTCGGAGGAGGCATCGTCTTGGTAGTTTTCTATAATAGTACTCACGGGGGCATAGATCTCTTGTTCTAGTGCTTGCAAGCGGGCTTTCAGCGAGGGTAGTTGCCCGGCATCTTGTTCAGTGATGGCTTCATTGATCTCTATCATTTCCATCAAAAAGTCAGGATCAAGCTGATACTTTTCATTTTCGGCCAATAGTCCCTTACGTTGTAATACATAGGCAATCGTCTCTTCGGGTTGTTGAAATATCTTCCAAGCCTTATTGACGAGTGCGATTTTTTCCAGTGCCTCCTCTTGTGCATCGGGCGTGTCATTGGTAAAAAAGTCGGGGTGATAGCGGCGACTCAATTCCATGAATTTATTTCGTAAGGCATGGCTGTCTACTCGTAGCTGAACGGGGATTTCGAAGAGTTCAAAATAGTTCATATCTAAAACCGCTTAAATCGGGTTAATTTCGCGTCGATTGCAAAGGTATGCCTATGATCAAGATCGGATTGTTGCGGGAGGGTAAAAATCCGCCGGATAGTCGGGTAGCGTTAACCCCGGCGCAGTGCAAGTGGCTTCAAAAAAATTTTCAACAAGTACAAATAATTGCGCAACCGTCTTCTACCCGCTGTTTTAGCGACCAGGAGTATCTCAAGGCCGGGGTAGCGATGCAAGAGGACCTCTCTGGCTGCGAATACATTTTTGGGATCAAAGAGGTGCCTGTCGACCAGTTGATCGAGCGTAAGACCTATCTGTTTTTTTCGCATACCAAAAAGTTGCAGCCCTATAATCAGGATCTTTTCAGGGCGGTGTTAAAAAAGCGTATCCGGCTTATCGATTACGAGTGTTTGGAGCACGAGGACGGGCAACGAATTATCGGATTCGGTTTTTTTGCCGGCGTGGTCGGGGCGCACAATGGGATGATGGCCTACGGGGCAAGGACTAAAACTTTTACCTTAAACAGAGTTTATAAGCAGCGCAGCTTCAGGGAGTTGATTCACAATTACTTTGGATTAAAGCTGCCGCCTATCAAAATAGCAGTCACCGGATCGGGCAGGGTAGCCCATGGCATTTTGGAGGTAATGAACCTGATGGGCATCCATGAGGTAGAGCCCGGTGATTATCTGAAAAGGCAATACACCTATCCCGTATACACTCACCTGAAGGGTGCCGATCTCTTCCAGAACAAGACCACCGGAGGCTACGACCGAGAAGAGTTTCATGCTCATCACGATCGCTACTCGACCCGGTTTAAGCCCTACACCCAGGTTACCGATATTCTGATGAACGGTATTTATTGGGAGCAGGGTATGGAGCGGCTCTTCGAAAAAGAGGACGTGAGCGACCCCCGATTCAGGATTGTGACTATTGCGGATATCAGCGATGACGCCAACGGATCGGTTCCGATCAATCTGGGCGATCAGAGCATCGAGGATCCGCTGTACGGCGTTGATCGAACCACCTTCATCAAAACGGCTCCTTATTTGCCCGGCTCTGTCGATGTGATGGCGGTGGGAAATTTGCCTAATGAGTTACCTCGCGATGCCAGTCGCTATTTTGGAGAGCAACTAATCAAATATATTTTAGAGGATCTATTCAAAGGGGGATCTCTCCTTATCGAAAAAGCGACACTTACCGAAGATGGGCAGCTGTCTCCGCATTATGCGTACATGCGCAGCTATGCCGGGATGGAGTAGTCTTACAACGCAAGGTAATATTCTTTCAGCAGCTCCTTAAATGCGGGGCTGTACTGGCCACTTTCATCGGTAACACAGATTTCTTTTTCCGCTGTTGGTTGCGTTATTAAAGAAGCCGCCGTTTGTTTTCGTTGCCCGGCTAGCAAGACTCGGTGGGGCGAATGCGGCGGGGATGTTTTTACTTGAACTTTATCAGTTAAGGTCAGTTGCGCATCATGTAGTAATGCTTCGATGTCTTTTTCTCGACGGGCGGGCAACAACAGATAAAAGTATCCGGCGGCACTCAGGTTGTTGTTGATAAAAGTAAATATTTGTGACAGCGTGAGTGTCTCTTCATGAAAAGCCCAGTTTCTTCTCTGTTCGGCTGCTTTAAGGTCATCCTGATAAAAAGGAGGGTTGCTTACTATGCAATCGTAGGGCGCCAGTGGCGAGAAGGTAGATGCATCTGTGGTATATACTTCAATGTGTGCCTCCGCATTTGCTATCGAAATATTTTTTCGGGCTTGGTCGGCGGCCAGCGGGTCGATTTCCAACGCCTCTATAAAGTAACCAGGGTTTTTTTGACGGATCATCAGCGAAAGCAGGCCGGTCCCGGCGCCAACATCGGCCATACGATATGCAGCAGTTGTGTGATGCAAATTCGTTGAATGCTGCTGGATATGCTCACTAGCCCAAGCGCCGAACAAACAGGCATCGGTGGTTACTTTCATAGCAGCCTGGTCTTGCCAAATGGTAAACTGCTTGAACGAAAAGTATGTATTGGGCATAAGAAACTTACCAGGTGGCTTTGGCACTGGAGCGAAGATCGAGCGCAGCAAATTGCTTGTCCAGATATTTATAATATCCTGTTATGGCGATCATGGCTGCATTGTCAGTGCAATAAGCCAGCGAAGGGATCGTGCAGGTGTAATGGTATTGTTCTGCCATTGCGGTGATGCCTTTTCGCAATCCGCTGTTGGCCGATACGCCGCCCGCTAAGGCAATATTATTGATACCGGTCAGTACCACAGCTTTTTTTAGTTTATGCAGTAAGATCGATACCACGCGCTGCTGTATGGAGGCACACAGATCGGCCAGATTCTTATCTATAAAGACGCGCTGTTCTTCGGGTGTGGCGATCAGCTCAGGGTGGTAGGCATGGCTTTTGCCCGCGTTTTGCAGAAAATAAAGGATAGATGTTTTTAATCCGCTAAAACTAAAATCGAGGCCAGCGATCTGAGGTTCCGGAAATACAAAGCGATCTGCACGTCCTGTTTGCGCGTATCGGTCGATCAGCGGACCACCAGGGTAGGGCAGTCCAAGTAGCTTGGCGCTCTTATCGAAAGCCTCTCCGGCGGCATCATCGATGGTCTCTCCAATCACGTCCATACGCGTGGGGCTTTCACACCTGACTAGCTGGGTATGTCCGCCACTTACAGTCAGGCATAAAAAGGGAAAACAAAGGTGGGGATGCTCGATCAGGTTGGCCAGCACATGGGCCTGCATATGATGCACGGCGATCAGCGGTTTGCCAAGTGATAAGGCCAGCGACTTAGCAAATTGACCGCCTACCAATAACGATCCGATGAGCCCGGGACTTTGTGTGTAGGCGATCGCATCGATCGAGTCGAGCGAAATTTCAGATTTTCGAAGAGCCATTTCAACCACCGGTACTATATGCTGCAAGTGTGCTCTAGAGGCTAGTTCGGGGACCACGCCTCCGAACTTTGCATGCGCTGCTTGTGTGGCTATCTCGTTCGATAGAATTTTTCCGTCGACACAAACGGCAGCGGCAGTTTCGTCACAAGAGGATTCTATGGCGAGAATACGAATGGGCACAGCTGTAAAAGTAGTGAAGTTCTGTAGTCTCTTGTTATTTGCTGCGAATGGCCACTACGGGGTCCATTCGGGCCGCTTGCCTTGCAGGGATAAATCCGGCAATGATACCCACGACAATGCAAATTCCGATGGCCAGTAGCATGTTGGTCGTAGAGATAAAAACCGGAAAGTTCAGTGCGCTGGTCAGAATCTGGGTTAGCAAAAAGACGAGGCTAAGCCCGATCAATCCGCCAATGATACAGAGGAAAGAGGACTCTAGGAGGAATTCAGTAAGAATGATACTGCTTTTAGCACCGATGGCTTTCTTGAGTCCGATCTGGCTGGTGCGCTCACGGACGGAAACGAACATAATATTGGCCACACCGAACATGCCCACGATCAGAGAAAGCAACGCAATGGCCCAACCGCCGATATTGACATTTACAAAAAGGTCACTGACTACTTTGCTAAAGTCGTTGATATCGTTCAGTGAAAAATTATCCTCTTGGGTAGGCGTTAGTTTTCTGACAGCACGCATGCTGCCGGTCAACTCCTCTTTTAAGGTCGAAGAAGGGATTCCTTCTTTTCCCTGCACCATGATGAGCGGATCCGCCTTGAGTTCGTTCATCAGCATTCTTCCAAAGCGGTAGGGGATAAAGACACTTTTATCAAATTCCCAGCCTCCTCCCGATAAAAATCCCTTTCCTTGTTTTTTAATAATGCCAATGACCAGTAATTGCTTGCCTCGTACTTCAATTATTTTATCCAGGCCTAATTCGGCTTGGCCGAATAATTGTTCCGCTATTTCGCTGCCGATAATGCCCACATGCGCCCCGTCTTCATATTCTCTGTCAGAAATTGCGCGACCAAATTCGATCTCCGCGGGCTGTATGTACTGAAAGTCCTCATTGATGCTATGGGTGGTGACGCCGCTGA
>JBIIDB010000185.1:0-2925 GCA_044238505.1 Chitinophagaceae bacterium | reverse complement strand
GTAATTCTCCCATTTCTAGCTACTATTCAATGAGTTAATAGAACGTTAACCGTCGGACATGGGCGGGTGGTAATCATTATTTTGCAGTATCTTGTCGCCCCCGAGATGAGATTACCCACTGCCCTGATCCAAAAAGAGCTCGCTCTTTTTGAGGTTAAATTCAATGAAGCTGTTCAAAGTCAGGCCCCGTTGCTGGACCGGATCATGCGGTACGTGGTCAAACGAAAAGGCAAGCAATTACGGCCGATGTTCGTATTACTGTCGGCCAAACTCTGCGGCGATATCAACGACAGTACTTACAGAGCTGCCTCACTGGTCGAGATACTACATACGGCTACCCTGGTACACGATGATGTCGTTGATGATTCACTAGAACGAAGAGGTTTTTTTTCTACCTACGCCCTCTGGAAAACAAAAGCCAGCGTGCTGATTGGTGATTACTTACTGGCCAAAGGATTATTGCTGTCGCTCGAACACCAGGATTATCCCTTGTTACACATTTTGTCCGATGCCGTCAAAAAGATCAGCGAAGGAGAGTTGCTGCAGTTGGAGAAAGCACGCAATCTGAATTTAAAAGAAGAAATATACTATGACATTATAAAAGGCAAGACCGCTTCGCTGCTGGCCTCGGCTTGTGCAGCCGGCGCCTGGTCGGCCGGACAAGACAAAGCGCTCACAGAAAAAATGCGTTTGTTCGGCGAGTTGACCGGCATGGCCTTCCAGATCAAGGACGACCTCTTCGACTATGCCAGCGAAGATGTAGGAAAACCCACCGGCAACGACATCAAAGAAAAAAAATTAACCCTGCCCTTGATCTACACACTTCAGCACTGTGATGCCGCAACCCGAAGAAAAATCATCTATATTGTCAAGAATAACAGTCAAGACAAAAAAAAGGTGAACTGGGTGCTGGAGCAGGTTACCGCTGTGGGGGGTATCCGTTACGCCACCACGCAAATGAATCATTTTAAAGAACAGGCCCTCTCATTGCTACACACCTTTCCGGCATCAGAAGTTCGACAAGGACTGGAAGACATGGTCTTGTTCGTAACCGACAGAAAATATTGATCGATTGCAAAAGAGATGGAAAATAGTCCCGGCTCGGCCTACGGAAGCTGCTCGCTTACGAGAGCAGCTGCAGATTCACCCGGTACTTTGCTCATTGCTGACGCAACGAGGTATCACCGACTTTGAACGTGCCCGCTCCTTTTTCAGACCCTCGCTCGATGAACTTCATAGCCCCTGGCTCATGAAGGATATGAAAAAAGCAACAGATCGTATAGCGCGTGCCATCGCGCAACAAGAACAGGTGATGATCTTTGGGGATTACGATGTAGATGGCACTACCGCTGTGGCCAGTCTTTATCTGTTCTTAAAAAAGATACACGCTCCGCTTTCCTATTATATACCGCACCGGTACCGAGAGGGGTATGGTGTCAGCCAGGCCGGCATAGACGAGGCGGCTCGTAAAGGCATCACCCTGATCATCTCGGTTGATTGTGGTATCAAGTCGGTCGATTTGATCGACTATGCCCGCACCTGCGGAATCGATTTTATCGTTTGTGATCACCACTTGCCCGACGAGCAGCTGCCGGCTGCCGTTGCCATTTTGAATGCGAAACAAAAAGATTGCCCCTACCCTTACAAGGAATTATGCGGATGTGGAGTGGCCTTTAAATTGATGTGTGCCTTGCAAGAGCAACTGCAATTGCCCACCGATGCAGCGTATGCCCATCTCGATCTGCTGGCTACCGCCATCGCAGCAGATATTGTTCCCATGACGGGCGAGAACAGAATACTAGCCTTTCATGGGCTCCAAAAAGCCAATACCCAACCCAACTACGGCATTGCGGCGCTGGCAGAGATCGGCGGTGTGCAGTTACCCTTTACCATACACCAACTGGTATTTATGATCGCCCCGCGGGTCAATGCGGCCGGTCGAATGGACGAGGGTGGAAAAGCAGTAGAACTTTTTATTGCCGATTCGTTCGAAGAAGCCGTGGGATTTGCCTCGCAACTGCAAAGCGACAATAGCGACAGAAGAGAAGCCGATAAAATCACGACACAAGAGGCTCTGCAACTGATCGAAGAAAACCCTGCCTGGAAAACCAGCAGCTCCACCGTGGTCTTTCAACCTCACTGGCATAAAGGCGTGATTGGAATTGTAGCCTCCCGGCTGATCGAGCATTACCATTGCCCTACCATTGTACTCACCCGATCCGGAGAGCAAGTGGCCGGAAGTGCAAGAAGTGTGCCCGGGTTTAACCTGTACGAAGCCATTCACGCTTGCAGGGAACACCTGATCGGATACGGTGGTCATTTTGCAGCGGCGGGAATGACGCTGCAGCCCGATCAGGTGGATGCCTTTCGCGATAAATTCGAATCGGTGGTGGCCGCTACCATCTTACCCGAACAGTTGATCCCGGAGATCGTTATCGATCAAGAGATCGGATTGCACGATGTTACGCCCACTTTCTTCTCGATCATTTCGCAAATGGAGCCTTTCGGTCCCGAGAATCTTCGACCGGTTTTCTTGATCAGAGGATTACGGGACAGCGGCCAATCCAAGATTGTAAAAGAGGAACACATTCGTTTTTCGCTGACAGATAAGAACGCACGCAAGGCCCTTACGGGTATTGGCTTCGGACTCGCCTCACGCTTCGCACTTCTTCAAAAAGGACATTGCGTCGATGTGGTCTGCACCCTCGACGAAAATCATTTCAACAACAAGACCACCCTGCAACTGCGCGTAATGGACATTAGACAAGAGTCTGACTATCAATTGAGTAATTAATCGTCTCCTGCTCTTGTCCGCTGCTGCAAAATCCCCTATCTTTGCCGCCCCAAATCTGTGTTCGCAGATTCTTTGCAGGCTCAACCCCTGCAATGTCCAATGGGAGAAATCGAATTTTTAACCCTTTCCGC
>JBIIDB010000056.1:0-10522 GCA_044238505.1 Chitinophagaceae bacterium | reverse complement strand
GACAATATGCTCAATCGCCTGCTGGGATCCAGAAACCTGAACAAACTGATCGAAGCCGAAGCTACTGCAGGTGCTAAGGCCTATAGTGCTCTTGAATTCATGAGTGACCTGAAATCGGGAATCTGGGCAGAGTTGACTGCCAAAAAAGCAATTGATGCCTACCGTCGTAATCTTCAAAAGTCTTACGTAAATGCGTTGGTCAATCTGTTGAACCCGCCTGCCGCTCCTGCTGCCAGTGCCTTTGGACCTGGCATCAGCATCTCTATGTCCGGGGGCAGCGCTGACAAATCTGATCTTAAATCAATTGTGAGAGCACATCTGCAATCGCTGCGCTCGGAGCTGAATGCGGCTCAAGCCCTCTATACCGACAAGATGAGTAAGTACCACTTACAAGATCTCAGCTTTAGAATAGAAAAAGCATTGAATCCCAGAGACTAAGGTCTATCATTTTATTTCTGTAAAAGGAGATCCGGCAGCCGGGTCTCCTTTTTTTAATGGCAAATAAGAGGGTGGGCTAACATCAGAACCCTTATCTTTGCAACCCGTTTTCGAACGGGTCATTGCCTAAAGAGGTTCGACAAAGGTCCCCCCGTGGGGAATGCCTCCAGGGTGTAATAATTAATACTAGGTAACATGCCTAAAGTAAAGACCAATTCGAGTGCCAAAAAGCGCTTTAAAGTGACCGGCACCGGAAAGATCATGCATCAAAAGAGTTTCAAGCGTCACATCCTTACCAAAAAATCAAAAAAACGTAAGCGTAACATGCGCCTCGATGGCACCGTAGCCAAATCGCATGTTGATTTCGTCAAGCGCTTGCTGCGTTTAAAGTAAGAAAGATCCGAAACTCAAGTATCTAACCATCTAATTTATCAACTATGCCTCGTTCAAAAAATGCCGTGGCCTCTAAAGCACGCCGGAAAAAAATATTAAAGCAAGCCAAAGGTTTTTATGGTAAGCGCAAGAATGTATTGACGGTTGCCAAAAACGTAGTCGAAAAGGGTATGACCTACATGTTCGTGGGTCGTAAGCTCAAGAAGAGAGAATATCGCTCTTTGTGGATCGCTCGTATCAATGCCGCCGTTCGTGCAGAAGGGATGACGTACTCAGAATTCATCAATCGCTTACAGAAAAAAGGTATTGAACTTGACCGTAAAGTGCTAGCCGATCTGGCCATGAATAATCCTGAGACCTTTAAGAATCTGGTGGCCTCTGTAAAATAAGTACAGTAACTACTACTACTAAAATAAAAACCTCCCATCGGGAGGTTTTTTTATGGTATCTCTTAAGCGGGACAGCTCTTTTTCAGCCCTACCAGTAAATTACATGATATCCATTGCCTTTACCAGTGAGGTAGTCTGAAAAGGAAGAATAAGGGTGAGCCACTCCCAATGGGCACCGATAGCCCAAAGCAAGGCAGCGGTAGAGGCGAAAAAAACGACCCACCAAATGGCCCGGTTCTTTTTAGATGCATCCATTACGATAAATTTTGTACAAAAATAATGTCCTTCCGGCAAATGCCGAAACCTTTCAGCTTAAATACTTTAGCTATGCCTGTTTAAAACAGTCATTTTTTAACTTTTGCCCGTTTTGCGGCTCCTCAAAACAGATTTTACTTATTTTCGTATAATGTGTTTAACAGACACATTAACCCATCCCAAAACTAACGATTGTGCCGCTGCTTCAGTTTAATATCCGGTATTGCACCCGTCCGGGTCAAAGCCTCTGGCTGTTGGGCAATATTCCCGAACTGGGCAAAAACCGAATCGAGTCGGCCTTGTGCCTGCAGTACATAAATCAAGAGTTCTGGCAGCTTACCATACCCGTTAGTTTTACCGCCAAAAAAAATAAGGTCCAATATCATTACCTGCTGAAAGGGGAGGACGGTCAACTGCTGGCCGAGTGGGGCCATGACCGGATTATCACCATAGAGCCGTCGCAAGAACTGGTGATGATCGATACCTGGAATTACGCCGGCGAATATGAGAATGCTTTTTACTCGGCACCTTTCAGTGAGGTTCTTTTTAAACGAAAAAAAAGTAAGCAGGCCAAACAGCCATTACGCGTAACGCCCACCCATCTGCTTAGAGTAAAGGCGCCACTGCTGCAGCCGGGGCAGACGCTTTGTGTGCTGGGTAATCACGAGGAGTTAGGAGCCTGGAATAGTAACAAGGCTCAGCCCATGCAACAAGAAAATGGCTGGTATGCCCTACCTGTTCGGCTGGATGACACGAAGGCCATCGTCGAATATAAATACGGGGTATGGGATCTTTTGGCTAACACATTTGTACGATACGAAGAAGGCGACAACCGGACCATTCCTACCCATACACGCGCGGCTGATCTGGTTGTTTTGCAAGACGGATTTGCTCGACTTCCCAATAACAGTTGGAAGGGGGCCGGTGTAGCCATCCCTGTATTTAGCTTGAGAAGCCAAAATAGTTTTGGGGTAGGTGAGTTTTCCGATATCAAGTTACTAGCCGATTGGGCAGCGAAAACAGGCATTCGCATGTTACAGCTGTTGCCGATCAACGATACCATCGCTACGCATTCATGGATTGATTCTTATCCTTACGCAGCCATTTCGGCTTTTGCACTGCATCCCATGTATATTAATCTGGCCGAAGTGGCCGGTACCACGCATGCCAAACAATTACGCACGCTTCGAAAACTACAGGAGCAGCTCAATGCGCTCTCGGTGGTAGATTACGAAACGGTTATCAAGGTAAAGCTCAACACCCTTCGTGAGCTTTATGAGACGATGGGTAAAGATTGTTTCTCCTCACCAGCGTATCAGCTTTTTTTCGATCAGAACAAACATTGGCTTAAACCCTACGCCGTCTTTTGCGCATCGAGAGATCTCTACGGCACCTGTGAATACGATAAATGGCCGCGTTACAGCGTTTACAACCAAGAGGAGATAGATGGTTTATTTCTGTCGCGAAAAACAAATGGTCCGCTGGGGTTCTATTGTTTTGTACAGTTTTACTTACATCGCCAATTGAAAGCGGCGGTTTCTTATGCGCACCAGAAAGGAGTTGTATTGAAAGGAGATATCCCCATCGGCATCTATCGTTATTCGGTTGATGCTTGGGTAGCCCCCGATTTGTACAATATGAACTGGCAAGCCGGTGCTCCGCCCGATGATTTTACCGCCGTAGGTCAGAACTGGGGTTTCCCCACCTATAACTGGGTGCGCATGCAGCAAGATGATTTTAAGTGGTGGCGACTTCGCTTTGAGCAAATGAGCAACTATTTTGATGCCTTTCGCATAGATCATATTTTGGGATTTTTTAGAATCTGGAGTATCCCGACCCATGCCGTTCAAGGCTTGCTGGGTCGTTTTGTGCCCTGTTTGCCCGTAGCGATAGAAGAATTTGGGGAGCGGGGGATCGCCTTCGACAGGCATCGCTTTTGCCAGCCTTTTATCAACGACGAGATCTTACTCGATCTGTTTGGCGAAGACCAGTTCTGGGTTCGAGAACAGTTTTTGATACAGGACACCCAATATGGGTGGATGCTCTCATCGCTATTTGATACGCAGCAAAAAGTAATACGCTACTTTAACGCCTTACCCGACGATCCGATACACGAAAAAGTGAAAAACGGATTACTGTATCTGGTAGCCAACGTACTGTTATTCGAAGAGCCCGATTCGTCGCATACAAAATTCCATTTCAGGATCTCGATGGAAAAGACCTCTTCTTTTCACTATCTCGATAAAAAGAGCCAAGAGGCATTGATCCCTCTGTACTATGATTATTTCTATCATCGACAAGATAGCTGTTGGTACCGAGAGGCCATGCAAAAACTTCCAAAGCTAAAAGCGGCTACCAATATGTTGGTGTGTGGAGAGGATTTGGGTATGGTACCGCACTGTGTCCCGGACGTTATGAATCAAAATGGCATTCTCAGTCTCGAAATACAGCGGATGCCCAAAGACCCGTCCAAATCTTTTTTTAATCCCGCCGAGGCACCTTACCTGTCGGTGGTTACGCCTTCTACCCACGACATGAGTACCATCCGCGGATGGTGGGAAGAGAACCGGCAACGAACCCAGTCGTTCTATAATCAAGAGATGAAACAGTGGGGAGAGGCTCCCTATTTTTGCGAGGCCTGGATCAACCGTACCATCGTACAACAGCATTTGCAGTCTCCTGCTATGTGGAGTATATTTCAGTTACAAGACCTGTTAGGTATCAGTGATACATTGCGCAGACAGGATCCGCGAGAGGAGAGAATCAATGATCCTGCCAATCCCAGACATTACTGGCAATACCGCATGCACCTTTATCTGGAGGACTTGCTTGAACAGACCACTTTCAACGATTTGCTCCGCGAAATGATCGTATCGGCTGGCAGGGCCTGATGGCGTGAGTGCTTTATCTTTGCGCAAACTATTTCATGCAGCTTCGCTATTGGTCTCATCGGCTTAAGTTTCGTTATCCTTTTACCATTTCTAAAGGAACCAAAACGCACCAACCGGTTCTTCTGGTTGCGCTTACCTTGGGTAAGTGGACTGGTTTTGGGGAGGCCCCCGCTATTTCTTATTATAATATTTCGGTGGAGCAAATGATAGCAGATCTGGAGCAAAAGAAATTACTTGTAGAGAAGTTCGCTTTTACCGATCCCGAACGTTACTGGCACTACTTGCATCACTTGTTTCCAGACAATCCTTTTTTAGTTTGCGCGCTCGATATGGCCGGATGGGACTTATATGGTCAAATGAAGAATCTGCCCTTGCGCAGTTTATTCAAAGCTCCCACCGAACAAGCCCCACTTACAGACTATACCATTGGCATCGACTCTACTGAGCGAATGCTCCAAAAACTAACGGACAAGCCCTGGCCAATTTATAAGATCAAGGTAGGCACACCGGACGACCTTGAAAAGCTAAGGTCGATACGTGCCCATACGCCTGCTCGATTGCGTGTCGATGCAAATGCGGGCTGGTCGCTCGACACCGCCCTTCAGGTATTGCCAGCGCTCCAGCAACTGGGTGTGGAAATGGTAGAACAACCTCTTGCCAAGGATGATTGGGAAGGGATGGAGGTGTTATACCGGCAATCACCGTTGCCACTGTTTGCCGATGAAAGTTGTGTGTCAGAGCACGATGTAGAAAAGTGTGCCTCGTTTTTTCATGGCATCAATATAAAACTCACAAAGTGCAGTGGGCTTACGCCCGCCCGACGCATGATTGCGAATGCCCGAAGGTTGAATTTACAAGTTATGCTGGGTTCTATGAATGAATCTTCGGTGGGAACGGCTGCCTTGGCGCATTTATTACCCTTTGCCGATATGGCCGATCTGGATGGTCCGTTGCTGCTGGAAGAAGACCTGGCGACCGGCCTTCGCTATGAGCAAGGACAGGTCATACTTGCGGACAGGCCCGGGTTGGGCGTACAGGTAAACCTTTAAGCAACGGTATTGTTGTATTGCTGAATAAACTAGTTATGGCCTGGAAAGATCAACAAGCTTTTATCGAAGCCCTGGAAAAAGCAGGTGAATTACTACGGATTACAACCTATGTCGATCCACACCTGGAAATAGCAGAGATCACAGATCGTATCAGCAAGTCGGGGGGAGGCGGGAAAGCGCTTTTGTTTGAAAATACGGGGTATGATTTTCCTGTCCTGATGAACGCCTATGGCAGTGAGCGCCGAATGTGCATGGCCTTGGGCGTATGCGATCTTGACGAGACCGCTCGCGAGATAGAGGATCTTTTTAAGATGATCTCGGCTCCCAAAGAGTCGATGCTCGATAAATTAAAAATGCTTCCTAAACTAGGGGCGTTTGCCAGCTGGATGCCAGCGGTAAAAAAGGGCAGGGGAGCTTGTCAAGACGTGGTCATGGCCAACCCCGACATCACCAAAGTGCCGGTTATAACCTGTTGGCCAAAAGACGGCGGCCCTTTTATTACACTCCCGGTTATTCATACTAAAGATCCACATACGCAAAGTCGTAATGTGGGTATGTACAGAATGCAGGTCTTTGGCCCTACACTGACCGGCATGCACTGGCACAAACACAAAGTGAGTGCTAAACATTTTACCGAATACAAAAAGTTGGGGAAAAAGATGCCCGTTGCCGTTGCCCTTGGCGGAGATCCGGTATACGCTTACAGCGCCACGGCGCCACTCCCGGAAAATGTGGACGAATACATGTTGGCGGGATTTTTGCGAAAAAAGAAAGTTGAATTGGTAAAATGTATCACACAGCCGGAGATCGAAGTACCGGCTGATGCCGATTTTATTATTGAGGGCTATGTAGACCCTGCCGATGAACTGATCTGGGAGGGGCCTTTCGGTGATCATACGGGATACTACTCGTTACCGGATTGGTATCCTCGTTTTCATATAACGGCTATCACTCATCGAAAAAATGCCGTGTATCCTGCTACCATCGTAGGTATTCCGCCGCAAGAAGATGCCTGGTTGGGGAAGGCTACCGAACGAATATTTTTAGCCCCTATCAAAATGACCATGGTGCCCGAAATCATGGATATGGATATGCCTGTGGAGGGCGTCTTTCACAATCTGGTGATCACTAAGATCAATAAAGAATATGCCGGACAAGGTCAAAAGGTGATGAATGCCATGTGGGGGGCCGGTCAGATGATGTTCAACAAGATCCTGGTGTTGGCCGATCAACATATTCGCATTCAGGATTACCCTGCATTGGCACGCTATGTTTTTAAAAACCTGAACCCTGTTACCGATGTAGTCTTTTCGAGTGGTCCTATGGATGTGCTCGATCACAGTTGCAGCAAAATGGGTTTTGGCGGAAAGATGTGTATTGATGGAACGAGTAAATTTCCTGAAGAGATAGAAGAGGAATCTTTCGTATGGCCTTCCTTGCCACCCGCATCGGTGATTACGGAGAAGCTGTTGCAGCAGTTTACAGAGATCCGATCGGTTAACGCCGTATTGACCGAACAACAGATTCCCTGCTTGATCGTAGCGGTTAAAAAAGAAAGACCCGGGCATATTCGTTCCCTGCACCCATCGATCGCCTCGCTGGATTGCTGTAAAGGAATCAAGATGATCCTCTATGTAGAGCATACAGTCGATCCGCTCGATCTGCCTACTGCCTTATGGCGCTTTTGCAACAATCTGGACCCCAAGCGCGATCAATATCTTCACCGATACGACGATGCCTTTTTTGCCGGTTGCTTAGGACTGGATGGAACACGAAAAACAAAGGAGCATGACAATTTTCAGCGGGACTGGCCTAATATCATCGTAGCCGACGAAGCCACCATCCGTCGTGTAGATGCTAAATGGGATCAATTGAATATTGGCCCTTTTATTGCTTCGCCATCACTTAAGTACAAAGATCAACTCTATGGCAGCGAAGCCATCGTAGATCAATAATTATGCGCAGCGCACTTATCATTGTCTGCTTTTTAGTCGCCGGAACTCGCATGTCGTTACACTCGCAACCGGCTCAAGGGGTCTTAACGATCGAAGTCAGCGGTGCCCGAAACAACAATGGGTTTGTGCTGTGCAGTGTCTTTAAGGATGGGAAGGGGTATCCCGACCAGCCATCGATGGCCATCTATAAAGCCCGCTTACCCCTTCGGAACGGACGAGTGCTGTTCGAGGCAACGGCACTGCCGGCCGGACTCTACGCGGTGGCCTTGTTGCATGATGAAAATGAGGATAACAAAATGAATACCTCGGCCCTGGGACTTCCTAAAGAGGGATATGGATTCTCCAATAATGTGATGGGGTTATTCGGCCCTCCGTCTTTTTCAAAAGCATCGGTTACACTACAGGAAAGCGCAAAAAAGACCATCCTCATTACGCTTCGTTATTGATGGGGCATGAGTGGCGGACACTCCTTTACATCAGCCTCTCATCAGATAGCTTGCTTGTGACCTGTCAGGATCTGTGTTCGTGCCGGGTTAGAACTGCTCCAGACCGGCAAAGAAAAAGGCCCCTTCGATAGCGGCATTCTCGTTACTGTCACTCCCGTGAACGGCATTTTCACCCACTGAGGTAGCGAACATTTTACGAATGGTTCCCTCAGCGGCTTGTGCGGGATTAGTGGCACCGATAAGGGTACGAAAACTCTCTACGGCGTTCTCTTTTTCGAGTATCGCTGCGATAATGGGACCGCTGCTCATGAAGGCAACCAATTCACCATAGAAGGGTCTCTCCTTATGAACGGCATAAAACTCTCCGGCCTTTTCTGCTGAGAGTTTGATCATTTTGAGGGCTTTGATCTTGAATCCCTCTTTAATGATACGATCCAAAATAGCACCGCTGTGTCCGTTACGGAAAGCATCGGGCTTAATCATGGTAAAGGTTCTGTTGCTCATGGGTGTATAGGTTTTGCGCCGCGAAGTTACGACCTTTATTTCATACCTTCGCTTTCATTCCTATGCAACCAATATCATCCCTTTATTCTCATTTGCGGCCACCTAAAAAAATGGTCATTACCACGCATCAAAAACCCGATGCGGACGCGATGGGTTCTTCGCTGGCTTTGGCACATTACTTTCAAAAAAAGGGACATGAGGTAAGAGTAATATCACCCACTAATTGGGCCGGATTTGTAAACTGGATGCCGGGCACCGGAGAGGTCATCAATTACGAGCAACAAACGGCTAAGGCTCATCAGCTGCTTGATGCGGCCGATCTGCTTTTTTGTCTTGACTTCAATATTTTTCATCGAACCAAATTGATGACGGAAAAACTGCGGTCGTTGACATGCACCAAGGTGCTGATCGATCATCATCAAGAGCCCGATACCGCCTCGTTTAACTTTGGAGTAAGTGACACGACGAAGAGTTCAACCTGCGAAATGATCTATGATTTTATTGTTGGCGCCGGGGATGCTGACCTGATTGACGAAGACATAGCCACGTGTATTTACGCAGGCGTGGTGGGAGATACCGGCTCTTTTAGATTCTCTTCTGCCCATGCCGGAGTGCATGCGTTGGTGGCAGACCTAAAAAGAAGAGGGCTTGACCATGGTAAGATCCACGAAGGCCTGTATGACAATTTCTTAGAGAATCGTTTGCGCTTTATTGGCCATGTGCTTTTACACCGTATGGAAATTTTGTACGAGTACAATACTGCGCTGATTGCCATCCCCAAGTCCGATCTGATACAGTTCAATATCAGAACGGGAGACACCGAAGGCCTTGTCAATTATCCGCAATCCATACAGGGTATACGTTTCGCGGCCCTGGTCATAGACAGGGACGAGGAAAGAAAATGGAGTTTTCGCAGCAAAGGGGCCTTCGATTGCAATACCTTTGCCCGAACCTATTTTGAGGGGGGCGGTCACTACAATGCGGCCGGTGGCCGAAGCAGCCAGTCGCTCGACCAAACCGTTGCCTCCTTTAAAGCAGTGCTTTCACAACAGTTATCACTTACTCAATAAAAACAACCTCAATAAAATCCAATTATGAACATGTTTAAATCAACAGCGTTTTTTCTGGTCGCTGCACTGCTTGTAGCTTCTTGCGGCGGACCATCTTATCAGAAAACGGCCGGCGGAATGCCTTACCAGCTATATCCCGGAAAGGATACCCAAGTTGCCAAGTCGGGAGAATACCTTAAGATCCATTTGTCACAAATGATCAATGACAGTGTATATTTTACTACGGGCAATAAAATTCCGCTTTACGTTCCCATCGGCGGACAGTCACAGCCCTATGATATATCTGAGCTCTGGACCAAGCTACATGTCGGAGATTCTGTTATCGCCACGCAGATGATGGATACGTTCATCAAGAGAATGCCTGCCGGCAATCTTCCCCCACAGTTCAAGAATGGCGACCGCATTATCACCAAGTTCAAAGTACTGGGTATTTTGACCAATGACAGCTTAAAGCGTCTTGATGAAGAGAAAGAAACAAAAGCCTACGCAGTAAGAGAATCCAAAGAGGTAGAAGCCTTTTTGGGTAAGAAGTTGTCCGGGCTTCAACGCACACCATCGGGGGCCTATGTGGAGATTATTACACCCGGTACCGGAGAGCTGATTCAGTCTGGTAACTTTGTATCGGTTAATTATACGGGAAGCACCTTTGAAGGCAAAGTATTCGACAGTAATATCGATTCGACCTTCAAGCACATGGAACCCCTGCGCTTTAGTGTAGGTGTCGGGCAAATGATTAAAGGCTTCGACGAAGCCATGCCCTTTATGCGTAAGGGTGGAAAAGCAAAAGTATATATTCCTTCTACGTTAGGTTACGGAGCCGCTCCGCCTCCCGGTGCCCCCATTAAGCCTTATGAGCATTTGATCTTTGACTTTACCGTCCTCGACGTGCAGGCATCGCAGCCGGAGCAAAAGAAGTAATTACGAAAGTTTTTCGAACAGCTTAACGGCTTCTACGGCTTCTTTCACGTCGTGTACCCTTAAGATACGAGCACCTTTTTGCAGACCAATGGCATGCAGAAAGGTGCTTCCGTTTAAGGCCTGCTCGGGCAATTGGTCGAGTGTTTTGTAGATAAATGATTTTCTGGAAATGCCAAGCAGCAAGGGGGATGGCAGTATCGAAAATTGTTCAAGT
>JBIIDB010000055.1:0-10752 GCA_044238505.1 Chitinophagaceae bacterium | reverse complement strand
GCTCCTGCTGCCTCCGATAACCTGATCACCATTAAAAGTCCGATGATCGGAACGTTCTACCGCAAATCTTCACCCGATAAGCCCAACCTGGTAGAGGTGGGTAGTGATATTGCTCCCGGTTCGGTACTCTGTATCATAGAGGCCATGAAACTTTTTAATGAGATCGAAAGCGAGGTGAAAGGTCGCATTGTTAAAGTTTTAGTTGATGATGCCTCCCCCGTTGAATACGACCAGCCCTTGTTTTTAGTAGAACCTGCCTAAGGCAAAATTTTTCTGCCATGTTCAAAAAAATTCTGATCGCCAACCGCGGCGAGATCGCGCTTCGTGTTATCCGCACCGCCCGCGAAATGGGTATCAAAACCGTTGCTGTTTATTCTACGGCCGATCGCGACAGTTTGCATGTGCGATTTGCCGATGAAGCCGTTTGTATCGGGCGTCCCCAAAGCAGTGAATCTTATCTGAATATTCCCAATATCATGGCGGCGGCTGAGATCACAAATGCCGATGCCATCCATCCCGGCTATGGATTTTTGGCCGAGAATGCCAAGTTTGCCCGTATTTGCAACGAGCACGGCGTTAAGTTCATTGGTCCCACACCCGAGATGATCAACTCGATGGGCGATAAGATAACGGCGAAAGAAACCATGATCAAGGCCGGTGTACCGGTGGTGCCTGGCGGGCAAGGGTTATTGCAAAGTGTGGAGGAGGCCAAAGGGCTTGCCCGCGACATGGGCTATCCGGTCATTTTAAAGGCAACTGCCGGCGGGGGTGGAAAGGGAATGCGTATTGTGTGGGAAGAGGCCGAATTAGAGAAGGCATACGACACTGCCAAAGCAGAGGCATTGGCCTCTTTCAAGAACGATGGTATCTACATGGAGAAATTCGTAGAGGAACCTCGCCACATTGAGATACAGGTAGCGGGCGATCAGTTCGGTAATGTATGCCATTTAAGCGAGCGGGATTGTTCCATACAGCGTCGTCATCAAAAATTAGTAGAAGAGTCTCCCTCTCCCTTTATGACTGAGGAACTTCGCTTCAAGATGGGTGAGGCCGCCAAAAAAGCGGCGGCAGCCATCAATTACGAAAGCGTGGGTACTATTGAGTTTCTGGTCGATAAACACCGGAACTTCTACTTTATGGAGATGAATACCCGGATTCAGGTAGAGCACTGCGTTACCGAAGAAGTCATCAATTACGATCTGATCAAAGAGCAAATACTCATTGCGGCCGGCCATCGTATTTCAGGAAAAGATTATTATCCGCAGATGCACTCTATTGAATGTCGCATCAATGCCGAAGATCCCTATAACGACTTTCGTCCTTCACCCGGTAAGATCACGGTGGTACACCAGCCCGGTGGTCATGGGGTGCGGGTAGACAGCCATGTATATGCCGGCTATGTGATTCCTCCGTATTATGATTCTATGATCGGAAAGCTGATCACTGTGGCGCAAACGCGTCAGGAAGCTATTCAGACTATGTATCGCGCGCTGAGTGAATACGTGATTGAGGGTGTAAAGACCACTATTCCTTTCCATCTGCAACTGATGCAAGATGAACGCTTCCGGAGCGGTGATTTTAATACAAAATTCCTGGAAGGCTTTACTTTAAAATAAAGCACAGCTGAGTTTCTCTCCGGGCATCATTGAGTAAGCATAAAACTTTTTTCAATACCCGGCCGCTGCGTCGTCGCCTCTTCTGTCGGCCACAGCCTCGAATGTCCCATCCGAACGTACCATGATCAGTTCGGTGCGCCCAATTCCGCCCCGCTCTTTGCCGAATACATAGCCCATTTTTTGTAACGCAGCTTTGGTAGTCTCCGAAAATCCTTTTTCCGTCACCAGCTCGTCGGGCAGCCATTGGTGATGAAACTTGGATTTATAAACGGCATCTTGTGCACTCATGCCAAACTCTAAAATATTGACCAGCGTTTGAAATATCTGTGTTGGAATAGTAGTACCACCGGGGGTGCCCACCACAATGTACGGCTTTCCATTCTTTAGCACCAGGGTGGGGGCCATGGAACTTAGCATGCGTTTACCGGGTTGAATGGAGTTGGCTTCTCCGCCCACGGCACCAAACATATTGGGTACTCCGGGCTTGATGCTAAAGTCGTCCATTTCGTCATTGAGTAAAAATCCGGCTCCGCCCACTACCGTTCTGCTGCCATATGAGTTATTGAGTGTAGTGGTAACGGCCACCGCATTTCCTTCTTGATCGATAACCGAGAGGTGTGTAGTCTCTTCGCTCTCCGTTCCCATGGCGGTTCCCGGTTGTAATTCGTTGCTGGGGGTCGGTCGGTCATTGGTATAGCTTTTCATTCGCTCCTGTAAATAAGCAGCACTCGTGATTTGCTGTACGGGCACCTTGTAAAAATCGGCATCACCCATATGAGCCGCTCTGTCGGCGTAAGCTCTTCGCATAACCTCGGACATCAGTTGTACCGATCCGGGCGACTGAAACCCCATAGCAGCTATAGGACGGTCCTCGATCATCTTTAGCATTTGATGGAGTAAGACCCCTCCGCTGCTGGGCATCGGCATCCCTACTACGGTGTATTCCTTATACTGGAAAACATGAGGGTCGCGATACTTGGCCGTGTAGGCCTTAAGGTCCTCTTTCGTAATGAGTCCGCCGCCCCGTTGCATTTCAGCCACAATCAGGTCTGCCGTTTTGCCTTCGTAAAAACCGGCTTGTCCATAATCGCGAATTCTTTTCAATGTGTTGGCCAGGTCAGTTTGTATCAGGGTATCTCCCGCTTTCCATTCGCTGTCTTTTACAAAGACCGGCGTTTGCGTATTGTATTTTTTCAGATCACCTTGAAGGTTGTTCAGCCCGCGCGCTTCTCCGGCCGTGATCACAAATCCTTTTTCGGCCAGTTCTATGGCCGGGGCAATCAGTGTGGCAAAAGGCAGTTTTGCGTGGCGGTGTGCCGCAAATAGTCCCGCAATGGTTCCGGGTACACCGCTCGAGAGATGTCCGGCCTGACTCTTGTCGGTATTGGCCCTTCCGTCGGCTTCGAGATACATGTCGCGGTGAGCCTTGGCAGGCGCTTTTTCGCGGTAATCGAGCGCCAATTGCTTGCCGTTTTTCAGTTGAGCCACCATAAATCCTCCGCCTCCAAGATTACCCGCATTGGGATAGACCACGGCCAATGCCAATTGCGTGGCAATAGCGGCATCTATGGCGTTGCCTCCCTGTTGTAAGACGGCAAGTCCGGCCTGACTGGCCAGGGGATGGGCCGATACAACAGCACCGCGCGTGGCGATCAGCGTTTTTTCGATCTTGTACTGATAAGGGCTTTGCTGTTGCGCCACGGTAATGGGGCCCGTGAATAAGAACAGCAGTAGCGCAACAGGCAGCGATAGGAAAGCAGGATGTTTCATAGACAATTCTTCTGGATCGCTAAGCTACGGAAACGAAAACAAACCTTAACTTGCCACGATAAAGATCATACTATGTCTAGACGAAAAGGATGGTTGACGGGTCTTCTCTTTTTTTGTGCAGTATCGGTAAACGCACAACTGCTTTCTCCTGCCGCTTTTTTGGGCTACGAGGTGGGTACCCGCCATACGCCCCATTACCAGGTACAAAATTATTTCAGGCATGTGGCAACGGCGGTTGCTGATCGCGTGAAGCTATATCAATACGGTGTAACCAACGAAGGTAGACCGCTCGTGGTGGCCTATATCAGCTCGCCTAAAAATATCGCCTCGCTGGAGTCCGTACGAATGAACAATTTGCGACTGGCGGGTCTTACCCTCGATAAGATGGCCCCCATAGAGGAAAACCATCCGGCCATTGTTTGGCTCAGTTATAATGTGCATGGTAATGAGGCTTCCTCCACCGAGGCATCGATGGTTACGTTGTATGAATTGATTAAAGAAAATGCGGCAACGGCAGCGTGGCTGGAGCAGCTGGTCGTGGTGATCGATCCCTGTATCAACCCGGACGGCAGAGATCGCTACGTAAACTGGTACAATAGTGTGGTTGGACAAACATTCAATCCACTTCCGCTTTCAAGGGAACACCAGGAGCCCTGGCCCGGGGGGCGCTCCAATCATTACTATTTTGATTTGAACAGAGATTGGGCTTGGCAATCACAAGTCGAATCCCAACAGCGTCTGCGCTTATATCAGCAGTGGATGCCGCAGGTGCATGTTGATTTTCATGAGCAAGGATATAATGAGCCTTATTATTTTGCGCCGGCTGCCGAACCTTATCACGAGATCATCACCCCCTGGCAGCGCGAGTTTCAGGAAGCCATCGGAAAGAATCACGCCGGGTATTTTGACAAGAACGGGTGGTTGTATTTTACCCGCGAGCGATTCGATCTGTTGTATCCTTCGTATGGAGATACGTACCCCATGTATAGCGGCGCTATCGGAATGACCTACGAGCAGGGCGGCATCAGGGCCGGGCTGGGCATCATCAATGAGGATGGAGATACGCTTACTCTTGTTGACCGGGTAGCTCACCATGCTACTACTTCGCTCAGTACGCTCGAAGTGTCCTACCGGTTTCGCCAGCGATTAGTCAGCGAATTCAGAAAGTTCTATCAGCAATCCGTAACTGGTCAACTATCGCCCTACAAGTCCTATGTGATCAAAGTATCACCACACGAAAAAGAACGCGCGAATGCACTCTTATCGTTGTTGGACAAAAACGGCATTCAGTATGGATATGGCACCGGCTCATCGGCAAAGGGATTGAGCTATGCCAGCATGAAAGAAGAAAGTTTTACTGCGCAGGCCGGCGATATCGTGATCTCGACCTCTCAACCGCGATCAGCTTTGTTGCAAGTAATGATGGAGCCTGTCACCAAATTGGCCGACTCGGCTACTTACGACATCACCTCCTGGGCCGCTCCCTATGCCTATGGACTGACCGCTTTTGCCAGTAAAGAAAAAATTGCTGCCGGGTCAGCTCCCGTGGAGGAGGCCATAAAAAATCAATCTACCCTGTATGGTTATGCTATTCCCTGGCAGGGAGTGGCCTCGGCTTCATTGGTCGGAAAACTTTTGCAGCAGGGATACAAACTCCGCTACGCAGAGACTCCCTTTACGGTCGAAGGCAAGTCGTTTAGAGCCGGTACCGTGTTGTTGCTGAAGACAGCCAACGAAAGATGGGGTAGTGCGCTTTTTACCAACGCCCAGCGCTTGGCCGATCAATACAGGGTGTTGATGCATAGCCTATCGACCGGTCTGGTCGAAAAGGGATTCGACTTTGGAAGTGATCGGGTGCGGCCCCTTTCAGCTCCCCGTGTGGCCCTCTTAACCGGAGAAGGGGCGAGCAGCACGGCCGTTGGGGAAATCTGGCATTTCTTCGATCAGCAGTTAGGCTACCCGCTCACCTTGTTGAACACTTCCTCTTTTTCTGCCTCCGACTTAAAAGAATTTGATGTCTTGATCTTAGCGGATGGACGATACCGTTCCTTAGATAGCAAAGACGCCCAAGAGACATTAAAAAGCTGGATAAGCCAGGGAGGAAAACTGGTAGCTTTTGAAGGAGCGGTAGCCCAACTGGCCAAAGGAGACTTCGGGATCAAACCCAAAAAGAAAAGTGAATCGGCCGATAAAAAAGAAAACGACCCTTATGCCTCACTTTCTGTTTTTGCCGACAGAGAGCGGGATTATCTTTCTTCTTTTACCCCCGGCGCTGTTTGGAAAGTGGCACTCGATACTACGCATCCCCTGGCCTTTGGGTTCGGTCCAACTTTTTATACGCTTAAGATGGATGACAATGTCTATGAATTTATCAGCGAAGAGGGCTGGAATGTAGGAGTCATCAAACAAGATCCCCCCCTGGCCGGTTTTGTAGGAAGCAAACTGAGACCCCAGATAAAAGATGCGCTCTCTATCGGTCAGCTTCCGGTAGGACGGGGAAGCGTTACTGTTTTTACCGATGATATTCTGTTCAGAAGTTTTTGGGAATCCGGTAAGCTGATGCTTTGCAACGCTGTTTTCTTTTCTGCCGATTAAAGTGATAACTGCATGAAACGATTTCTTTATCTTTTTTTACTTTTTTCTCCTGTTTCGGTAATGGCACAATCGGCTAGTGCGGTGCAGCTGTACCAAGCCTTGCAGAAATTAAAGGTGTTGGGGTCTGTACTCTACATTGCGGCACATCCCGACGATGAGAATACAAGACTGATTGCCTACCTGGCCAACGATCGGCAGTACAGAACCGGTTATCTTTCCTTGACACGCGGCGACGGCGGGCAAAATCTGATCGGAGAAGAGCAAGGGATAGCATTGGGATTGATCAGAACACAAGAGCTGTTAGCGGCCCGGCGAATAGACGGAGGCGAGCAATTCTTTACCCGTGCATACGACTTTGGCTATTCAAAGACACCCACGGAAACTTTTGAAAAATGGGATCGTGAGATCATCTTATCCGATGTGGTACGCGTTATTCGTGTTTTTCGCCCCGATGTAATTATTGCTCGCTTTCCTACAACAGGAGAGGGTGGACACGGGCATCATACGGCCTCTGCTATTTTAACACAAGAGGCCTTTGAGGCTGCTGCTGATCCCGGACGGTTTAAAGACCAGTTGCGCTATACTACTCCTTGGCAAGCTACCCGGTTGCTTTGGAACACGTTTAATTTCGGCACCACCAATACAACCCGCGAAGACCAGTTTAGAGTTGATGTGGGTGGGTATAATCCCTTGTTAGGAAAGAGTTATGGAGAACTGGCTGCAGAAAGCAGAAGTCAACATAAGAGCCAGGGATTCGGGGTGCCCGCTTCTCGCGGCGAGGCTTTTGAATACTTTAAGACCATTGCCGGAAAAGCCCCGCAAAAGGAACTTATGGATGATGTGATCACCGGTTGGGAGCGGGTAAGCGGCGGAATGCGCATCCGGCAAATCATCGACAGCCTTATACAAACTTTCGATTTTAAAAATCCACATTACTCCCTGGGTGGATTACTCTATCTGCGCGACCAAATGAATCTGTTGCTGCCGCAGGGATACTGGAAATCACAGAAGCTAAAAGAGCTGCAGTTGCTTTTGCTGCCCCTTTCGGGCATCTATGCCGAGGCTTTTTCGGTGCAGCCCGTTGCTGTGCAGGGTGACTCCGTTAAGCTAACGGTGTCTGTCGTAAACCGAATGGGAGTGGTCGGTCGCTTAAAAGGTATTCGCATAGAGCAAAAAGAAATGTCTTTCGATACGGCCCTGCTGGCCAACCGCCCCTGGACTATGACCTATACGCTGCCGGTTTCGAAAGACAAACCGATCACCCAGCCGTATTGGTTACAGGCCCCCATGCAAGAAGGCTATTTTGTGGTAAGCAACCCTGAGCAGATCGGAGTGCCCGAAGACAAAGCGGCCATAGTTTGTAACCTGACTATGGAGCTGCAGGGCCAGCCATTTCAACTAGAATTACCGGTTCGCTATAAGTTTACCGACCCTGTAAAAGGAGAGCTGTATTGGCCGCTGGTTATTTCTCCTGCTGTGATGGTGCAACCCGCCGATCCGATACAGCTGGTCCTTCCCCCTGTTTCCGGCGCAGAGCGTAGTATGGAAGGGGCTGTCAAGTTGAGTACGTTAGTTCCGGGAAAAAAAGTGAGCCCCAAATTTGAATACGACAAAACTGGCAAGTCGCTCTATGAAAAAGAAGTAAACACCCGTTACGATTCGATCGTACTCGATAAGAAAGATCGGCCAACGAATTCGTACTACCTGGTTCCCTCCCACACCGAAGGGGGTAAAATGAATGTAAGAGTCACCGACCAGACTGCGACCACCTACTCTCAATATCGCGTTGATATTCGCTACGATCATATTCCTGCGTTAAGTTATTTTATGCCGGCCTCGTTTTTAGTGCAACCGATCGATCTGAAACGACGCGGGCAAAAGATCGGATTTATTGAGGGGGCAGGCGACAAGACTGTCGAAGCTCTCCAGCGAATGGGATATGAGGTGATCCTGCTGAGTGAAAAAGATATCAATTTCCCTACACTGCAACAATGCGATGCGATCATTACCGGTGTAAGAGCGTATAACACCCACGAGTGGCTCAACCGGGTACACAGTACCTTGATGTATTACGTAGAACAAGGCGGTAATCTGATTGTGCAGTATAACACCAGCACCCAGATTGGCCCGGTCAAGGCTCAGATCGGTCCTTATCCTTTCACTATTTCTCGCAACCGAATCACGGACGAAAAAGCCACGGTCGTCTTCACAGATTCCTCACACGGGGTATTCAATTATCCCAACCGGTTGGTCGCCGCTGATTTTAAAGATTGGGTGCAGGAGCGAAGTATTTATCATGCGGCCCCGGCCGCAGCGGGTTACCAGTATCTGATCCGCATGCAAGATCCCGGCGAAAAGCCCGATGAAGGAAGTCTGCTGGTGGGTCGTTACGGAAAGGGTTGGTTCACCTACACGGGGCTGGCTTTGTTCCGGCAGCTTCCGGCCGGCGTGGTGGGGGCCTACCGGTTACTGGCCAATTTGATCGCCCTTAATCAACAGGAAAAAAATGGACAATAATAAAACCCGTCAGCAACGGACTCGCTCCGATATGGCGTTTTATGTGGCTATCGTGGGCGGCTTATTACTGGGGATCCTTATTAAAAAGGTGAGAGTGGGGCTGCTCCTTGGGTTGGTACTGGCTGCGCTGATCGTGTTTACCGGTTGGGTTAAAACCAAACGAAGTCGTTAGCAAATGGACTCCAACGAAAAACCCCCTTTTTTTACGCGATGGAGCGGATGGTATCTGTCACTGCTCTTTTTCTTAGTACTGTTAATCGGCATTTTTAAATGGCTTACTGATTATTTCTCATGAGTACACTCGATTGGATAGTACTGATACTGACACTGGCAGCCATCATCACATACGGACTGCTCAAGAGCCGTACCAGCCATAATCTTGACGGGTATTTTCGATCGAACCGTAATTTGCCATGGGGATTAGTATTGCTCAGCATCATGGGTACGCAAGCCAGTGCCATCACTTTTTTATCGGCACCCGGACAGGCCTATACCGATGGAATGCGCTTTGTGCAATATTATTTTGGTATTCCGTTGGCCATGGTGGTCATCTGTATATTTTTTGTTCCCATTTTTCGAAGGGGGAATTTTTATACGGCCTATGAATATCTCGAGCATCGTTTCAGTGGACAGACGCGCACCCTCACCGCTTTTCTGTTCTTGCTGCAACGGGGACTTTCTACAGGTATAAGTGTTTTTGCTCCCTCCTTGATCCTTTCTTCACTAATGGGATGGGATATTATCTGGACTAATATTTTTCTGGGTGGATTGCTCATCATCTACACGATCTCAGGCGGAGCCAAAGCGGTGGCCTATACGCAGCAGTTGCAGCTGATCATCGTATTTGCCGGTATGTTTTTAGCGGGATGGATGGTGGTGCGTCTCTTGCCCGCCGAGGTAGGCTTTACGGATGCCCTGGCCATTGGAGGTCAGTTGGGCAAGTTCAATGTGATCTCTACAGGTGTAGTCAATGGAACATTCAACTGGAACGATCAATACAATATCTGGAGCGGACTGATCGGCGGCTTCTTTTTGGCACTGTCTTATTTCGGTACTGATCAAAGCCAGGTAGGTCGCTATCTGACTGCTCAATCGTTGCGCGAGAGCCGCATGGGTCTGCTCATGAATGGTTTTGTAAAAGTGCCCATGCAATTTTTGATCTTGCTGATCGGGGTGCTGGTATTTTCATTTTATCAATTTCAACAGGCACCTGTCTTTTTTAACCAGGTCCAGCTCGACAAGCTGCGGGTGACTCCAGTTTATGGTGACTCGCTACGGCTGGCAGAAGCTTCGTATGAAGCGCTGGGACTTCAAAAAAAAGCCCTCGTTCAGGAGTATGCTGCGCTGAGAGCCCGCAAAACCGTGTCTGGTACTTCGGCAGATCAGCAGCGTAATCTGCAACAAAAAGACCGGGTAATAGATGCATTGCAAGTGCTACAACATCGCTCCGACAGTGTGCGGAACCGGGTAAAGGGCTGGATCGCCACGCAGGTTTCGGGGGGAGACAGTAACGATACTAATTATATTTTTTTACGGTTTGTAGTCGATCATCTCCCTGCAGGACTGGTAGGTCTCTTGATCGCTATTATATTTTTAGCCTCTTGGGGAAGTATTGCCGCTGCCATCAACTCCTTGGCGTCTTCTACGATGATCGATTTTCATAAACGCTTTTCGGCTTCGCAAAACAGTAGCGAAGCGGAGTACCGTCTTTCGAAGTGGTACACGCTGGGGTGGGGTGTTTTTTGTATTGCCGTAGCGATGTTCACCTACAATATCGGCAACAGCCTCATTGAGGCGGTCAATGTGCTGGGGTCATTATTCTATGGGGTAGTACTCGGTATTTTCTTGGTTGCATTTTTCATGCCACGTGTCACTAGTGGTTCACTTGTTTTTTGGGCGGCGCTTGTGGCAGAGGTAGTGGTGATTGTTGTGTTTTTGCTTTCCCGAACCGGTGTTTTTAAGCTGGCTTTTCTCTGGCTCAACCCACTGGGAGCAGGGCTGGTGGTACTGTTTTGCCTTTTATTCCAGTGGACGACAAAAAAAAATCGCTCCGGTAAGGAAGCGATTTTTTCGAGCTAAACAGCTACTTATTTTAGATCAGCCAGCAATTTATCGTTGAGCTTTACGTAGTCCATGTTCTTGGCAGCCAGGGCCAGTTCTCTTGATTTTTCGGCAGCCGCTCTGGCTTCGGCAGTCTTGCCTAATTTGGCCAAACAATTAGCACGCTGGTGCTGCACCCAATAGGCGTTGGGGG
>JBIIDB010000184.1:0-3033 GCA_044238505.1 Chitinophagaceae bacterium | reverse complement strand
GTAAAGAGTACAGAAGTCTCGAGCGGATCGTGACGGCTTATCTGAACTATAAGAAATTGTTGGAGGATATAGACTTCTATAAAGAAGCAATGGCCGGCTCCGACGAAGAGTTAAGAGAACTGGCTAAACAAGAGCTGCCTGCCTTGGAACAACAGCAAGAGCAGGCCGAGTCGGCCATTCGCCAATTATTGATACCCAAGGATCCGCAAGACGAAAAGAATGCCATTTTAGAGATCAGGGCCGGTACCGGGGGTGATGAAGCCAGTTTGTTTGCCGGCGACCTGCTGAGGATGTATATGCGTTACTGTGACCGCAAGGGATGGAAGACGGCATTACTCAGCGAAAATGAGGGCACGGTAGGAGGGTATAAAGAGGTTCAGCTAGAGGTGGTGGGAGATGACGTATACGGTACCCTCAAGTTCGAAAGCGGCGTACACCGGGTGCAACGGGTGCCCGATACGGAAGCCAGCGGTCGGGTGCACACGTCTGCTGCTACCGTGGCCGTGATGCCCGAGGCCGAAGAATTAGATTTTGAACTTAATCCGGCCGATGTTAAAATGGAAACCGCCCGAAGCGGGGGGGCTGGCGGACAGAACGTGAACAAGGTAGAGACCAAGGTGATGCTGACCCATATCCCTACGGGTACCGTTGTGGTATGTCAGACCGAGCGTTCCCAGCTGGCTAACCGCGAGAAGGCCATGCAAATGCTGCGTACCCGTTTGTACGAAGAGCAAGTAAGAAAACAAGAAGATGAAATTGCGCGCCATCGCAAGAGCCTGGTTAGCACGGGCGATCGAAGCGCCAAGATCAGAACCTATAATTTCCCGCAAGGCCGGGTTACCGATCATCGGATCGGCTTTACCCTTTATAACCTGGATGCTGTATTGAATGGGGAGGTGCAAGAGCTTATCGATGCCCTTCAGTTTGCCGAAAATGCGGAGAAGCTTACCCGCTCCTAATTCTGTTAAAGAAGTTTTGAATATTTTAACAAGGGGTCGCCCAACTTTGAAACTAACTTTACGTTGTAATACTGTTGATCAATTAGACAATAAACATTTTTCTCATAAGCAGTTAGTTTTGGTTGCGACCCCTGTTTCTACAGGGGTCAATTTTTTTCCCATCCACCATCCTAGTGTACAACCAAGAGCATTGGCCAGTATATCGGCATTATCAAACTGACGTCCTGATTGCATTGCCTCTTGTAAGAACTCGATTGCAATCCCCATACTAAACCATAGCAGGACGTTAAGAAAGAACCATCGTGGTTGTTTTTTTTTGCTAAGGGGCAGTGCCACCAGCACCCGTTGCCATAGAAAAACCAGTCCCCAAAAAATAGTCACATGTATCAATTTGTCGATCGGAAGCTGTTGTTCCCAATCGGCTATTCCCAATACAGTGAGCAGCCATCCAAACATTCCATTTTTTGAAAAAGAGGAGACGGGTGCCAACAATAAATACCCCGACAGGCATAACCAGCCCGTTGCCGCAGCCGATCGAAACAAAATGGTATTCAAAAAGAGGGATTAAGCAACTAAAGCTTCGTATCCGGCGGCGTCAAGCAGTGCCTCAACCTGCGCCGGATCGTTTACGGTCATCTTGATCATCCAGCCTTCTCCATACGGATCGCTGTTGACCAGTTCGGGGGCGCTGCTGAGTGCGGGATTTAATTCGGTAATGGTTCCGCTAACGGGTAAAAAAAGGTCCGAGACTGTTTTGACAGCTTCTACAGTTCCGAATACCGCTCCAGATTCGAGGGCACTGCCAATAGTATCAACCTCTACAAAAACAATATCTCCCAGCTCGCGCTGTGCATAGTCGGTAATGCCGATGGTGGCCACATTGCCTTCCAGGCTGATCCATTCGTGGTCTTTGGTGTAGCGGAGTTGAGCGGGGATATTCATACGTCAAATTTTAGGAGCACAAACCTACTAATAATGAGGCAAATTACTTCAGGAGCGTTTGCGTTTGATCAGCTTGGCCTGCAAGATCACTACATCTTTCAAGGGGCGGTCCCGGTCGGCCCCCTTGCTGGTGGGTACCTCTGCAATGGCCTCTATAACCTCCATTCCGCTGATGACCTCTCCAAAGACCGTATAGTTCTGGTCTAAGTGAGGGACACCCCCCAGTGTGGTGTAGACCTGCCGCTGGTTAGCCGGAATTTTTCGTTTAAGTCGGTAGGTTTCTACCGAGTCTAGCCCCGCTTCGGTAAACACCTTACCCTGGGTCAGGTAGAACTGACTGGCGCTGCTCGACTTTTCGGGGTTGTTATCGCGCGCAGCGGCAATGACTCCTTTTTTGTGAAAGAGCGAGGGTCTGAATTCGGCCGGTACGGTATAGCCCGGTCCGCCGTTGCCCAGTGGCTTTCCGGCCGGGGCATTACGACTGTCGGGGTCACCCGCCTGTATCATAAAATTCTTGATAACCCGGTGAAAAAGGATGTCTTTATAGTAACCCATCTTGACCAGCTTTAAAAAGTTGTCACGATGCAGGGGGGTAGAATCCGAAAGCCGCACCTGAATACGACCCATGGAGGTTTCGAACAGCACATCACGTTTACGGTCTTTGCGGGTAACGACCGAGTCTTTTGATGCAGGTTGGGCTACCGCCTGCCCGACAAGTAGCAGTATCAAAAACGCAGAGCATAAATTTTTCATAGGCGTAAAACGGGGGTTCAAGAAAAGGAGTATTGAATTAAAAGGACGATTCTTCGAAATATAACAGCACGTGGTCTTTTATAAAATTTTCTTGCTCGATCATGTTCAATGTGGGTAAGGCAATGAGCTGGCGAAAATGAGGCCAGCCGTCTTCATCAACTCGTTCTAATTCGTAGTAACCGCTCTTGGCCAGCAAGCTGCATACGGCCACGTGCATCAGATCTTGTTTTTGTTCTTTGGTAAATTTTTCTTTGATATCCCCGAATTCCTGCACCCCGATCAGGAACAAAACGGTCTCCAGGTCGGGTTTCTTACCAAAGCGCTCCACTAGCTTGGCCTCCAAATTCCACCAGCGTTGCTGCAGGTCATCTTGTGCTAA
>JBIIDB010000183.1:0-3037 GCA_044238505.1 Chitinophagaceae bacterium | reverse complement strand
CACGAGGAGCCCCAGTGCGCGGCCGTTTGTCCTGTAGATTGCTGTGTGCCCGATGAGCTATACAAAGAGACCGTAGAGCAGCTGATGGAGAAAAAAGAAAAGCTCCACATTTAGTTTTCCTACCTCACCCATGAGCCCTAAAAAAATAGCACTGGTTACCGGCGGTTACTCCGGAGAATCGGTTATTTCTTATCGTACGGCCAACACCATTCGCCAACAGCTGGATCCGACTTTGTTCGAGGTTCACTGGATTGATATTACTCGCGCGGGTTGGTTTCATGTAGGAGAAGGGGAGTTGCGCACGGCCGTTTGCAAAGATGATTTTTCGGTAACGCTCCAAGGTCGGCATCTGCAATTTGATGCCGTCTTCATCGCGATGCATGGTACGCCCGGCGAAGATGGAAAGCTGCAAGGGTATTTCGACATGCTGGGTATCCCTTTTACGGGTTGTGATGCCACTACATCGGCTCTTACCTTTAACAAACGGTATGCTACTGCGGTGGCTGGAGCAGCAGGTATAGCGGTTGCCAAGTCTGTACTACTCATCAAAGGTCAACCATACAATGTGGCGCAACTTGTTGCTTCGCTGCACTTCCCTTTGTTCGTAAAGCCCAACAATGGAGGGTCCAGTATCGGAATGTCTAAGGTGGAGCAACCTGGTGCTGCTTTACAACAGGCCCTCGACAAGGCTTTCGCAGAAGATGACCAGGTACTTATCGAAGAGATGGTGCAGGGTAGAGAATTTACCGTGGGTGTCTATAGTGTCTCCGGTGCCATCACCGTCTTGCCCATTACCGAGGTCAAGGCCGATACAGATATGCCCTTTTTTGATTTCGAGGCCAAATACCAGGGGAAGTCTACAGAAACCACCCCTGCTGCCCTAGACGAGCAGATGGCCGATAAGATCAGAGCGGCCGCCCGAAAAGTCTATCAGGCCTTCAATTGCCGCGGAGTGGTGCGGATCGATTTTATCTACAACGAAACCGAGCAGCAGCCTTATATGCTCGAACTCAACTCCATTCCCGGGCAAAGCGAGGCCAGTATTATTCCACAGCAGGTGCAAAGCATGGGAGCTACCCTCAGTGAATTTTATAAGATGTTACTGCTGGATTGTCTAACGTATACCGCTAAACAATAACTGGCATGTTCGATTTTATCACCAAGAGGTCACTGTGGTTTAATGTGGTGGTCGGATTATTGCTGGCCTTACTACTGTTTGGCTTGTTCTTATTATCATTGGGGTGGGTTACGGGTCATGGCCGTTCAGCTACGGTACCCAATCTTACCGGTAAGAGTTTCGAAGAGGCTAAGCTTTTATTGGAAAAAGCAGGTTTCGAGTACGAGATACAAGATTCGATTTATGTGGATACCGTACCACCGCTGCAGATCATCAAGCAAATTCCGGATGGGGACGAAGTCGTCAAATCGAACCGAACTATTTTGCTGATCGTGCGCAGTGTCGATCCGCCGTTGGTAGAGATGCCCAACCTTATCGGTTATAGTTTTCGCAATGCCGAAGTGGTATTAGGTACGATGGACCTGAAGGTCGGCGATACACTTTTTCGCCCCGATTTTGCCCGCAATGCTGTGTTGGAGCAGCGGTACAACGGATCTCCGATCGCTGCCGGAACCCGTCTTCGAAAAGGCAGTCTCATTACGCTGGTGCTGGGTGACGGGATCGGAGACCAGCCCATCGCCGTGCCCGGTCTGATCGGGTTAAGCTATAGTGAGGCCAAAGCTATCATAGACAGCAGTCGACTGGGTTTTGGGGCCATAGTGCTGGACGCCGGATTGCGGGATACCTTATCGGGTTTTATTTATCGACAAAGTCCTGCCCGTCTCGATGAGGATGGGCTTCCGGTAAAGATCCGTCCGGGCCAATTGATCGATATCTGGATAGGCATAGATCGCCCGGCCATCGACACACTGAATAATTAAATCATATGGATACTATCACCGTAGAAGAATTGAAGGCCCGACTGGATAGCGGAGAAAAACTGACGCTCATCGATTGTCGCGAGCCACACGAATACGCGGAGTTCAATATCGGGGCCACTCTTATTCCGCTGGGAAAGATCCAGTCTATGCAACTCGACGAGCTCGAGGATCATAAAGAGGATGAGATCATCATCCACTGTCGCAGCGGTCAGCGCAGCATGATGGCTTGTATGTTTTTGGATGCGCTGGGGTACAAGCATACCCGCAATCTGGTCGGTGGAATCTTGGCTTGGCAGCAGCAGTTCGGTAAGTGAGCTGCGCTTTTCCTGAAACTATTCTTTTCGCTAGAGTCGGATATGTAGCCCCAGCATGTAGTTAATGCCTGCCATCGGAAAATAATAGTTCTCGGTCGTTAATTGTCCTCCCGTTATATAACTAAAGGTGTACCCATTCGGCTCATAGGCTGTATTGAATACGTTGTTGACAGATCCATTGATACTCCACTCCTTGATTTTTTTTCCTTTTCTGGTATAGACGATACGGGCATCTTGTACAAAGAAGGGATCCAGGCTTCGGGCGACTTGTTGGGTGTTATCCAGGTACTGTCGGCTCACATAGCGGCTGTAGAGAGAGACGGTGGTATTTTTTAACGGAGTGATGGTGAGCGTTCCGTTGCCGGTGCAAGCGGGAGAGAAGGCGAGTGTTGAGCGTGCGTATACGGTACGCACTTGGATGCCCTGGTCGTAATCGTCAATGAATTCTTCGAGATCCCTTACCTGGTTGCTGCTGAGTGTCAGATTAGCACTGGCCTGGAGCCAGGCGAGTAGTCGTATTTGCCCTTGGAGCTCCACACCGGTTCTGAAACTTCGAGGCACGTTCGATCGCGTGTAAGCGCCTACATCATTTATTTTTCCGGTCAGCACCAATTGATTTTTATAGTACATGTAATAGCCGGTGACACTCCACTGGTAACGGGTATGCTGCCGCTCAAGACCGATTTCTACATCATGCAGCTGTTCTGGTGTCGGACGCTGTGACGCACCGGCTTCGAAATCATCGCGATTGGGTTCTTTGCTCCCTTTGCTGTACGACAGATAAG
>JBIIDB010000182.1:0-3048 GCA_044238505.1 Chitinophagaceae bacterium | reverse complement strand
CGGGCCTGAATAATATTAGCCAGATTCTTTACACTGATCTCTTTGGCAGGCATGCCCCGCAAGCCGGGAATGGTGATGTAGGCATTGGCTTTGGCCTCGTTGGCAAGGGCGCTTCCGAATTGCACCTTCATCTGCTCGGCCTGTGTCTTTAAAACGCCCAGTCCCGATTTGATGTCATTGGTGATATTCTCTCCGGCAAACGGAATCACGGCCGTATGCTTTAAAATACCCTCATTAAATACAGCCAGGTCGGTGGTACCGCCGCCGATATCCACAATAGCCACACCCGCCTCAAGATCTTCTTGTCCCATAACGGCCGCAGAGGAAGCCAGCGGTTGCAACACCAGATCTTTGGTGATCAGTCCGGCTTTTTCTACGCTTCTATTGATATTACGAATGGCGTTCTTGTCTCCGGTTATAATATGAAAATTGGCGCCGATCTTAACACCACCATAACCGATGGGGTTAGCGATGTTAGGGATATTGTCAACAGTAAATTCCTGTGGAATCACATCGATGATCTGATCCCCCGCAGGAATATAGGTCTTACGCTGATCATCGACCAGTTTATCGATCTCATGCTGGGCCACTTCTTCCTCGGTGCGCTGGCGTACCATATCGCCCCGCGTTTGCAGACTTTTAATGTGGTGACCCGCGATACCCACATACACCTCATTGATGTCGAGGTTAGGATTCGACGCAAAACAATTATCAAGGGCCGTGCGAATAGCCTTGATTGTTTCATCGATGTTAAGCACCTGGCCGTGCTTGACACCGTTAGAGTTGGCTTTTCCGAAACCGAGGATCTCGAGTTTGCCGAACTCATTTTTTCTGCCGGCGATCACGGCGATCTTAGTGGTGCCGATGTCCAGACCGACAATGATAGGGTTTTCGTTGTTCATGACGAGTGGTTTAGTTGTTGTTTGATTTTTTTTGTGTGGATATGATCGATTGAGTAGTATCAATTTTAGTGGCGCCTGGCAACACTGTCTTTAATTCAAGCAGCGTGGGATTGGGCTCATCAGGCAACAGCGGTTGCAAGGGCTTTGGAAGAACACGTACGACAGTATCGTTTTCGGCTGCCGTGGCATCGCGCAATAATTTTTCTACACTTCTTCGCAGCTGTACGGAGTCTACGCGTGCACTGCTCATACTGCCCGCAATGACCTGTCCGGAGAAGCGTACATCGATCATCCGGTAGCGACTAAGCCCTGTTTTACTCAGCACCTGCTGGTAGAAGATCATCAGCCTGCGCAATTTTGCTTCGATATCGGTGAGGCTACCCAGTTTTACCACATGATCGCCCACCACCGGTATTAATTCCCATTGCTGAGCAGGTGTATAGTCGATCTGTGCGACCTGCGAAGCCCAAAACGAATCACGTGCCAAGAGCTGTGCCATGGTAAAGACCTGTTGCAATAAAACTGTATCGGGCTTTCTTGAAAGTACCGAGTCGGAGAGCCCGGTAAAAACAGGTACTTTAATAGTCTTGATCAACGACAAAGGCATCAGCCTGCCTTGCTCATCCAGATAGGTAGAACCTCCGCTCACCGTAAATAATCGAGCCAGGGGAACTTTTTCTTGTACTTGTACATGCAACACATCCTGGTTATCAAAATACAGTTGGGCATCCCTGACCCAGACATGCGCTTTGATCTTTTGTTCCACCTGTCGAAGATTAAACAGTGCCAGCCGCTCACCTCGCACGCCGGCCGTGGAGCGCTGCAATAAATCCTCTACATCGCTTTCGCTCAAAAAGGCACCTCCGGGTCCGGCCTTGATCTCGATGGTATAGGCGCGCAGCTGCTCTTTGTTGCGACCCCGAATAGCGGCGGCCAGTAACATGATCATACCGGTACCTACTCCTATCCAGAAGGCAACAAATAAAATACGTTGTATGGTTCTTTTAAGATTCAATCTTTCTTATCTATTTATATATTTTCCATTCTTGTTTTAATCGCTGCGGGCAGTCGGTCTATATCACCAGCGCCTGCTATGACAAATACCTGTTGACCGGTCGATCGTCGCCGGTGATATTCCTGTTCTATCCAATCGACAGCATCCTCCTGTGCCAGATAAACCAGTGGCACATCATGCAGCAACGATCCGATCAACGCACTGCTTACGCCCTTTATCGGTAACTCCCGAGCCGGGTAAAGCGGCAGTAGCACCACGCGATCGGCCGTGGCCAAGGCTTGCGCAAACTCGTTGGCCAGATCGCGCGTGCGGGAGTACAGATGCGGTTGAAATAAGACCGTACAGGTTGCCGTTGGATAAAGGGAGCGAACTCCCTCTATCAACACCCGCAATTCCTCGGGGTGATGCGCGTAGTCATCGATCAATACCAGCCGATCAGTATCTATGAGCTTTTCGAAGCGACGTTGCACGCCCTTAAAACAAGCCAGCGCTTCGCGGATAGCCTCCGGACGCAGTCCGAGTGCCCTTGCTACTGTGATGGCGCCGATCGCATTTTCGACATTATGCCATCCTCCCATCGGCAAGAAGAGATCACTGATCCGTTCACCATCCACCACCGCATCAAAGCGATAGCCGCCGTCAGACACAACGGGCTGTACAGCATAACAATCGGCCCTTTCGTTGCGCGCGTGATAGCTTAATTTTTGCGGCCCCTTAAGATCCTCGGCCCGGTTCAATCCCCACTTATGTACCAGTAACCCTCCCTTCGATAGCAAGGCACTAAAATCAATAAAGGCTTGCTCCATCGAAGCGACATCGCCGTAGATATCGAGGTGATCGGGATCCATGGCACTAATGAGTGCGATATGAGGCCGCAACTTTAAAAAGCTCCGGTCATACTCATCGGCTTCCACCACGCAACAATTGACCTGGCTACTCCACTGATTGGTTCCGTAATTGGCGGCGATGCCTCCTAAAAAAGCATTCCCTCCAAAACCGCTGTGTCGTAATAAATGGGCTACCAAGGTAGAGGTCGTGGTCTTTCCGTGCGTACCGGCAATACATACATTCAAAGAACTATTGGTGATCTGCTGCAACAGATCGCTTCTTTTCCAAAGCGTGTACCCATTC
>JBIIDB010000054.1:0-11007 GCA_044238505.1 Chitinophagaceae bacterium | reverse complement strand
ATATCGGTCACTTCGATATTGAGATCGATATTGCTTGGCTCAACACCAACTATGGCCATACGAAAGACACCATTAAACCACAGGTGGATATCTACAATGTAGAGGGAAAAGATATCATCATCTTGGCCGAAGGTCGTTTGGTTAATCTGGGTTGTGCCACCGGTCACCCTTCTTTTGTAATGAGTAATTCCTTTACCAACCAGACGCTGGCGCAGATCGAGCTGTGGAATAACCATAAGAATTACGACAACAAGGTCTATGTGTTACCCAAGCATCTGGATGAGAAGGTAGCCCGATTGCACCTGTCTAAGATTGGCGTTGAGCTCGATGAATTGACTGCACCCCAATCCGAGTACCTCGGTATCAGCAAATCTGGTCCTTTCAAACCCGAACATTACCGTTACTGATAAACAACCAAAACCAATTAGCAAAGCCCTTCCTGATGGAAGGGCTTTTTTTATCCGGCGCTCCCGGCATGCCCCGGACGTTGGCCCGCCGGCTTACACTCAAAAGGGTTTATCCAGTTATTGCTGCTGCAGGAGTTTAGGCGCCTCATCCGTAAAGCAACGAAGGGCATTGCGCAGTTTTTCTTGCTGCTGAGCACTGAGCGTGACCGGAATGGTCTTTCCATTACGATCCGTAAAAACCATATGACTAATGGGCATGGTTGCCAATTTCTTTAATTGGTAATTGACCGTAGGCCCGTTACGAAAAATAAAATGGAACAACCCCTCACAGTTCATCGTCCCGCCATTGCGCAGACTAAGCTTTTGCTTACCACCTTCAAAATAGACCATCGCCGTGCAGTCATCATCAAAGCAACGGTCGGTCTTGAACGCAAGCATCACATCGATCTCCTTGCTATCGGCATCTGCAACCAGTGAAGCTCCGGTCAATTCAATAAAACCGGTAGACAGACGGGTTTGCCGGGTAAAGGGATCGGTCTCTTTGATCAGGTTACAGTCTTGCGCAAAAAGCACACCGACTGTCTGTATCAACCCCCATACTATACACAGGTAAGATCGCATATAACGCTAACTGATTACAGTCTTACAGCGGTGCCGGTCGCAATCACCATCAGCATACTACCGCTGGCACCAACGGTCTCAAAATCGAGATCAACTCCGATAATTGCATCGGCTCCCAACGCACGGGCCTTGTCTTGCAACTCCCGAAGCGCATCGTTCTTGGCCTCTTCAATAACCCCTTCGTATGTTTTGCTGCGTCCGCCGACCAGATCGCGCAGTCCGGCAAAAATATCCTTGAACATGTTGGCGCCAATAATACATTGGGCATTGACCAGACCCAGGTATTGCTGTACGGGTCTTCCTTCGATGGTACTGGTAGTAGTAACGATCATGGGTACGATTTTTTTAGTTGATCAAAAATACGGTGAAGCGCGGGATGAGAGACCGGTTGTTGACCGGCGGCTGCTTTTTTGATATAAGCGGCCCGTACATCAGTATCCGGATGGCTACTGATGATCTCGGGAATGACCAATCCGGACTCTTCCTCTTTGAGATGAGCAAAAAGATCGACAAACCCCTTGGCATCGATACGCCGGTCAAGCAAAAGTTGCAATCCGCTTAGATCGGCCTCCTTTTCCAGCTGACGAGAATAGCTTAGCGAGCGTATCTCGTTGGCATGACCCGCCGCCACCGAGACCAGTGACCCCATATTACCAAATAACAACCCGACAAAAAACTGCGAGCCAAGACTGCGGCAAATGGAGCGAGTGGCATGTCTTTTTTCCACATGAATAAACTCATGACTCAGTAAGGCAGCCAATTCCGAAAAGCTCTTCATTTTTGTAAGCAGTCCGCTATAAACGACAATCTGCCCGCCGGGCAGCGCAAAAGCATTAACCGTTTTATCGTCGACGAGCGTGATCTGTATGGAATAGGGCGTAGCAATGTGCAAGGAATCAAAAAAGGCCGTAAGCAGCGCACTGCCACTACTGTCGCCCTCTTCTTGCAGCGCAGCATAGACCGCATCGCCCAATAGTTTTTCGCTGCTGCGAGGTATCACCGATGCCACTTGTTCGGCCGTCCAGGGAAGCACAAAAAAATAACCCAGCAACAAGCCGCCGATCAACGTCAGCACCAACAAGACATTGCGGGATAGTCCGAATAGCTTTTTCATGTGGTTACGGAACCCTAAAGATAGAGATAGAGGCAACTTTTCGAGGCTATTTTTGTAATAGTTTAACGTATGGTTCAAGCCTATAACTTTCTGGCATCATGGCAGCTGTTTCCTGAAAAGGGGACCTACGAGAAAAGACAACGCCCCAAAAGCGGTATTTATCGTATTGAAGCTGCCGACAACAAAAAAGAGCTCCGTATTTTTCATAATTGGGTAAGTCTCGAAAATCAAGCCTACTCGGCCGGCTATACCCTACTGGCCGACGGGCAACTACAGGTCTTTACTGAACAGGGGGAGGCCGATGGCGCCAGGGCTGAAGTTATCGACGGGATCACGTTCGAAGTATGCTTTTACAAAAAAACAGAGCAGCTTCACCGCATTGTCCACGAAATCATGCCTAACGGCTATTTACGCATTACCCAAGAGGGACTCGATGAGAACGGGAAGGAGTATCGCGATGTGGAGTTCTATCATAAGCAAATGAGTGTACTCCCCTATGCCGCTTCAGTATCGGGTGCTGTAATCAAACCTACCGAAGAGGGAGTCATCAAACATAAGGCCTTAGTAGCAATGGAAGAGCAGACCAATATGCAACTCGACCAGATCAGAAAACAAATAGAGCTCCTCGCCTTACAGGCCCAGGAGATCCAGCAACGAAAAGATCTTTCACTGAAGATCTATGAGGCCAGGCTATCGTTCACCCCCAACATTGGACAACACTATTACCTCTACGAGAAAAAAGACGGTCAACACCTGCTCTCGCTGGTCGCACCCAGAGAATGGGGTGCCTCGTTACCCTTTAAGCGTTTTGTAGCTGCCGTGCAGTTATTGGCCGATCACACCTGGAAAGAATGCTAGGGACGTATCTTTGCAGGTATCCTTTTTCTTATGTTGATCTAATGCATCTATGACCAAGCTTTCGGTAAACATCAACAAGTTCGCTACGCTGCGAAATGCCAGAGGCGGTAACAATCCCAATGTACTGCAGGTGGCCATTGATGTACAGCAAATGGGCGCCGATGGCATTACGGTGCATCCCCGCCCCGACGAAAGACATATCCGCTATAACGACGTAACCGATATCAAAAAGATCATCAGCACCGAACTCAACATAGAAGGAAACTGTCGCGAGCAAAAATTCATGGACCTGGTGCTGGCTACCCGCCCCGACCAAGTAACGCTGGTGCCTGATGCCTCAGGACAACTGACCAGCGATCATGGGTGGGATACGCTCAAACATCGCGATTACCTCAGAGAGACCATCGCCCTATTCAAATCTGCAGGCATACGAGTAAGCATCTTTGTAGATCCTGTACCTGAGATGATCAAGGCTGCAGCCGATACCGGTACCGACCGCGTTGAGCTGTATACCGAACACTACGCCAAACAGTATAGTTTACAGAAAGGGGCCGAAGCCATCGAGGCCTATGTTGCAGCCGCAGCAATGGCCCGTGACTGTTCGCTGGGCGTAAATGCCGGCCACGATCTGGACCTGCAAAACCTGCACTTTTTTTGTAAAGCCATCCCCTGGCTGCAAGAGGTCAGTATTGGCCATGCCCTTATTTGCGATGCCCTCTACCTGGGCTTATCCAATACCATCCAGTTGTACAAGAGGCAGCTGCTTGTCTAAAGCAACCTGATGACCTCACTTTCCTGGCTGGGTGAAAACCACCTGAACAGTGGATCTTTTGAAAACCAAGTCATCTGTCGTTTGGCGTACTGGCGGGTATTTTGCTTGATAAGGGCGATAGCCTCTTGGAGTGAAAGCTGCTTTTGCAAATATTGAAATAGCTCTTTATAACCAACTGTATTCAAGGCATTTAAATCTTTATATTTCAATAGAAATTCAACCTCTTCCAGCAATCCGTCCTCCATCATCTTGTCTACCCGCTGGTCAATTCGCCGGTTCAGCTCGGGGCGGGGTAACTGCAGTCCGATCGCCAATACCTGGTAGGGTTGTTGCTTGACCTGGCCTTGTTGAAAAGACAAAATGCTCTTTTGCGTGGACCGCACCACCTCCAGCGCCCGCATCATTCGCTGGGGATTGCGCATTTCGCCTGTCGCCGCAAAGAGAGGGTCCTCGTTGGCCAGCGCAGCCTGCAACCACTGTTTACCTTCTTGCTCGTATTGTAATAAAATGCCACTGCGAATAGATGGATCGATGGCAGGAATCTCATCCAATCCCTCCCAGAAGGCCTTCCAGTAAAGACCTGTTCCGCCCACCATCACTATCTGTCCGTGCCGGGCTGTTAGTTCCGCTACCTTTTGCGTCGCATACTGTTCGTAGTAGGCCGCAGTGACCGATGAGGTTACAGCATGGTCGGCTATAAAAAAATGCGGCACCTGTTGTAACTGCTCCCGATCAGGTCTGGCCACGCCAAGGCAGAGCTCGCGGTAACATTGTCGACTGTCAAAAGAGAGAATGGGAACCTGCAAGTGAGAAGCCACGGCGATGGCCAGGTTGGTTTTTCCCACGGCGGTAGGACCGGCAATGACAATAATTCTATGAGGGGATTGATTCACGCAGGCTGTTGTACTCCGCTTGTTTTGATCCGTAACTACCGTGACGGTTTTCTACTCCGGCTCATCCTCGGCAGCGGTGGCCTCGTCGAAACCGATATCTTCTCCTTCTTCATCCTTTTCGCCAAAACCCTCCTCGCTGCCGGAGAGATCATATTTTTCTTCTATATCAGCGAATTTTTCTCCCAACAGTGCCTTGGTGCCATATTGACTTGGCGCCAATCCCTCGGTACGCGTAATAACCGGATAAGACAGCGAAGGATCTTCTTCTTTGATGATCTGGATCAACTCGAGCAGAAAATTCCAATTCTTTTCAAAATCGTAGACATAAATAAACCGCTGGTTGGGTCCCTTTATCTCGGAGCCGATCGTGGTTTCGTCCATCAGTAAGGGAGGCGCTTGGTATGCTTTTTCATAAACCGCCAGGCTGATCTCACGACCGCGTTGCCACTTATCGTTGCTGCGAAAAAAAGTCGCCTGGTGCTTGCTATCGAATTCATACGCCTTCAGGATCGCCTCGTGCAACTCTTTAAACTGTTGGGAAGGCCGGATAGCCACATCGCGGTAGACCGTTTCGTCTTCTTCGAAGTAAGCCCTGAATTTTAATATCGGCATAGCGCACAAAGCTACAATAATATCAAGAGAAAGTGCTGCTCAGCTCTTCGTGCCCTGCAGTGGCTGTAAACCGAGTTCGGCTGCTTTTTTGATCATAAAATCATACGCCGCCTCGTACGAATTAGGAATCTCTCCATCGAGCATAGCATCCTTGATGGCATCTTTAATAAGCCCCACCGGCTTAGAGGGAGAAAGACCAAAGACCTCCATGATCAGTTGACCAGTGATGGGGGGCTGCCAATTACGGATATGGTCTTTTTCCTCGACCTCGCGACAGCGCTGGCGCACCCAGCAAAAATTCTCGAGAAAACGTTTTACCTTCTGCTTGTTCTTAGAGGTGATATCGGCCTCACAAAGCATCATCAACGATTCAAAGTCGTCGCCGGCATCGAACAGCAGTCTTCTCACTGCAGAATCGGTGATATTTTCTTTCGTGAGACTGATAGGTCGCAAATGCAATTCGACCAACTTACGTACAAACTTCATCTTTTCGTTCAACGGCAGCTTGAGTGCGGTAAAGATCTTAGGCACCATGCGCCCTCCTACTACCTCGTGCCCGTGAAAGGTCCAGCCATGCCCCTGCTCGAAACGTTTAGTAGCCGGTTTGGCAATGTCGTGTAACAGGGCCGCCCAACGCAACCAGCGATCATTACTGGCATTGGCCACATTATCTAGCACTTGTAACGTATGGTAAAAATTATCCTTATGGCCCTGCCCGTCTTTATATTCGGCACCGGCCAGTGCCACCAATTGCGGAAAAATTAGCTCCAACAGCCCGCTTTTATAAAGAAGATCGAAACCCACAGAAGGGACCTTGGCATCGATGATCTTGTTGAGCTCTTCGGTGATGCGCTCTTGCGATATAATACGAATGCGCGCTGCATTGTCAACAATGCCCTGCCAGGTACCGGGCTCGATACGAAATCCCAGTTGGGTAGCAAAGCGAATGGCACGCATCATACGTAACGGATCATCACTGAAAGTGGTGTCAGGAGAAAGCGGTGTACGTATAATGCCTTTCGCCAGATCACCAACACCACCGAACGGATCGATCAGTTGTCCGAAGTTGTCTTTATTGAGACTGATGGCCAGCGCATTGATAGTAAAATCGCGCCGCAACTGATCATCACTGATCGTGCCGGGTTCTACATGGGGTTTGCGAGAAGAGGGCTGGTAACTCTCTCTGCGGGCGCCTACAAACTCCAGGTCGTAGGGAGGCAGCTCGGCAACAACAGAGCGCAGCAATAAATGAGCTGTTCCGAACGTCTTAAAATAATCGACATGCGGCGTCGGTCGAAAACGCGAGGCCACGGCAGTCGCTAATTCAAGTGCATCTCCCACACAGACAAAATCAATATCGGTAGTGGGTCGATCCAATAATTTATCACGCACAAATCCGCCGACCAGGTAGGTCTCGCGATCGAGTGCTCCGGCGGCGGATGCCACCTGTTGCAGTAAGGCCAGTTCGTGTTGGGTACAATTGATCTCCACCGGGGCAAAGTTACTGTATAGCCCGCAAGTGCATCAGAGATAACTAAGATTGGTCTTCGGGCTTAACTGTAACAATGTCTCGTACATAAGGCGGATGGTATTTTCAATATCATCGCGGTGCAACATCTCTACCGTGGTGTGCATGTAGCGAAGCGGGATGGAGATGAGCACAGAGGGGCAACCGTCATTAGAATACGCGAAGGAATCGGTATCAGTTCCGGTACTGCGGCTGAGGGCTCTCCATTGAACAGGTATCTTTTTTTGTTCAGCGACCTTTTCTACTAAGGCCAGCAATTTGTTATGCACCGCCGGAGCATACGAGAGCGACGGCCCTTTACCGGTCGCCACATCCCCTTCTATATTTTTATTGATGAGCGGCGTAGTGGTGTCGTGCGTTACATCGGTTACCACCGCGATGTTAGGCTTGATGCGCCTCGCGATCATCTCGGCCCCGCGCAATCCGATCTCTTCTTGTACGGCATTAACCACGTAGAGCCCATAGGGAAGTTGCTTTTTGTTCTGCTTGAGCAGCCTGGCCACCTCGGCGATCATGAACCCGCCAATCCGATTATCGAAAGCGCGTCCGATATAATTGCCGTTGGCCAGCTCATCGAAGCCGTCCTGGTAGGTAACCACGGCACCGATATGAATACCCAATTGCTGGACCTCTTTTTTAGAGCGAGCGCCGCAATCGAGCCACAAGTTATCGGTGCGGGGACTGGGTTCTTTTTGTTCGGGAGCGCCCAGTCGGGTATGTATGGCAGGCCATCCAAAGACCGCTTTAACAGGGCCTTTTTTTCCATGAATGAGGACCCTTGATGCAGGAGCGGTCTGGTGATCGACCCCTCCGTTTCGTTTTAGATAGAGTAAGCCGTCGGCCGTAATGTAATTGACAAACCAACTGATCTCGTCGGCATGGGCCTCAATAACCACCTTGAATGGATGCGTGGGATTGACCACCCCCACGGCCGTTCCGTACGGATCAACAAAATGCGTATCGACGTAGGGCTTGAGATACTCGAGCCAAAGCTTCTGCCCCCAGGTCTCGAACCCTACGGGCGAAGCATTATTGATATACTTTTTGAAGAACTGAAAAGAATCATTGGTTAAAACAGATCGGGCGGTCTTTGTAGTACTCTTGGCCATGGTTAATCTTATTAGCGGTAAAAACTCAGGGACGTCTCAGGCGAATACGGGCCGATTCGCTGTAATTGCTTCGCTTGCGGGTCTTATCGATCAGCACTAACCCAAAGCTGGCTGTCGTATCGCGCAGCACCCCGGGCAATGTCACCAAATCGGGTTGATTGTAGGTATTATACTCGAACTCCAATTGAATATCGGCCTTGCGTAAAGCGCCGGGCAGTCCCAGCCTTGTAACGGGATAGCGCTGCAGGGTGTCTGCGCGGGTACTTCCCGCAGCATTGAACCATTTATAGACAATGTAAATGGAATCAAGATCGCCCTCCTGATCGGTGTAACTGGCTAATAATTTGATCACATTACCGCTGACCACTACCGAGGGCTGAATAGAGTTGATCTGCACCTGTGGTTCGCTGGTAAACTTATCTTTGTTACAGGCAACGACCAGTAACATTGCCGACACCAGAAGAACGTAACTGCTTTTCATACGATACATTCAAAAATACAGCATTTGCAACGACTAACCGAGATAAGGGCGCAATGGAATGTTAAGATCTTTGATCAAACGCCGGGGTGTTTTGAGGAGCTGGCGCTGGAGGCCTTTGAGTACCAATATCACCAAAATTCCGTCTACCATGCCTTTGTGGATGCCCTTCGCATAGACCCCACCCGGGTGAGTACCCTCGAAAAGATCCCCTTTTTACCCATCAGTTTTTTTAAAACAGCATCGGTTTTCAGCACACCCCCTACAACGGTAAGCCAAGGCTCGGACAGAGAAGAAACCCCTAATGTGGCCCCGCTGCACTACAAATCTGGCGCCCCTGATCCGAGTCCGAAACCATTGATCTTCGAAAGCAGTGGTACTACCGGAACTGTGCCTTCCGTTCACCAGGTAGCCGACGCCTCGCTGTATGAAAAAAGCTTTATGCAAGGCTTTACCCGGCAATTCGGCACGCCATCCAACTGGTGCATACTTGCCTTACTCCCCTCTTACCTGGAGAGAAATAATTCTTCGTTGGTCTACATGACCAACCGACTGATCGAGCGAAGTACACACAAGCAGAGCGGCTTCTATTTAAACGATCTGCAAACACTACATGCCACCCTGCAACAACTGGAGCAACAACAACAACCTACACTGCTACTGGGTGTAAGCTTTGCGCTGCTCGATCTGGCGCGTGCGTTTCCGCTCCCTCTTCGCTACACGACCGTTATTGAGACCGGCGGTATGAAAGGACGCGGCCCCGAGCTGACGCGCGAAGAATTACACGAAATACTAAAACAGGCCTTTGGGGTATCGGCGATAGGTTCGGAATACGGCATGACCGAATTGCTCTCGCAGGGATGGTCTACAGGAACCGGATTGTTTGAGACTCCACCCTGGATGCGGGTGCTCGTGCGAGAGGAGCATGACCCCCTTTCAGTACATCGGGAGGGCACTGGCGCACTCAACATAATCGACTTGGCCAATATCGATTCGTGTTGCTTTATTGCAACTGAGGATCATGGACGGGTTTTTACCAATGGGAATTTTGAGGTGAGAGGGCGCTTGGACCAGGCCGAGTGGAGAGGTTGCAGCCTGCTGACCGTATAGAAATCCGTCAAAAAAGTATTGTGCCAATACCCTATTTACCGTAGCTTTGCCGCCCCGCCCAGGTGGCGAAATTGGTAGACGCACCGTCTTCAGGTGGCGGCGCCGCGAGGTGTGCTGGTTCGAATCCAGTCCTGGGCACATTGTTAGACTGAAGCCGATTCTTTACTGAATCGGCTTTTTTGTTTTTGGTTGTATCGCTTGCCAGTAATGTGATTGCATCGAACAAGCTATTTACTTTGGGAGTTCGAACTACCCCTTTTTGCTTGTTATACAGGATTCCTTCGGGGAATACCAGCTTTTGTAGTTGTTGCTTTGTCTCATACGCTGATGTAACCCAAGCCTGGCTTAGGTTCTGCGCGATGGACATACATTTTTCCACAGTACTATTGAGGTTCGAACCAATCATTTGTGTTGCATCAGTTTCTTTGGATAATGCAGCTATTTCCTCTCGGATCTTGCTGCTATGCTTTTGGTAGATTTCCTCACTTATCTGATCGGTGATGAACTTGTGTTCGATTTTTTCAAGCAAGGCTTTTTTCTCTGCGATCTTCTTTTTTATCAGCATGGCATCTCTGCTACTTTCAAATAAACGCTCCTTCAACTTCTTCGTAATCGCATTGACGATTTTACTTCTTTGATTAGGGTTATACTCAAATCCGCTGAGCAGCGTAACAAATAAAGAGTTCAAGTTCTTAGCACTCACGTTAACAGGATGCTTTCCTTCCTTGATCTTGTAATACCAGTTCCCTTTTGTCTTATATCCCGTAAAGGGCATCTTACTCACCTCATCTTTTGCAAATGTTTTTAGTGGCACTTCATCATGGCGGGAAACTTTTGGTACGCCCGCAATAGGGTTATCGTTTAGGATATCTTGAACCCTCATAAAGGTTTTGATATCTATCAGCGCTGGGTGTTGACCTTTGATTAGCTTTCCGCCAACTAGTTTTCCCGTTACATAGCCTGCATAAAAGGGATTGCTGAATACATGACGAAAGCTCGTTTTGGTAATACGAACTCCTCTACGGCTTAGAAACTCTACTACTTCTTTAAACTGACACTTACCATCGGCAACCATCTGAAAACCTCGTTTTAAGTGCTTTCCTTCCTCCGTAATCACATACTCATGGAAGCAGGCTCTATGCTTGCGCTTTAGGTTTTTGTACCCCATGGGAGTTGCGTAAGGCCAATAACCTTTTAGCATTACCTCCCTAGTATTGATCGTTGTTCTGTCACTTTTTAAGCGGTTGTCAAAATTGTTAAGCATGTGAAAGAAGTTCTCCTGCAGCCTACCAATGGCCGTAGAAGTATCTATGTCCTGTGTAACTGATTTTACGGTTATTCCTTGCTTGCTCAGTTCCTCACTTAAATGAGAAGCAGCGGCACCGCTTCGAGAGAAACGGTCATAATTGAAAACAATGATGTAGGATATGTTCTTGTGCTTTTTTACATATTCCAACATGCGTTGGAACTCTTTACGGCCATCTGTCTTTGCGGATTCATACGTA
>JBIIDB010000053.1:0-11031 GCA_044238505.1 Chitinophagaceae bacterium | reverse complement strand
GTCGAGCCTGTGCCTTGTTAAATGTAAAATTGAGCTGAGGATCTATCTCGGGATCGTCGGTAAAGTGATTGATCGTGGGCGGTACCACATCGTGCATCACCGCTTTGATACTGGCGATCGCTTCGATGACACCGGCCGCACCCAGACAGTGTCCGGTCATCGATTTGGTGGCACTGATGTTAAGCTGGTATGCATGCGCACCGAATACCGCCGTGATGGCCTTTACTTCGGCACCATCTCCGATAGGCGTGGAGGTGCCATGCGTGTTGATATAATCAATTTCATCGGGACGCATGCCGGCATCTTCGAGGGCCGCCAGCATTACGTTACGCGCACCGAGTCCTTCGGGATGCGGCGCAGTTATATGATAGGCATCAGCCGTGGCTCCGCAACCCGCTACTTCGCAATAGATCGTGGCTCCGCGGGCAATGGCATGATCGAGCTCTTCTAATACCAACATACCTGTGGCCTCTCCCATCACAAAGCCATCGCGATCCTTATCATACGGACGACTGGCGGTTTTGGGATCATCATTGCGTTCACTCATGGCCTTCATCGCATTAAAACCACCCACACCGGCTTCACTGATCACCGCTTCGCTTCCGCCTGTTAAAATAATATCGGCTTTGCCCAAGCGGATCAGATTAAATGCATCCATGATAGCGTTAGTGCTGCTGGCACAGGCACTGACCACGGCAAAATTGGGACCGCGCAAATTATGACGCATGCTGATCTGCCCCGCTGCAATATCCAGGATCATCTTGGGAATAAAGAAGGGATTAAACCGCGGCGTGCCGTCTCCTTTTGCAAAATCGGTAACCTCGTGCTGAAAGGTGGTCAGCCCGCCGATACCACTGGCAAATACCACACCCACTCTGTCGGGATTAATAGTGTCTTTGCTCAACCCTGCATGTTGCATGGCCTGATCACTGACCACCAACGCCAGCTGCGTAAAGCGATCGAGCTTACGCGCCTCTTTGCGATCCATATATTGCGTAGGGTCGAATCCTTTTATTTCGCAGGCAAATTTGGTACGGAAACGAGAGGCATCGAACTGGGTAATAAGGTCTGCGCCAGATACACCGGCCAGCAAATTATCCCAATACTCATTGAGCGTGTTACCAATGGGGGTGATAGCACCCATGCCTGTTACCACGACGCGCTTTAATTGCATACAGGGAAGATAAACTTTGTTTTTTAAAAAAACCGCCTTCCGGAGATCTGGTTAAAGATGCGGGAAGGCGGTACGAATGTTTTTCCGTTTAGGGAAAGATATACTGCGGAGGCAGCCGGCTTACTTGGCGTGTTCTTCCAAATAAGTGATGGCCTGACCCACCGTGGTGATGGTCTCAGCTTGTTCGTCGGGAATCGAGATGTTGAATTCTTTTTCGAATTCCATGATCAACTCAACAGTGTCGAGAGAGTCGGCACCCAAATCGTTGGTAAAGGAAGCGTCGTTGTTTACCTCGGCTTCTTCTACACCCAGTTTGTCAACGATGATCTTCTTAACTCTTGATGCAATGTCTGACATGATTTTTGATTTTGGTTTCAGCCAGCAAAAATATACTTTTTAGTCAATTCGACACAAGAAAGAAACTATTTTCAAAACCCCTGCTAATCTATTGATAATAAGCAGGCTACTCAGTGGGTCGGCAAAAAAGTCAAAAACCCCCGTTTCGGGTCATTGGTCGGCACCAAAAAATAGCGTATTTTCCAAGACAATGGCCTTGAAAATTATAGAGCACGGCAGTGAGGAGTACCGGCAAATGGTAACCCTGCGCGACAACATCCTCCGAAAACCCCTTGGGCTGCGCTTCGATCCCGCAGAACTGGATGGGGAGGCCCAGCATATTTTAATCGGAGCTTTCGAAGAGGAGCTGATGCTGGGTTGCTGCATGCTGGTAGAAGAAGACCCCCAAACGGTGCGGCTGCGCCAGATGGCCGTGTATAACGAGAAGCAGGGCAAGGGGATCGGGCGGGCGCTCATGAATTTCGCCGAAACCCTGGCCAGAGACAGCGGCTACAAAACACTCACCATGCATGCTCGAAAAGATGCCCGGGGCTTCTACGAAAAAATGGGATACCAGGCTTGCGGCGGGGAGTTTAGCGAGGTTACCATTCCGCACCTGGTGATGGAAAAAAAACTCTGACTACCCATTGAAGAGGGGCAATCAGTTACAACTCGCAGCTTATTTCCTTGGCGTCTTTAATTCTTTTTCGCTCACACTCCACTCAGCCAATTTATCTCCCTTAGTGCCCATATACTCAACCTTGAGGATTCGTGACCCTCTGGGTCCACTTACCGAGAGCTTGCCGTAATTGTGTTTTTGATCGACCCCCAGCACGCGGTAGGGATTGTTCTTTTCAACGCCTCCGAACACATGCGTGGCCGAGGTAAGTGGAGAAACGGTAATGTCGTAAAGCGGATAGGTACCCGGACGATCGACCTTGATGACCTCGCTGTGATGACGGTCACCTGTTAAAAACACCACCCCGTTGATAGCATAGGACTGCAAGAAATTCATGAACTCGTGGTACTCGGCCGGAAAATCGAGCCAGCGGTCATAGGGAGAAACCGGATTCAGCACCTGGCTACCCACCGCAATGATCTTAAAGGGAGCATTGCTACTCAACAGCGCATTCTTTAACCAATCGAGTTGTTCGCGGCCGATCATCACCTTATTGGGGTTCGGCTTACCATGGACCGAATCACGTTCGTTGTCGGCACTGCGCCACCAGCGGTCATCCAACAAGAAAAAATCAGCGTCGCCATAACTATATTGGGTATAGATACCTTGCCCGTTCATACCCGAAGAAGGATTGCAGAAGTAGCTGTTATACACCTTGCGGCTGGTTTCTTTCAGGTGATAAGAAGCGCCCATATTATTGGGACCGTAATCATGATCGTCCCAAATACCGATATGGGACATCGCCTTGAGCAAGGGCTGCAAGGTGGGAGTAGCGCGGTCGTGACTGGCACGGTTCCAAAGCCCCCACTCGCTGTGAAAATCAACCTCACGAGTATACCAGGCATCACCCAGCCAAAACATAAACGAGGCTTTTTCGCGGGCCATGGCTAAAAAAATAGAGTCATTGCTGCCATAGGGCGTACCGGGACGATCGTAAGCAGGATCGTTGATATAAGAGCAAGAGCCGGCCAGAAAACTAAAGTCGGGGGCAGGCGTACGCCATTGCCAAAGCAACTTGGTGGTCAGTTCTCCCACGTATTCGGTGGGCTTTCCATTAAGAAGCAAGGTGTATTCGTAGGTCGTGTTGGGTTCCAGCCCTCCGATCGTAAATTGAATAGGATTAAAATTCAATCCCAAAGCCCCCCTGTAGGGCACTTCGAAAGAAGCCTTCTCTCCTTTTTTAGCGACCCGAAGAGCCGCCGACTTTACCGTAGAAGAAACTTCGACCCAGACTTTGGCATCGCGCAACTCCACCGGACCCAACATGGGACCTGACACCACTAGAGATTGTGCCAGTAAGACCGTAGATAGAAAAAGACAACCTAAGAGAAAGGAAATACGATACATCAGGGACTATTTTTCACAAAGGTATCTGTGAAAAATAAGCAGCCGCAATTTTTTTTATTGCCTTTAGATTATTTATTCATCATCTGCTTGGCCTCGATGCTCAGGGTAGCGTGCGGTACTGCGCGCAGACGAGCCTTATCGATCAATTTGCCAGTTACACGACAGATGCCGTACGTCTTGCTTTCAATGCGCATTAAGGCTTTTTCGAGATGATCGATAAATGTAATCTGGCGACTGGCCATCTGGGAGAGTTGCTCTCTTTCCATGCTTACGCTGCCATCTTCCATGGTCATATAGCGGGCATCATCCATATCGCCACCCTCATCTTTACGGGTAATCAATCCCTGCAGATAGGTCAACTCTTTTTTAGCGGCATCAAGCTTGCGCATGATGATCTCTCTAAACTCAGCCAGGTCGGTATCGGAATAGCGCTGCATAGGACCCGTTACCACAGGTTGGGCGCGGGTATCCAACACCGATTTGGTAAACTCGGGCTCATATTTAACGGCACTCTTGGTGCTGGTTTTGGGAATAACCAGCTTGGCCGGACGGGGCGGTTCTTTTTTAATGACGGGTTTTACCTGAGGTTTGATGGATACCAGTGAACTGGGATCAACACCCCCCTTTTTGGCAGGGGCGGCTGGTGCAGTTGCTTTGGCTGGTGGGGCAGCAGGCTTAGCGGTTGATGCGCCGGCTTTAGCAGCGGGGGCAGCAGGCTTAGCTTGCAATGCAGTAGCCTTGCCCTTGGGTGCGGCGGCCGTTTTGGCTACCGGAGCAGGAGTTTTGGCAGCGGGCTTGGCAGCAGGTTTTGGCGCTGGCTTTGCGGACGGCTTAGCAACCGGTTTTGAAGAATTTTTGACGGCCGCCTTGGGAGCAGGACGTTTAGCGGCCGGTTTGGCCGCGGGCTTGCTCACCGGCTTTTTGGCCACAGGTTTGGCTATCGCTTTTTTAGCCGCGGGCTTGGCAGGCGCTTTGGCAGCTGCTTTTTTTACAGCCGGTTTAGTCGCTTTTTTAGGCGCTGCTTTTTTGTTCGCGGGTTTAACCGTTGCTTTTTTGGCAACAGGTTTGGCGGGCTTCTTAGGAGCTGCTTTTTTTACAGCCGGTTTCTTTTTCACTGCCATGATTAGCCGTTTTTGGTTACAAGCACATTGATGATTTCGTCGTTGATGTCGATCGCTGTGGCTTGTGGCAGCGAAGACAGAAACTCCAGCCGATCAGCAAGAATTTCGGCGCAAATATAAGTTTTAAAATTACCCAGCGCATCTGTTAAAGAAGAGGGGCCCACAAGCTGAACAAGAATGCGGTCCGTCAATTCAAAGCCCGAATCTTTTCTGATCTTTTGAACCCTGTTGACAAACTCGCGTGCAATGCCCTCGGCAGCCAGCTCGGGTGTGATGGTGATGTCGAGCGCAACGGTCAGCTTTCCTTTAGAGGCAACCGTCCAGCCGGGAATATCCTCACTGACGATCTCTGTATCTGAGAGTTGCAGCGTTACCGGACCGTCCTCGAGTGCAAGCGTGTATGCACCCTCTTTTTCGAGGCGGGCGATATCGGCTTGCGAAAAGCTGCTCAGCGCGGCACTCACCGCTTTCATTTTGGCACCCAGCTTTTTTCCAAGGGCTACAAAGTTGGGCTTGATCTTTTTACTGATGAATGTATTGTCGGCCTGCAAATACGAGATCTCTTTAACATTGACCTCCGCCTTAATGAGCGCTTCGACTCCTTCCAGCTGGGTTTGCATCGACTTGTCGAGCACGGGAATAAGTACTTTTTGCAGCGGCTGCCGCACTTTGATGTTTACTTTTTTTCGAAGCGATAATACCAGCGAAGAAGCGTCTTGCGCCAATTGCATGCGCTCTTCGAGAGACGCATCTATACAACTTTCATCGGCCACCGGATAGAGTACATGGTGAACAGACTGCTGCGAATGGCGACCGGTGATAGAATTAAGTTGTATGAAAAGGGCATCGCTGAAGAAGGGAGAGATGGGAGCCATCAATCGCAATATCGTCTCCATGCATTCGTACAAGGTTTGGTAAGCAGCAACTTTATCTTGAGAATACTCTCCTTTCCAGAAGCGACGGCGACAGAGTCTTACATACCAGTTGCTGAGTTGCTCATCCACAAAATCCTCTATAAGCCGGCCGGCTGCCGTGGGCTCATAGTCATTCATCAATTCGGCAACACGCGTCGTAAGCGAATGCAGGCAAGAGAGTATCCAGCGATCGATCTCGGGACGATCCTTTACAGCGATGGGCGCTTCTTGATAGGTAAACCCATCTACATTGGCATAGAGTACAAAGAACTGATAGGTGTTGTATAGCGTTCCAAAGAATTTGCGCTGTACTTCACGAATACCTTCGCTGTCAAACCGCAGATTATCCCAGGGAGAAGCGTTCGTAATAAGATACCAACGGGTGGCATCCGCTCCAAAATTGTCGATAGTAGCGAAAGGATCGACCACATTGCCCAGGCGCTTGCTCATCTTGTTGCCGTTCTTGTCGAGCACTAACCCGTTACTGACCACGGTTTGATAGGCTACCGAATCGAAAAGTAAACCGGCAATGGCATGCAAGGTGTAAAACCAACCACGGGTCTGGTCTACGCCCTCGGCAATAAAGCTGGCCGGAAACGAATGTTCATCGGCCCCGCTCTTTTTATCGAGCGCATGATAGCGGAAAAAATTTTCAGGACTCAGCGGACCATATTTTCCCGAAGACGTATCCGGTAGTCCCCACTGGGCATAGGGCATAGCACCGGAATCGAACCATACATCGATGAGATCGGGCACACGACGCATAGGTTTACCCGACGGGCTCACTAAAATAATATCATCTACATAAGGCTTGTGCAGATCACTCACCAACTTTTCGATGCAGGCCGTAAGATCCGGGGCCTCTTTTTTGCAATCGCCCATTTCAAAACCGGCGTTCACACTTGTGGCGATCTCTTGTTTTAACTGTGAGATCGAACCAATGCAAATACTCTCTGTTCCGTCTTCGGTGCGCCAGATAGGAAGTGGTGTTCCCCAATAGCGACTGCGGCTGAGGTTCCAATCGACCATATTCTCAAGCCAGTTGCCAAAGCGACCTTCGCCGGTCGAAGCAGGTTTCCAGTTGATGGTTTTGTTGAGTGCCACCATCCGGTCACGCAAAGCTGTGGTGCGAATAAACCAGGCATCGAGCGGATAATAAAGAATCGGTTTATCGGTGCGCCAACAATGCGGATAAGAGTGTTCGTATTTTTCTACCTTAAAGGCTCTGTTCTCTTTTTTGAGTTTAACAGCAATGTCGATATTGACATCCACATAGCTCGGATCGTTTTTGTAATCCTTTACATAGCGACCGCTGAACTCTCCGACTCCATCAATAAATTTTCCTTCGCGATCGACCAGTGTTATTATGCCGATACCGTATTTTTTTCCCACTTTATAGTCGTCGGCACCGAAAGCGGGAGCGGTGTGCACAATACCGGTACCGTCTTCGGTGGTCACAAACGGATCGGTGAGTACCCTGAACGGACGAGCGCCGGGGGTGATGCTTTCTATAACGGCAGCACTATTGGCCTCGAAAGGCAACAACTGTTCATAGCTGCACTCCTCGAGTTGAGCGCCCGAAAATGTGGTCAGGATCTTCCAGGGCAACACCTTGGGTTTGTCCTGGCCCGCTTCGAGGGGCTGGTTTTCTCCTTCGGGCTTAAAATATTTTGAAAGCAGCGAAGTAGCCAGTACTACGTTGACAGGTAAAAATGTGTACGGATTGATGGTACTGACAAGTGCGTATTCTATTTGTGCCCCTACCGTCAACCCCAGGTTAGAGGGCAAGGTCCAGGGCGTGGTCGTCCAGGCCAATAAATAAATATCATTGGAAAGCACCGAGGCCTCGGGCCGTTCGGCTTGGTCTGCCAACCGATCGAATAAAAACTGCGAACGATCGCTTTGTTGCAGCTTGAACATGGCCACACAGCTGGTATCTTTTACATCCTTATACGTGCCGGGTTGATTGAGCTCGTGTGAGCTAAGCCCGGTACCGGCGGCGGGAGAATATGGCTGAATGCTAACGCTCTGGTAGAGCAGTCCTTTTTTAAACAGCTCACTCAGCAGCCACCACAGGGTTTCGATATATCGATTGTCGAAAGTGATATACGGATGATGAAGATCGACCCAGTAGCCCATCTTGCGGGTAATATCATCCCACTTATCCTTGTAGCGAAGCACTGCCTCGCGGCAAGCCTTGTTGTAATCAGCCACCGAGATCTTGACCCCGATATCTTCTTTCGTTATTCCCAGCTCTTTTTCGACCCCCAATTCAATGGGAAGGCCATGGGTATCCCATCCCCCTTTTCTTTTTACCTGAAAGCCCTGCATGGTCTTGTAGCGACAGACCAGATCTTTTAAGGTGCGAGAAATAACATGATGAATGCCGGGCATGCCGTTGGCACTCGGAGGACCCTCGTAAAAGACAAAAGGAGTGGCCCCCTCGCGCAGCGATATACTCTGCTCAAAGGCCTGCGTGGCACTCCAGCGGTCCAGCACCTCTTTTTCGATGGCCGGCAGGTTTAAACCCGTGAATTCTCTGTACTTGGCACTCATAGCAGCAAAGGGCCCGGCTTTCTTGGCTGTAAAGCCAATGGGGGCGGGCTTTTAAGCGGGCAAAGGTACGAAATAAAAACTGCCCCGCAGGCGGGGCAGTGCTCACAAAATCAATCAAAAATACTTATTGGGCAATCATAATACCCTTGGCGGTAATACGCACTTCTTTTTGAGGTTCTTTGATGGCATCGATCTCGGCCTGCGATTTCTTGGCATCCTCGGCGTAGTGCTTCAGCTCGGCCACCGATGTGGTCTTGATCTTGGCCTCACCGTCAATGATCACCTTCTTACCCTTGGCAGCGAGGGGTAAAAAGAAGCCGTAATCCTTCATTTTTACCATCACTTCTTCGCCCTGGGGCAGTTCCAGCTTTAGCCAGCAGCCCTTCTTGGCACAGACATCCTTTACGGTGGCAGCGATCTTAACATCAGCAAAATCGTTGCCGCCCTTGACCTTACTGACCACATCTATCAGGTCCAGTGCCCCTTCCGGGTTCACTTTTTCTCCATAAAAATCGCCCGGCTTGGCATCTCCGGCCGGAGGTTGAGCCGAGGCTCCCAGTGTGGCGCCGATCAGCAAGCAGACAAACAATATCTTTTTCATAAAATACATTTTTGTATTACAAGGGCTAAGGTACAAAAAACGGAACAATCCATTTGCCTCCCACCCGCGGAGAGACCCGGAAGACACCGGCAGCCTCGCTCTTTTTTACCGAGCGCTCGCCTGGGTGTGGTCTAGTCCAGCTTGGCTTTTTTTAACTGAAACATCCGCGACAAGTTAAAACCAAAGCGCACCTGCCCCTGTCCCCACTGTCCGGTGGTCTCGGTAATAAAGGCCCTTTCGTTCATCCCCACCGCATTTGATACATGCAACTGAAACACGTGGCCGCCGGTTTCGATATCAAGTCCAAATGAAAGAGGATTATAATACCCATCGGGCAATCCGTCCAGCACATACGTGTAATCCCAGGTTAAGGCCATGCGCTTAGAGAGTTTGAGGCGACCGCCAAAACCCAGGCCCACAATATCATTTTTATCGGTAGCCAATTGTACCAGATTCTTGTGCACCACTGTGGGCATCACTTGCAGCGAAAGCGCCTCGCTGAATTTTCTGCCAATGATCAGCTGGTTGTAATAAGCCAGGCGAGAGGTAAAATAATTTTGACGCGTAGGATCCGCCCAGGGAAGTCCGTCCATGGTAATACCGGAGACCAGGGCAACCGTAACCGGAGATGAACCCGGACCGGTCGACTGACAGATCGGGGCATATTTCACGAACGCATCCACTTCTTTTTTGTAGGTGCTTCGGCCCACCCCCACCATCAGGTTGTGGAGCAACCCAAAATCAAAGCTCATCCGCATACTGGCCTGGTCGAGACCAAAGAAATTTTTGTACCCCTGGTCGAGCGAACCAAAGCGGTGCAAAATGCGAAAATCCATAGTGCCCGGATTAATGAACTCCATGGAATGGCTGTTGATGACCCGCGATGATTTAAAGGCATACTTGACCCGTTGCTTTTTAGGCTTTTCGTCACCCAGCAACGAGAGCAGATCATCTTGTGCGTACAGGGCCAGCGAACCGCTCAGCCCCATGACCAGCAACAATACGATGCGAAAAAAAGAAGTAGTTCTCATACGGTATTAACTTTTGAGCGGCTCCAGGCTGCAAGCCACGGTAATCTTGGCCGTTTTGCTGACCTTGTCACTGACCAAGGCCGGTACGTCTACTTTGTAATCACCCAGCACCGCACTAAAACTGGCACTGGCACTGATCTTACCTCCTTTAACGGTGATCTTTCCGGGACTTTCCACGTCGCGGGTTTCGCCATGCAAGGTCAACTTACCTTTTACGGTAACCGTGTACTCGCCATCCTTTGTGTAATTGACCGACCCATTATTGGTGATCGTTCCCTTAAACTCGGCTTTGGGAAACTTATCGCTCTCCAGGTAGTTCTCGTTAAAATGCTCTTGCATGAGTGCACGCTCGAATGTAAATCCCTTGATTAGCACGGCGAACTGTATAGCCCCACTAGCCGCATCGAGCACACAAGTAACTGTTTTGTTAACGGCTTCGATCTTCTCGGGAGAAGAAGGCGCCGTCGCATTAAAATCAATACGGCCTGTTTTGGTAAAAAACTTTTGGGCATCGGCAGCCGTGGCACTTAACAAGGTGATACTACCTAATAAAAAAATGTTTTTAAGCATAAAAAATATTTAGCGTGATGAAAAGATACTTTTAAATGAACACTGTTATTGAAATAAGATAATGCTTACTCTTTTATAAATGCGCAGCGCACCAACACAATATCAGATCCGAGCAGTTCGTCTTTATTGTAGCCGCTGCAAATGCCCTGTACCGTAATTGTTGCGCCCTTGGTGAGCGCAGTTTGCTGCGGTGAGAAACTGCTATCCATACTGCAACGAATGGTGGTGCTTCCCTCGTTTGAACCAATGACCAGTGTATGGGATTCTTTTTCATCGGGTGTCATGGGCTCGGTGGTCGAAACATCGAGTAAGACTGCTTGCACCCTGATCAATTTATTGACATAGCGCCCCGTAGCACCGGCCTCATCTTGCTCAAAAGCAGCTATCAGGGCTGCACCCGTCAGCTCCTCATCGGGAGCAGCAGCAGCCGTATTGACCGGAGCACGGTTATATTCGCGATAAGCATAAAACGCCCCCAGTAACCCGACCACTACCAGTAGCCCTAAGAGGATTTTTTTATTTTTCATACGTTGAGCTTAGTTGTTGGGCATCCCTGCATCAATCCATTTTTTTACAGTAGCGATTTTGCAGCTGCTCAATTTGGCCGCCCCCTTTGGCATTGGGGAAAATCCGGCGGCATGGTTGATGGTGCCCATTAGTTTTCCATTTTGGGCCATCGCCTTATCGGCCGCATAACTGCCC
>JBIIDB010000052.1:0-11049 GCA_044238505.1 Chitinophagaceae bacterium | reverse complement strand
TCGATCTCAAGCTGGCTACTTTCGAGCAATTGGCAAAGCGTTATTCGGAAGATCCCGGTAGTAAGGACCGCGGTGGTCAGTACCAGTTAAATCGTTCAGAAAAATCATGGGACCCTGTCTTTTTGTCCACGGCCTTCCGCTTAAAAGAAGGAGAGATCTCACCTCCCGTTAAATCGAAATTCGGATTTCATATTATACAGATGGTACAGCGAAACGGAGACGATGCCGTAGTACGCCACATTTTACGTATTCCGCCGGTAACACAAGATGAGATCGACCAGGCCAAGCGCAAACTCGATTCGGTCCGGTCTAAAGTGATGGCGGCTACCCTTACCTTCAACGAGGCTGCCACCAAATACAGTGATGACGAAAATGCCAAATACACCGGGCCTTACATTACGGGCCGCGACGGGTCTACATTCGTAACTATCGATCAGCTCGACCGTGATATGGTCAGTATGTTGGCCAAAATGCAACCCGGCGATTATTCTATGCCCACTGCTTTTGAGAACGAGCAAGGAAAGAAGGGCGTGCGGGTTGTCCATCTAAAGTCAAGATCTACGCCCCACCGAATGAACCTGAAGGATGATTACAGTAAGATCGCCCAGTACGCACTAGAAGAGAAAAAGGCCAAGATAATGGAGAAGTGGATCCAGTCACGTTTGGCCACGTATTATGTAATGATCGATCCTGCTACGGGCGAGGAGTGCCCCCAGCTAAAAAAGTATATGTCGGTCAACTGATAGCGTATGAGTGACCCTATTAAACACGAATGCGGATTGGCTTTTATCCGGTTGCGCAAGCCATTTTCTTATTATCAGCAACAGTATGGCACAGTGCTGTGGGGGCTCAATAAACTATATCTTTTAATGGAGAAGCAGCACAACCGCGGCCAGGATGGTGCGGGAGTGGTGGCTGTAAAACTACATACGGAGCCGGGTTACCCGTACATGAACCGGATGCGCAGTAATGCTCAACAAGCTATTGCTGATATTTTTCAGCGCATTGGTCAAGAGATCAAGGAATTCGAAAAGTATAATCCCGATGTCCGAAAACATCCGGGGCTTATGAAGGGCAACCTTAATTTTCTGGGAGAGATCCTATTGGGGCATCTTCGCTATGGAACGCAGGGAAAGAATAAGGTAGAGTATTGTCATCCCTTTATTAACCGTGATGTGATTCCGGCTCGCAACATTGCCCTGGCCGGTAACTTTAATATTGTCAATGCCGAGGAGCTTTATACGCACATTGGAAAAAATCCGGACGAAGAAGTTCGCTTCAGCGACCTGGCGGCCCTTATTGAGCTTATGTCTTCGCTACTGCGAAAAGAAGAGGAGAGCAACCCCGAAAAATTAAATATTGCCAATGTACTTCGCAAAACAATTCCGCTGCTCGACGGGGGCTTTCATGTAGGGGGCGCCACCGGTAATGGAATTGGATTTGTGTTTAGAGATCCGCATGGTATACGGCCGGCTTACTACTATATTAATGATGAAGTGGTAGTGGCCGCTTCGGAGCGTGCGGCTATTCGCACCGCCTTTAATGTTCCCGAAAACGAAGTAAAGGAATTAATGCCGGGTCAGGGATTGATCGTGCATGAAGATGGCAGTATAGAGCTTGAGCAGCTGGTACCTGCCAAAGAGCGTAAGGCCTGCAGTTTTGAACGCATTTATTTTTCGCGCGGCAGTGATGAAAAGATCTACCGTGAACGCAATAAGCTGGGTTATCAGCTGAGCGAGCCGGTGCTTAAGGCTATCGATCATGATCTGCGCAATACGATCTTCTCCTTTATTCCCAACACAGCCGAAACTGCTTTTTATGGTATGCTCAAGGGAATGGAGGATTACTTGAACCGCATTAAGGTAGAACGGATCCTCAGCTGGAATAAGGATTTTGATGAGGCTAAGCTCAGTGAGATGATCAATCGCCGCATCCGCATCGAGAAGATCGCCATTAAGGATGTAAAGATGCGTACGTTTATTACCGAAGACGTGAGCCGCAACGAGATGGTGCAGCATGTCTATGATATCACCTATGGGACGGTGAGGGCTAACGAAGATACACTGGTCGTGATCGACGATTCTATTGTGCGGGGTACGACCTTGCGGGAGAGTATCATCACCATGCTCGGTCGTTTATCTCCTAAAAAGATCATCGTGGTCTCTTCTTCGCCGCAGATACGCTATCCCGATTGTTACGGGATCGACATGAGTAAAATGGGCGACTTTATTGCTTTTAATGCAGCGGTGGCGTTGTTGAAAGAAAGAAAAAAGGAATCTTTTTTAACACAAATGCTCGAGCGCTGTCGATCCTTGGAGGCAGCGGGACAGTTACAGCAAGAAAATGTAGTTAAAAGTTTATACCAGCAGTTTACGGCACAAGAAATTGCTGACAAGATCGCGCAACTTATTACGCCTCCTTCGTTTCGTATACCTGTGCAGGTCATCTTCCAGACCATCGAAGATCTGCATCTTTCGTGCCCCTCTAATTTGGGCGACTGGTATTTTACCGGCGATTACCCGACTCCCGGTGGCAATAAGGTGGTCAATAAAGCCTTTATGAATTACATGGAAGGCAAGAACGTACGAGGTTATTGAGATGCCTGCGCCGATCGAGTGACTCTTTTCGCATCTGGGTTATCCGCACCTAGATTGTCCGCCTCCTGACACCGGAGATTTAAGCAGTTATCGCCCCCGGCTTCCCAGATAGACGCCCCCAAAGATGAGGGCCCCTGCCAGCGCTTTTTCCAGGCTGAATCCTTCTTGTAAGAAAAGAGCTGCAATAATAGCGGCAAAGATGGGTTGCGTATAGATGTAGCTGCCGGTGGTTGCGGCTCCCAGATGTTTTAATGAGTAGCTATTGAACGAGTAGGTCAAAAAAGTACCACAAATAACTACCGAAGCCAGCGCGCTCCATTGCGAGAGGGAGGCACTTTGCCAAGCTGCTTGTTGCGCATCTTGCCAACTGAATGGAACAATCAGTATAAAGCCGAATGTAAAGACCCATCTGATCACATGCAGGGGCGTATAGCGACTGGTGAGCGGTTTTACCATAATAAAATAAATGGCATATGAAATGGCATTGACCAAAATGAGCAGATCTCCGCTTACACTGGCTACGCCGCTGGCATCTCTGGATAAGATCAGCAGTAAGGCTCCGCCAATACCTAAGAGCAGCCCCAGTAGTTTGGTATACGTAAATTGTTCGCGCAACCACCACAGCGCCAGCACACTTATCAGTAACGGGGTGGTCAACATAAGCAAGGCGGCATGGATAGTAGAGGTCAGGGTCAGTCCTTTAATAAAAAGCATTTGGTTAATGACCACGCCGGTGAGTGCACAGCCTACAAATCGAGGAATATCTTTTTTATCGATGCCTGCGTCTTGTTTTGAGAAGATCCACAGCAACCAAAATAAGAAAAGAGTGATGCCTACTCTCATCAGATTTACCCCATAGGGGCCAATCATGGAGGGGGAAATATGCTTGACCAAACTCAGATTGGTGGCAAAGAAAAAATTAGTGAGCAGGACGGCAATATGAGCTTTGGTAGTGGCGCGCAAAGTAAAAAGTTACAGAGCAAAGAACGCAAATCTTATGCAGAATTACGGCGGTTGCTTTTTAATGCTTCGATCCAATGGCTAACGGTGGTGTGGTGAGATGTTTCGTTAAAATGGGTAGGAAGCCGGTAGGGATATTGACGGGCTGCCTGGAGTGCCTGAACGATCGAGAATCCGCGTTGCGAAAATTGCGGGGCATAATGTAGACGATCGGCATGGGCTGCCAGGTAGGTCTGCTCGGGTTGACCGGGCGTGGGAATAAGTATTAGTTTTTTTTGAAGAGGGATCATCTCCATGAGTGTGGTGTAACCGCTTCGGCAAATGATATAGCTGACGGAGGGGAGCAAGCGCTGTAGTTCGACTGCGCTGAGGTGATCGAACAACTTGATTCGCGAAACGCCATATAAAAGGGGTAACGAAGAAGCGAGAGGATCTGGGAGCGGCTCGTTGGCAACGTCGTTGCCTGTAGCAGCTGGTAATCCTCTAACCACAATAAGTTGTTCGCTAAAAGAGGCTGCCTGTTCAAGAATTATTTTTTCGAGTATCGTTCGCTGCGGCTCGGGGCCTGAAAGCAGTACGAGTACAGGACCATCTTCCGGTGCAGGTTGCGGCTGCAGCGTGGCTAACCTGTTCAATACGCCGATGTAGCAAAGGGGACTAGCAGGGGCTTGCAGCGGGTGAGAAAGAGCTCCGGCCAGTGAGGGCTCTTCGGGAACATCGGGGACCCATACAGACTGGTACCGGTTAATGTAGCGATACAGTATTTGCCTTGCCAGTTGGTCTGCCAGGCGACCGTATCCGGTACGAATGTCCAATTGATGCGTGATGATGACCCCCGGTACCTTGGGGTGAGCCAATCCGTAACGATTATCGGAGACGATAGCATTGATACGATACTTGCGTACGGTTTTTTTGATCCACCGTTGTTCCCTTTTTAGCTGGATCCAAAATCGTGGGATCAGTCGCAGCATAGCCCACCCGAAAAGCCATTTAAAACGACTGTATCGGATAGGTGTGTGTGGAGAGGAAAGATGGGTAAGCATCGGAAACTCTTCTACAAGCAGACTTCTGCTGGCGCCATCCGATGCTGTGATCACCTCGCATCCCAGTTGTTGCAGCGTATAAATAAGGGGGATGCACCGCGTGGCATGCCCCAACCCCCAGTTTAAAGGGGCGACCAATACAACGAGTGGGCGAGCGGGGTTTGGCAGCATTTGGAATCAAATAAAAAGCTAAAATCGGAACCTTTGGGCAACAAAAACGTTTGTAAAGTAGTTTTAATTCATGATTTTTAGGTCATGAAACTAGTCCGCAGCCTCTCTGTATTGGCCATTTTGCTGTTGCTGCTAAGTGCTTGCAACCGAAATTTCTACAGCAGCAAGGCCTCTCGCAATTGTGGCTGTCCAGGACAACGTGTTCGCTGATAAAATGTAGCTATGCCTGCTAACAATTTTTTTGTACTGCTCTGTTCGCCTTATCTGTCTGCTGTAACTATAGAGCAGGAGCGGTTGGCCCTTGCCCGCTTGCTGGCTACTCCTTTAATGAAAGAACGATTTTATCAGGCCACCGAGTTGGTAGATCGCAATCGGATTACCCACAACCGGGCACGGATCAACGAAGAATTATCTAAACGCCCTATGCGTTCTTTTCGCTTTTTGATCAATAAAAATTAAGGCTTCTTTTTAGTGTAATGGCTGTAACGCGTTCCGAAGCTGTTGCAGCATAGAGGCGATCTCCTCTTTTTTGCAGGTTCCAATACTCATTCTGTACCACGGCGAAGAGGCCGCTGCGCCGAATGCATAGAAGGGCACCAAGGCCAGACCGGCCGCATCGAGCAAAAATGCTGTTACTTCGGCTTGTGATGAAAGCACCTTACCGTCTGGGGTAGTTTTGCCTACGGCATCGATCTTTACAGTCAGGTAAATAGCGGCCTCTGGTTTGATGGCGTCTACGGGTAATCCGATCTTCTTTAATTCTATGAGTCCGTTGTAGATGGTACTGAGTCTTTCTTCGATCTCTTTTTTGTAGTGGCTCAGATAGTTTTCGATGGCCGGTTTGTTATGCAAATAAACCGCTAACGCCTTTTGCTCGGCCATAGGAGCCCAGGCGCCGATATGGGTCATGATCTGCTTCATCTTTTGAATCACCAACGCAGGACCCAGTGCCCAACCTACGCGTACACCAGTGGCGGCAAAGGCCTTACTGATCGCATCGATAAAAATAGTGTAGTCTTTCATCGCCGGCCGCAGCGATACGGGGTTGTGATGTTGAATATCTCCGTAGGTGAGATGCCAATACATTTGATCGAACATCACGTATAACTTTTTTTGATCGGGGCCTCTGCTATTATTCTCTTCGAGTACCAGATCGCAAATAGCGGTCAGTTCTTCTTTGTCAAAAGTGGTGCCGGTGGGATTTTGCGGAGAGCAAAGCGAGAGCAGGGTAGCCCCTTTCAGATGAGGGGCCAGTTGCCGGGCCGTGGGCATAAAACGTGTTTCAGGGCCGGTCTCTATTACGGCATGCTCACTATCGGTAAAATGGGTGTAGTGGTTATTGTTCCAAGAGGGTACGGCATAGACCACTTTGTCCCCTTTATCGCAGATGGTACGAAAAACGGTGTAGATAAGGGGTCGTCCGCCCGAAGCGATCAATATCTCGTCAGTGGCATATCGGAGTCCTTCTTTTTCGAGCATAAATTCAGCAAGGGCTTCTCGCAGATCGAGGTTACCCTCCGCAGCGGGATAATTGGTGTGGCCTTGCCTATAGGCCGTTACGATAGCCTCTTCCAGTTCTTTGGGAATGGGAAACAGCGCCGGGTCAAAGTCTCCGATGGTAAAATTGTAGATACGGGCCCCTTGGCGGATCTTTTCTTTGATCTCTCCGCCTAGTTTTACTATTTCGGAGCCGATCAACGTAGAAGCCAGCTGGGAGAGTTTCATGGTAGGGCCGTTTGCTTAGGCAAATGTACTTTATTTCTTTGCCCCGGCCGACTTCTCAAAATCGAGAATGACCCCGTTGATACAGTAGCGAAGTCCGGTCGGAGGCGGGCCGTCGTCGAAAACATGACCTAAGTGAGCTTTACAGCGTCCGCATTGCACTTCGGTACGCTGCATGCCGTGACTGTTATCGGGGGTGTACAAGATGCTTCCTTTCGAAATGGGTTCAAAAAAACTGGGCCACCCGCAGCCACTTTCAAATTTGGCCTCACTTTTAAACAAGGGTTTACCACAGGCCTTGCAATAGTAAGTGCCCACCTCTTGGGAATGCTCAATGGGACTGGTCCAGGGTCTTTCGGTTCCTTTTTGGCGGGCAATGTAGTAGACATCGGGAGGCAGGACCTTTTTCCATTCGCTCTCCGCAAGATTGACCGTTGCCGTATCGGTACGCGAATAGACCGGATTATCTTTTTTTGTGGTATCCATATTCATTTGATTTTGGGACCTGGCATTGGCGGGGTCTTTTGCGGCGGCCACATTTGTACCGGGCATAGGGTCGTTGCTGCATTGCAATAAGACCACGGCCACCAAGGGCCAACCGAAAAGGGGGATTGCCATCATCACCCCAATTAACAAGAGGGCATTCCAAAGGTTCAATATCGCCCATACGGCTTTCAGGCTTATATTTGCTCACTGCTCAAAACAACTGTTTATGTTTAATCTGGTGCTATTTGGCCCTCCCGGCAGTGGTAAGGGAACCCAGTCAGACAGGCTGGTGGCTAAATACGGGTTGATCCATCTTTCTACCGGTAATCTGCTCAGAAAAGAGATAGCGGACCAAACTTCGCTGGGTTTGGCAGCCAAATCGTATATCGATTCAGGTAAGCTGGTACCTGATCAAGTAGTGATCGGCATGGTGGATTCTTTTTTTGATCAGCATAAGGGTGCCAACGGATTCTTATTCGATGGTTTTCCAAGAACGGTGGCGCAGGCCGTGGCGCTCGATGAACTGCTGACCCAAAAGAACACGGCTATTTCGCTGGTCGTGGCGCTCGAAGTATCCGAAGAGGAGTTGGTTAAACGCTTGTTACAACGCGGTCAAACCTCGGGTCGTACCGACGATACCGACGAATCGGTCATTCGCAAACGATTTGCGGTCTATACACAAGAGACCAGCCCCGTGGCGGCACATTACCAACAGAGCGGTAAGTTCAGCTCCATTGCGGGAGAGGGTAGCATCGATGCTATCTTTACCGGTATTTGCGCCCACATTGATAAGGTGCGCTGATCACTCGTTTGATTGGCTGGCCCGCTCTAAGAACTCTTTTTCTTCTTTGGTGAGAGAATCTATTCCCTGGCGGTGAATTTTTTCCAGCAGCGCATCTATTCTGTCTTGCGTCAGCTTAGGTTTTTTATCGTAAGGTTTGCGGGTGGCTTTATAAAAATGCATATCCCGTATCCCCGATTTTTTTTGCCGGGGTTTTTCGGGGTTGAACAGATTATTGGCCCCATCAAAGAGGCGGTTCATCCATTCGCTAAGATCGTAACCCATTCTAATTAGCTGCATAAATAAAAAGCCCATGGCACCCCCGGCCAGCAAGGGCAGATAACTCATGGGTTGTTGCAAGGGCTTAGTGGCTACGCTCACCAGTATATACACTACGGTGAGTATCCATAGCGGAAATCCTCCCATCAGCTGGGGAAAGAGCCGGTAGTAAGGCGACAGCATCGTGGTAGCGATCGCAATGGCCATTACAGAGGGGCCGGCTCCAAAGAAAAGTGCAGCCGTCGAAGAAGAGGGCATCAAAGAAGCAGCCAGCAGGTAACTCAATGAGCCCGCCAAGCCGCCGTACAGATACAGCGCAACGATCTTGCGATTACCACTTAAATCCTGAAAAATAAATCCGAAGGCCCACAGCCAGAGCATATGACCCAGTACCATCCATACGCCCACATTGGTAAACATGGCACTCAACAGCGTCCAGGGTCGATAAAATACCTGCTGCCATTTACCGGGTAAAGCAAACCATTGCAAGATCTGCTCGCTGAACACAACTTCGATCTGTGCAGTATCTTGATAGAAAAAAAAGAAATAGGCTCTGCAAAGGGCAAGGGTAATGAATACAACCAGATTTATGATCACCAGCCGGGTTAGACTATTTTGGCTGTCACCTAACGAATATCCCATAGACACGGTTCCTTGTTATTTCTTAGTATAACGTCTGACGATTGGTTTTGTTCCAGTACAGCACCAATAGAAAACCAGTAAGGGCGCCTCCCAGGTGGGCAAAGTGCGCAATATTGTCTCCGCTTACACCGGCTACTCCGCCGAAGAGATCAATGGCGGCCAATCCGAGCATCGCCCATTTGGCCTTGACGGGTACGGGAATAAACATAATGTAGAGCTCGGTATTGGGAAACAAATACGCAAAGGCAGCCATCACCCCCATCACTGCACCACTGGCACCGAGGGCCGGCGATACGGCACCCAGTTGTTGTTGCACCGCCACCGCATCTCCTGCATTAAAGGCAGTCAGTAATTCCTGGCAACGCATATACTGAACCGCCAAGTGCAAGGCGGCCGCTCCCAGTCCGCTGGCCATATAAAAAAGTAAGAAGCGCGGTCCACCCCAAACCGTTTCCAGCACTTTTCCGAACATCCACAGCGTAAACATATTAAAGACGATATGAAACAAGGTCTGTGGCGAATGGGCAAACATATGCGTCAATAGCTGATAAGGCTTAAAGTGGCTGGCGCTGTTAATGACCCCGGCTTCCGCCAGCAGCCCTTGTAATTTTTGGGGCATCAGCGGCCACAACATGACCCATTCCGTAAAGGGAAATCGCGCGGCCAGCGTTAGCTGCGCCACATACATCAACACATTGATGATGATCAGATTTTTGACAAGGGGAGGAAAATTATCCGGTCTCGTAAATCGAAACTCATTCATTACACAAAATTACGTTATCTGCGGGTCAACCGGACAATGTTTTCAATGTGATGTGTGTGCGGAAACATGTCCACGGGTTGCACCAGTGTAACCTGGTACAAGCTATCGAGCCGTTGCAGGTCTCGGGCTTGTGTGGCCGGGTTACAGCTAACGTAGACCAGGGTGGGTGCGGCGATCGTGCGTAATGTATCGATAAGCGCTTCGTGCATGCCGGCGCGCGGCGGGTCGGTAACGATCACGTCAGGTCGTCCTTGTTCGGCAAAAAAAGTTTCTGTACAAATGTCAATTACATCTCCTGCAAAAAAATAAGCATTCGAGATATGATTGAGCCTTGCATTCTCTTTTGCATCGTCGATGGCAGCGGCTACTTGTTCTACACCCACGATACGACCGGCCTTGCGGCTTAAGAAGATTCCGATACTGCCTGTGCCGCAGTAGAGATCGTAGAGGGTTTCGCGTCCGGTAAGAGCCGCTGCATCGGCAGTCAATCGGTAGAGAGTTTCGGCTTGTTCGGTATTGGTCTGAAAGAAAGACTTGGGACCGATCTTAAAGCGATAGTGCTCGTCTGTCTGTTCTCCTCGTAAGACTTCCTCTACATATCCTTTGCCCGAAAAAATAATGGGTTCCAGATCTTGGATGCTGTCGTTCCATTTTGTGTTGACGGTATACAGCAGGGTCGTGATTGTTGCAAAACGATCGAGCAGGGCCTGCAACAGCTCCTTAGTTTGTAGGGGCCTGTCTTCTCCTACGATCACATTGACCATAAGTTCGCCGCTGCGGCAATGTCGCAGTTGCACATTACGCAAATAACCTTGGTGTGCCCGGCTGTCATAGAAGGTCCACCCTTTTTGCAGGGCCATTGATTTTATAAATAGACGGATCTCGTTGGTGGGAGATGCCTGCAGATAGCAAGTATCGATATCCACTACCTTATCGAAGAATCCCCGGGCATGAAAGCCTGCCACATTAGACTGGCTGCTGATCTGTTCGTTGCCCAGTTCGGAGGGTAACAGGTAGCGTTTGTTCCCAAATGTATACTCGATCTTGTTTCGATAGTGGGTGGTAGAAGGCGCGCCTACAATGGATCGTATCGCAGGGAGAGCTACTTTACCGATACGTTGCAGGGTTTGTTCAACTTGTTGCTGTTTGAACTGAAGTTGTTTGGCATAGGGCAGCATCTGCCATTGACATCCTCCACAAACCCCAAAATGCGAACAGAAGGGTTCTACTCGTTCTTTGGCCTTTTCGATAAAAGCCACCGCTACGCCCTCGGCCCAGTCTTTTTTGCTTTTGATGATCCTGACATCGACCCGGTCACCCGGTACTACGCCTTCAATAAAAATTACTTTTCCGTCTTGTCGTGCAATACATTTTCCTTCGGCGGCATAATCCTCGATGAGCAGATCGGACAGGACAACTGAGGGTCTTTTTTTTCGCACCCGGCAAAGATAGTTGCTGTCGGTCTTGTTCGGGTTTTTAATAACTTTACTCCATATTTTAATTGTGTATGAAGCGCCTTTTTAGCTTTTTGCTCTTGTTGTCTACCCTCATATCGCAGGCCCAAAACGGGTACGAGATCTCGGTCACCTTTAAGCCCTACAAGGA
>JBIIDB010000051.1:0-11068 GCA_044238505.1 Chitinophagaceae bacterium | reverse complement strand
CCAAAGGAAAGAACCTGACCCTGGCAGAAGCCATGAAAGATGCCGATGTGTTCATTGGGCTGAGTAAAGGCGGGATTCTTTCGAAAGAGATGGTCAAGAGCATGGCCAAAAATCCGATCGTGTTTGCCATGGCGAATCCCGACCCGGAGATCAGCTGGGAGGAAGCCACCGAAGCCAGAAAAGATATTATCATGGCAACCGGCAGAAGCGACTATCCCAATCAGGTCAACAACGTGTTGGGGTTCCCTTACATTTTCAGAGGCGCTCTCGACGTAAGGGCCAGACAGATTAATGAGGCCATGAAGTTAGCGGCCGTAAAAGCCCTGGCTGAACTGACCAAAACGCCTGTCCCCGACATTGTGACCATGGCTTATAACGAGTCTACCATCAGTTTTGGGCCCAATTACATCATACCCAAACCACTTGATCCGCGCTTACTGGCTACGGTGGCTCCTGCGGTCGCCAAAGCTGCCATGGAGAGTGGTGTAGCGCAATCGCCCATTCAAGATTGGGACCTCTATACTACCGAACTCAATAAACGCCTGGGGCTCGATAACCAGGTTATGCGCGCCATCGGCAACAAGGCCCGACGCGATCCCAAGCGGATCGTATTTGCCGAGGCCGATAATATAAAAGTGCTCAAGGCCGCACAACTGGTCTTTGATGAGGGTATTGGCTTTCCGATCCTGTTAGGCAACGAAGAAAGAATCAAAGCGATCGCGGCCGACAACGGGGTCGAGCTGGAGGGACTGCCTGTATTTGACCCGCGCAGCGATGCCCTCGAAGAAAAAAGAAATCAGTACGGAGATCTTTTTTTAGCCAAGCGTAACCGCAAAGGATTCAACGTACATGAATCCAGAAAGATCATGAAAGATCGCAATCACTTTGGAGCGATGATGGTGGAATGCGGCGAAGCCGATGCCATGATATCGGGACTCACAAAAAACTATCCCGATACGATCAGACCTGCCATCCAGGTGATCGGTATGGAAGAGGGTGTCAAGAAGATCGCGGGCATGTATATGATGCTGACCAAAAAAGGGCCTTTGTTCTTGGCCGATACCACCGTCAACTTTAATCCTACCGCCGAAGAACTGGCTGAAATTACCCTGCTGGCCGCCAAGGAGGTGAGACAATTCAATATTACGCCCCGCATCGCTCTGCTCAGCTACTCCAATTTTGGCAGCAGTGATTCACCGGAGGCCAGGATGGTAGCTCGGGCCCGGGCCATTGTAAAAGAAAAAAATCCTTCGTTGATCGTAGACGGAGAGATGCAGGCGAGCGTAGCCTTCAATAAAGAATTGATGCAGGAGAATTATCCCTTTTGCGAACTGGCCGACAAAGATGTCAATGTGCTGATCTTCCCCAACCTTGCCTCCGGCAATATTGCGTACAACCTGATGAAAGAGCTGGATACTGCCGATGCGGTGGGGCCGATCTTGCTGGGATTAAAAAAGCCGGTGCATATTTTACAACTCGGCAGTTCTATTCGCAGCATCATCAACATGGCCGTGATTGCCGTAGTGGATGCCCAGCAAAAGTCAAAGACGCAAACACCCACCAAAGAGATCGTTCGACAATCCCGCTGGTGGAAGCGTTTCCGCAATGAAAAATCAGTATAGCGACCATGCGTTTACTCAGCGACATAGGACAATTTTTGCTGATGCTCAAGGGCATGTTTAAACGCCCCGAAAAAACCAGCATGTATTGGAAGGAGCTGATGCATCAATGCGTTGAGATAGGGATCGGTTCACTGGGCATTGTTTCGATCATCTCTGTATTTATCGGAGCGGTCTCCACCATTCAAACGGCCTATCAGCTGGTAAGCCCGCTGGTGCCGCTGACCACCATTGCCCAAATTGTACGCGATACAGTCATCCTAGAATTTGCTCCCACCCTGGTCTGTATCGTGCTGGCGGGAGTGGCCGGCAGTCGCATAGCCAGCGAGCTGGGCAATATGCGCGTCAGTGAACAAATCGATGCGCTTGAAATTATGGGCATCAATACAAAAACCTATCTCATCTTACCTAAAATCGCGGCCGCCATGCTCATGATCCCGCTGCTCGTAATCATCGCGATGGCCCTGGGCATCTGGGGCGGAAGACTAGCGGGTACCGCAGCAGGCATTATTTCTCCAAACATATTCGACAAAGGATTAGCCGCCGACTTTTTACCCTACAATGTTTTCTTTGCCCTGGTAAAAGGATACGTATTTTCCTTTATCATCTCCAGCGTTCCGGCTTACTATGGCTACTATGTTCGCGGAGGAGCCCTCGAAATAGGTCGGGCCAGCACGAAAGCCGTGGTAGTAAGTTGCGTATTGATATTATTCGCCGATTACATCTTGTCGGCCCTGTTGCTGTAACTAACACATGATAGAGGTAAAGAACATACAAAAAAAATTTGGCGACAAGGTCGTGATCGAGAATGTAAGTGCCGTGATGAAACCCGGGCAGTGCAACCTGATCATCGGAGCCAGCGGAAGCGGAAAAACCGTGCTGATGAAATGCATGGTGGGACTGCTAACCCCCGACCAGGGAGAGATCTGCTACCAGAACGAAAATTTCTTTTCGATGAACCTGGAGCAGCGCACCACTATCCGCAAGGAGATCGGCATGCTCTTTCAGGGATCGGCCCTGTTCGATTCCTTGACCGTGGAGCAAAATATCATGTTTCCACTCGACATGTTTACGTCAGACTCGGCCTCTCAGAAATTAAAACGGGTGAATGAGGTGCTCGAAAGGGTCAACCTCAACGATGTCAACCGAAAATTTCCGGCCGAGCTGAGCGGAGGCATGAAAAAAAGAGTGGCCCTGGCCCGGGCGGTGGTACTTAATCCCAAATACCTTTTTTGTGACGAACCCAACTCGGGACTCGATCCGCAAACCTCATTGGTAATCGATAAGCTCATCAAGGAGCTGACCGTAGAATTCAATATCACTACAGTGGTCAATACCCACGACATGAACAGTGTGATGGAAACCGGCGACTATATTTTGTACATGTACCAGGGTAAAAAAGAATGGGAGGGCACCCGCAAGGACATCATCTTTAGCAAAAACCAGTTACTCAACGACTTTATTTTCGCCTCTGAGTTCCTCAAAGATGCCAAAGACATGCGCATGCTGGAGGAGACGGGAAAGATCCCCAATGTCCGCAATATGGACGACATGACCCGTTCCTGATACGCACAAATCCCTACCTTTGCGGCAACTTTTAAGCCGCCCGCCATGAGCATCCTTATCAATAAGAATTCCAAAGTACTGGTACAAGGATTTACCGGTACAGAAGGTAGTTTTCATGCCTCTCAAATGATCGAGTACGGCACCCAGGTAGTGGGTGGTGTAACCCCCGGAAAAGGAGGCACCCTGCACTTGGACCGCCCGGTATTCAACACAGTAGCCGATGCAGTTAAAACTACCGGAGCCGATGTGAGCATCATCTTTGTACCCCCCGCCTTTGCGGCCGATGCGATCATGGAAGCGGCGGAAGCCGGCATTAGCCTGGTGGTTTGTATCACCGAAGGAATTCCTGTGCAAGACATGGTGCGTGTAAAAAATTATCTGGTGGGCAAGCACACTCGTCTGGTGGGACCCAATTGCCCCGGTGTTATTACCGCCGGTGAATGCAAGGTGGGTATCATGCCCGGATTTGTTTTTGTAAAAGGACGAGTAGGTATCGTTTCTAAATCAGGTACGTTGACGTACGAGGCAGCCGATCAGGTGGCCAAAGCGGGTCTGGGTATTTCTACTGCAGTAGGAATTGGCGGAGACCCCATCATCGGCACTACCACCAAAGAAGCCGTTGAACTCTTTATGCAAGACCCGGATACTGATGCGATCGTCATGATCGGAGAGATCGGAGGCGGCATGGAGGCCGAAGCGGCCCATTGGATAAAAGCAACTGGTAACAAAAAGCCGGTCGTTGGTTTTATTGCCGGACAGACCGCTCCTCCCGGCAGAAGAATGGGCCATGCCGGTGCCATCGTAGGCGGAGCAGACGACACCGCTGCTGCCAAAATGAAGATTATGGGAGACTGCGGCATTCACGTAGTCAGCAGCCCTGCCGATATCGGAAAGAAGATGGCCGAGGTCTTAAAAAAATAAATGCGCACGTTTCTGCTATCGGTGTTCGGGATACTGGGAGGCCTTTGCTCCACCGCCTTTGCACAATCTTCAGTTCAGGCCAAGGCTGAATTTCCTTCTTTCTTCTACCAAGGCGATCAGCCGAAACTCCAATTTATACTGCACAACACAAGCGCGGAAGAAAAGACGGGAAATCTGCAGCTCGAGCTTTTTGATGCCGTAAAGAAACAGCCGGTCGATGGATGGTTTTACAATCAACTGGCTAACCAATATTTTACACTCACTGCGAACGAACGCATTGCCATTCGCTTTCCGCTTACCATACCCTACCTGTTCGACGGCAATGTACATTGGCAGCTCACGATACGCGTTGATAGCACACAACAAGTTATTCGGGGAAGCTTCAGTGTAAAGGCGACGCAAGAAACCACTCCAACGATTTATGACAGTATAGTCTCAATTAAGATGTCACGCATGCTGCTCAGCAGGAAAATCACCGGAAAAAAAATAGAAGAGAAAAATATTACTGCCTTCTCAACACAATCGATCGGCCAATACGTCTTGGTCCGTATACGATTTTCCCTTCATAAACCACAAGACAGCTGCATTGTACAACTTCCGCTCTCAGCCGGACTGCAATCGACACCTGGTCTAACATTGCTTCGAAACGGAAAACCCATAACAAATTACCGTCTCTCCCAAAGTGATACAGCCACTCGTACCACCTTTTATGGACTTGTTCCGGGCATTTACCAATGGGATTATCAGTATATGACCCGCTATCCGGGTCAGTTTTTGGTTCCTGCCTGCTCGCTGCGGTTCATAAAGCAAGGACACAGGCAACTGACAACCCCCAGTCAAACCATCGAGATAGACTAAGACAAGCAAATCCTTCCTTTACCTTTACGGTATGAAAACCGAATTTCTGCTCGTAGGTCAGGGCCTTTGCGGCACCTGGCTGAGCTACTTTCTGGAGCAGGAAAAGAGAGATTTTTTGGTGATCGATCCAGGCAATCTTCCTACTGCCTCGCGTCAGGCCGGAGGCCTTATTAATCCCGTTACCGGGAGAAGACTGGTCACTACTTGGCTCATCGAAGAGCTGCTGCCCTTTGCACATACCCACTATAAAAGAATAGGGCAACTCCTAAACCTAACGATCATTGATGATCGTAGCATCGTACAATTTTTTTCGCACCCCGACACAAAGGCTATTTTTAAAGAACGCTCCGCACAGGCAGTAGATTATTTACAGCTGCCTCCCGACAGGCCTGCCGGCACAGAAGCCTTTTTATCGCCGGAAGGGTTTGGCATTATCAAAAAAGGTTTCCAAATACGCTTAGAACAGCTGCTCCCTGCCTATAAAAATTACCTGTTGCAAAAGGGGCGCTTAGTCGAACAAAAATTTACCCTCGAAGGGCTTGAGCAATTGTCGAATGGATTTCGAGTTGGGGATATTGAATTCAATCATCTGCTTTTTTGTGATGGCATCGGAGCGCATGACAATTCTTTTTTTAGCCATTTGCCCTTTGCTCCGGTTAAGGGAGAGGCCCTGATCGTAGCGATACCCGAACTATCGACCTCGCATGTATTCAAAGGCCCACTGACCCTGATACCCCTCTCTACACCCGGGCATTGGTGGGTAGGATCAAGTTATGAGTGGAGCTTTATCGATCCACACCCAAGTGCCGATTTTCGCAGAGACACAGTGCAAAAGCTCAAAGACTGGTTACAACTGCCCTTTACTATCGTGGATCACTGGGCAGCGGTTAGACCCGGTTCTAAAGAGAGAAGGCCCTTTGTAGGCATGCTGGATGCACATCCCAACATAGGCCTGCTGGGCGGCATGGGCACCAAAGGTTGTTCACTGGCACCTTTCTTTGCTCATCAGCTGGTACAGCACCTCCTGTACCACCAGCCCATTCATCCCGAGGCAAGCCTGTCTCGTTTTAGGAGAAATTGAGCGCATTTTTTCACAACTTTCTTACCTTTCGGCCACTATGACCGATTCCCTGCAAGAAAATCCAAAAGCCGTCTATTCCATCCCTGCCAAATATCGCAGAATGGAGAATCTGCATATTGTTTTTTGGATCATAAAAGACATAAGCTGGTGTATGGGATGGGAATTACTTGGGGTGGGCATGATTGTTCCTACCCTTTTTGTAGCGCTCTTTATTTCGTGGCGCACCCGCCATATCACCTCAGAGCTGGCCCATAACCTGGCGGTGGCTTTTTGGATCTGCGCCAACAGCACCTGGATGATCATGGAATTTTTGAAACGCGACACAGAACTATTCTTTGGCTTGCTGACCGGAAAGCAACTCTCCCTGGTCCCCTTTGCCTTAGGGTCATTAATTTTGATCTATTATTACCTGATACAACGACCCCAAGAGATCAGTAAGAATAGAACAACTACCTTTTAATCACTTGCATTAGACAGTTAAAATGTACAGAACGAATACCTGTGGAGCACTACGCATCGAAGACAGAGGCAAACAAGTTGTACTAGCGGGATGGGTACAGACCATTCGCAAATACGGTGCCATTACCTTTGTAGACCTTCGCGATCGCTACGGCATCACTCAATTACTTTTTGGGGAAAAGGTCAACACGCAACTCGAATCCACCCCCCTTGGCCGTGAGTTTGTACTTCAAGTGAATGGAGAGGTCATAGAGCGTAGCAACAAAAATCCACAACTCCCCACTGGCGAGATCGAGGTCGATGTACACAGCTTTACCATCCTTAACCGGGCGGCTGTTCCGCCCTTTACCATACAGGATGATACCGACGGCGGTGATGACCTGCGCATGAAGTATCGCTTTTTAGATTTGAGAAGACCAGCAGTGCGACGCAACCTGGAACTTCGCTATGCGGTTAACCGTGCTGCACGAACATACTTGCACGAGCAGCATTTTATGGACATAGAAACGCCCTTTCTGATCAAATCGACCCCAGAAGGAGCGCGCGATTTTGTGGTACCCTCCCGCATGAATCCCGGCCAGTTCTATGCCCTTCCCCAATCACCCCAAACCTTTAAGCAATTACTGATGGTGAGCGGTTACGACCGTTACTACCAAATCGTAAAATGTTTTCGAGATGAGGATCTGCGGGCCGACCGACAACCCGAGTTTACGCAGATCGACTGCGAGATGGCTTTCGTAGAACAAGAAGACATTCTGCATATGTTCGAAGGGATGATCCGTTTTATTTTCAAAGAGGTCAAGCAGATCGACTATACCGAACCCCTTGTCCGACTGAGCTGGGAAGAAGCCATGTGGACCTATGGCAATGACAAACCGGATATTCGTTTTGCAATGCCTTTACTGAATCTGAAAAAACCCGATACGGTATTTTCAGACAGAGCCGACCATCGCACGTTGATCGAAGGAGCTAACTTCAAGGCTTTTGACGAGGCCGAAACCGTATTGGCCCTAGCGATACCCGGGGCAGCCGCGTATACCCGTAAGCAAACCGATGAACTGACCGAGTGGGTGCAACGTCCTCAGATCGGAATGAAAGGATTGGCGCATATAAAATATCTCGAAGACGGAACCTGCAAGAGCAGCATCGATAAATTTTATTCCCCCGAGCAGCTCCTGAACATTGCCAAGATCGCAAAGGCCCAACCGGGTGATCTGATTGTACTGCTGGCCGGAAAAGAAGAGCGCACCCGCAAGGCCATGAGTGAACTTCGTCTCGAAATGGGTCAGCGACTCGGCCTGCGCAAACCCGATGAATTCAAATTATGCTGGGTACTCGACTTCCCCTTGTTTGAATATGATGAAGAAGGCAATCGATGGGTGGCCCGTCATCATCCCTTTACTTCTCCCAAGCCTGATCAGATCGAAACCATGATCGGTAACAACCCCGTGATTGCCGATGCTGCCAACTACCTGAGTCATCCCTACGCCGCCATCAAAGCAAACGCGTATGACATGGTGTTAAACGGCAATGAGATCGGTGGCGGTTCCATTCGCATTTACCAGCGTTCCTTGCAAGAGAAAATGTTCGCAGCCTTAGGCATGGATAAAGAGGAGCAGCAACACAAATTTGGATTTTTACTGGGCGCCTTCGAATATGGTGCTCCGCCACACGGTGGTATTGCCTTTGGATTCGATCGGCTTTGTGCCATTTTGGGAGGCAGCGAAAGTATCCGTGATTTTATTGCGTTTCCTAAGAATAATGCGGGGCGTGATGTGATGCTCGATGCTCCCTCTACCATCGATGAACATCAATTTGAGGAATTACAGATCCGACTCGACTTAAAAAAAGAGTAAGCTCACCCATTCACCAGCCGCTCCAACGCCGCACTTACTTTTTCGGCTGTGGGCAGCATGGTCTTTTCCAGCTCCATATTCATGGGGACGGCGGGCAGATTCAAGGCTCCCATTACTTCTACGGGTTGGTCAAGAGAGGTAAAACAATTTTTTGAGATACGACCCGCCAATGCCTCGGCAAAGGAATTGAGCTGTTGCTCTTCGGTCAGTACCAGACATTTTCCGTGAATGCGCACGCGCTGGTAGACCAACTCCTCATCGAGCGGAAATAACGTGCGCAGGTCGATGATTTCGATCTGACCGGGCCACGTGCGGCTGGCCTCTTTGGCCCAATAGACCCCCATCCCATAGGTGATCACAACCGCAGACTCTCCCGAGGCGATCTTGGCTTCATCGGCCATTTGCAATTGGCGTCCTTTACCCAGCGGAATGATATAATCTTCATCGGGCTCCGCAGTGCGGGCCTCTTCGGTGCCGGGGACCTTACTCCAGTACAATCCTTTGTGCTCGAGCATCACCACCGGATTGGGATCATAGTATGCGGCCTTCATCAACCCCTTCATATCAGCGGCCGTGGAGGGGTACACCACTTTGATCCCTTTGATCGACAGCAAGGTGCTCTCCACCGATCCGCTATGATAAGGGCCGCCCCCACCATACGCACCAGTGGGTACTCGCAGGACCATAGAAACCGGAAATTTTCCACGGCTGAGATAACAACTCTTAGACAATTCCGTTACCAGTTGATTAAAGCCGGGATAAATGTAATCGGCGAACTGTACCTCGACGATCGGACGTAGTCCCGCTGCCGACATGCCGGCCGTAGAGCCAACGACATAGGCTTCTTGAATGGCCGTGTTAAAGACGCGATGCTCTCCAAAAATATCGGCCAGTGTGGCTGCCTCTCTAAAAACGCCCCCCAATCTTTTGCCCACATCTTGTCCGTAGAGCAGGGCCTCAGGGTGCCGTTGCATGATCTCTTTAATGGCAAAAAGTGCCGCATCAACCATCATGATCTTGGGAGCATCCGCCGGTGCGCGCTGCCCCTTCTCTTCAACGATCGGGGTGGGAGCGAATACATGATCAGTAACCGTTTCGGGTAACGGAGCGGCAGCCTCGGTGGCCCGGCGAAAATCATCGGCTACTGTTTTCGAAGCTCTTTGTTCGATCGACCATAACTCCTCTTCCGAAATACCCAAGCTTAGCAGTCGCTGGCGCAACTTAGGACGAGGATCGTGCTGAAGATGCGAAGCATACTCCTGATCGTCTCTATAGAATTCGCGACGCACTCCACTGGTATGATGGCCCAGCAAGGGAACTTGTGCATGCACCAGGTAAGGTTTGCGGTGTTGACGAACGGTAGCCGTTACCTCTTTCATCACCGATAGTGATGCCTCAAAATCAGATCCATCTACCTGCACTCTTCCCATCCCCTTGAATCCGGCGGCATACTCGAACGCATTCATGGCCCTGGCCTCGGGTGCCGTTACACTGATACCCCAATTATTATCCTGCACCAGATAGATGATGGGCAGTTGCTTGAGTACTGCAAATTGAAAGGCTTCGCTCACCTCCCCTTCTGTGACACTGGCATCGCCCATCGAGCAGATGACTACAGGCGGGGTAGATGCTTGCATAAATGCCGGCCCCACTTCTCTACTACCGACAGGATCTTTTTGTTGCAGTGTTTCCCAATAGTGTATGGCCTGTGCTATACCGGTAGTGGGGATCACCTGCATGCCGGTGGCACTGGATTGATGAATGATGGTGGGCTTGTCGGGTCCGCGGTAGCTGGGATGCGAATAGTATTCTCTTCCTCCTGAAAAAATATCATCGGCCTTAGCGAGTAATTGTAACATCAACTCATAAGGCGTAAAACCCAACCCCAACAATAAACTCTCATCCCGGTAGTAAGGACTTACAAAATCGTGTGGCTGTAAACAAAAAGCCGTGGCCAATTGAATAGCCTCATGTCCGCGCGAGGTAGAGTGAACGTACTTACAAACAGGACGGTTGGCTTCGTAGGTTTCGGCCATGGCATACGCCTGACACATAAACTCATAGGCCGATAGTAAGGAAGTAGATGAACGCATGGGGTAGTTTCCTACTGTATGGATAATTCAAAAGCAGAATCGTCTTCGACAAACCCTTCTAACACATCACCCGGCTCAACGGGTCCTACTCCGGCAGGAGTACCCGTAAAGACCAGATCGCCCGGCTCGAGGGTAAAATACCGGCTGATATAAGACAGCAGCGTATCGAAATCAAAGATCATTTGCGACGTGCTGGCTTGCTGCACGATGGCTTTGTTCTTATACAAGCAAAAATGAATATCGCGCTTATTGCGAAAGCGATCGGCGGGCATCCACGCACCGAGTACCGCAGCTCCGTCGAATGCTTTTGCTTTTTCCCAGGGCAATCCTTTGTCTTTGAGTTGCTGCTGCAGATCGCGGGCGGTAAAATCGATGCCGGCAGTGATCGCATCATAATAGCCGGCGGCGCTTTCCTTCGCAATCGCTTGCGCTCTTTTGGCGATGCGCAGCACCAGCTCACACTCATAGTGGATCTCATCCGAAAAGGATGGAATAGAGAAAGAACAGCCGGGCGGCAAAAGCGACGTCTCGGGTTTGATAAAGAGCACCGGATCGGCGGGTACTTCATTTCCCAATTCACGGGCATGAGCCACATAATTTCGTCCAACACAAACG
>JBIIDB010000050.1:0-11177 GCA_044238505.1 Chitinophagaceae bacterium | reverse complement strand
CGACCGAAAAGCACAAGATCTTACCCACCATTCTGAGTCGTTGCCAGCTCTTTGATTTTAAGCGCATCACTACCGACGATACCGTGGCCCATCTGCAAAAGATCTGCCAAGAAGAAAACGTAAATGCCGAACAACCTGCCTTGCAATTGATCGCGCAAAAAAGTGAGGGCTGTCTGCGCGACGCCCTCAGCATGCTCGATAAGATCGTCAGTTTCTCCAATGGAAATCTGCTCTATGCCACCACGTTGGAGCACTTGAACATCCTAGACGCCGATTACTACTTTCGACTGCTTGCCCTTATGCAGCAGCAAGATCTGAGCGGGATGATCGTGCTCTACGATGAAATCAACCGAAAGGGATTCGAGGGCGATCTTGTCCTCAACGGACTAGCCGAATTTTTTAGAAATCTGTTAGTGTGCAAAGACAAAAAAGCGGCCGTTTTACTTGATACGGTCGAGCACTTCAAAGAGCAATATGCACAAATAGCCACCACCACCAGTGCCGCTTATCTGGTGAGTGCGCTCAACATCATCAGTGAAGCCGAAATCAATTACCGGGCGGCTCGCAACAAGCGATTACATGTAGAAATGGCGCTCATCAAGCTGGCCTATCTGCAACAAGCCCTTTCGGTGGCTACCGACGGATCGGGGCTGGTCAAAAAAAAAATAGCTGACACGCCGCTGGGGTTCAGAACCACACCCATTCGGTTGTATGCCGGCGCTGCCGCCCCGCCTGTGGTATCAACTCCGCGCCCAGCATCCTCTTTACCTCATAGTCCTGCCGCGCCTGTCAAGCAGGGCAACCCTCCGCCTGCTGTCACAGTACCCGAAGCCAGACAGAGCCCAACCCCTATCAGCGAGGAGCCTGCAGCGCGGCTGACCATCGAGACACCCCGGCTAAGTGCCCTCGACCAAATCAGGCAGCAATTCAAGCGTACTGGCAACACCGACAAACGCACCGAAAATACCCTTGAGTCTGCAACGTTAACGACCGCATGGTCGCAGTATACCGAACAGCTTCGCCAGCAGCGCAACCCCGCTGTCCAGCCCTTTGAAGCAGCCAGACTGCGCGTCAGTGATGGTACTACCTTCGAGGTGGTCACCGCTAATAACATCGAGCAAAAGTTCATTGAACAGGAACGCAACTCCCTTTTTCAATTTTTGCAGCAACAACTGCAGGTAAGCGGACTTAAGTTTACCGTAGTGGTAGAAGAGCAAACAAGCCCACAACCCCCGGCAGAGGGAATGCTGAGCAGTAAAGAACAATTTCAAGAGATTGTCAAACAATATCCGCTGGTACAGGAACTGAAGGACCGGCTGCGGCTTGAGCTGGATTACTGATAGCTATCAATACCGCATTTTCCTTAATTTCGAGCCTTAAAATTGAACGGCGAATGGCAGAAGTGATCTTGATGCCCCGGTTGAGTGATACCATGACGGAAGGGGTCATCGCCGCCTGGCACAAAAAGGTAGGCGACACGGTAAAAAAAGGAGACCTGCTGGCAGAGGTGGAGACCGACAAGGCCACCATGGAACTCGAGAGCTATAAAGATGGTATCTTATTGCACATAGGGGCCGAAAAAGGATCCAAACTACAAGTTAATGATCTGCTGGCCATCATTGGAAAAAGCGGCGAAGATATCAGCTCGCTGCTTTCTGCTCCAAAGCCCTCAGCCGACACGAACACTGCCCCTTCACCCACTCCTGCTGCCGCTCCTGCTCCCGCTGCCCCCGCCGCAGCGGCACAGCCACTGGACCTTTCGAAGATCGAAGAAGTGGTACTGATGCCACGGTTAAGCGATACGATGGAGGCGGGCGTGATTGCCAGTTGGAACAAACAGGTGGGCGATGTCGTTAAAAAAGGGGACGTGCTGGCAGAGATCGAAACCGATAAGGCCACCATGGAGCTCGAAAGTTACAAAAACGGAACCCTTCTCTATATCGGCGCCAAGCAAGGTGAAAAGATTCCCGTGAATGGATTGCTTTGCATTATTGGAGAAAAAGGAAAGGTAGATATCGACGCCATTGTTGCCGCACAAGCTACAGCAGCAACGACTGCTGCCAGCCCGATGGTTGCCGCCCCTGCAACAGCCTCACCCGCTGCTGCTGTACAAGCAACTGCTGCTGCTACTGCCGTTGCACAACCGATCGCTGAGACAATGTCCAGTGTTTCTAACGGACGCATTATTGCCTCGCCCCTGGCTAAAAAGATAGCGAAAGAAAAAGGTGTGGATCTTCGCTTGCTTAAAGGAAGTGGAGACGGCGGGCGGATCATCAAATCGGATATCGATCGTTTTGAACCTGGAACAGCCCCTGCCCCCGCTGCGGCCCTGACGACCGCTCAGGTGCAAGCGTTTACCACACCGGCCACAGAAGGCTACACCGATATTCCCAACTCGCAAATGCGCGGTGTTATTGCCAAGCGACTGGCCGAAAGTAAATTCAGCGCGCCTCATTTCTATCTGAAGATGGAAGTGAACATGGATAATGCCGTCTCTGCCAGAACGCAGCTCAATGAATTCAGTCCCGTCAAAGTAAGCTTCAACGACATGATCGTAAAAGCGGTCTCGCTGGCGCTTCGGGAACATCCTGCTGTCAACGCCTCGTGGATGGGTGATAAGATCAGACGCTACCAACACGTACATATAGGCGTCGCCGTAGCCATAGAGGACGGGCTTATTGTTCCTGTTATTCGCTTTGCCGATCACAAGACCCTGCCTCAAATCGCAGCTGAGACCAAAGAGCTGGCAGCCAAGGCCAAAAACAAAAAATTACAACCCAACGAATTTACCGGCAACACATTCACCATCTCTAATCTGGGAATGATGGATATCGATGAGTTCACCGCCATCATCAACCCGCCCGACAGCTGCATCATGGCTGTTGGCCGCATCAGTGAAAAGATCGTTCGCAAAGGAGAGGGATTCGCTGCCACCCAGGTCATGAAACTCACGCTCAGCTGCGATCATCGCAGTGTGGATGGAGCTACAGGCGCTGCCTTCTTGCAAACGGTAAAACGATTCCTCGAAAATCCGGTTCGGTTGTTCTTATGAGCGCTCTCTTAGTGTTCAGCTCACCCATTGGTTTACACCTCTTCGAAACGGCACACGGATCTCATAGCTTTGCAGTATGCCTACACCACTAGCTACTCTTGTGTTGGGTGCCTCTGAAAACGCTGAGCGATACAGCTACCTTGCTGTCGTATCATTAAGAAAGCAACATCACCCTGTGTATGCCGTAGGAAAAAAGAGCGGGCAAATACAAGATGTTCCGATCATGTCTACTATCTCTTTGGATTGGACGATCGATACGGTCACTCTTTATCTTAATCCTACCCTTCAGCAGGCCTACTACGATACCATCTTTGCGCTGCGGCCTCGACGGATCATTTTTAATCCGGGCACCGAAAATCCGGATTTTGCCAAAAGGGCTCGCCTGGCAGGTATTGTAACACAAGAGGCCTGCACCCTGGTCTTGCTGCAGACCGGACAGTATCATCTCTATTAATTTATTGTTGTGTGCATATTTTGTGCACAGCGAACCCATATAGCAAGGGGCTATACAGTAACTTGTAGAAACCCTCGTTTATGCAATGGAGAAAGTTCAATGGTGACCCGCTGGAGTTCCCCCTGTTCGAAGCCGTAGAAAAAGCGATCTGCCGCGAAACGGAAAAAGGACATCGCTTAAAAGTTTGTATCGGAACGGACTCACAAGTGAAAGGAAAAGAGACCGAGTTCGCTACCGTTATTGTTTTTTTACGCGAGGGGCAAGGCGGCTTTATGTTTTTGCATAATGAAAAGACACAACAGCCCTTTACCATCAAAGAGAGAATGCTGACCGAAGTGGCCAAGAGTATCGATATTGCCTACCAGTTATGCCCGCTGTTTACCCAATACGAAGTGGATATGGAGGTACATGCCGATATTAATACCAACCCGCAATTCAAGAGTAATGACGCGCTTCGGGAGGCCATGGGTTATATTCTAGGAATGGGGTTTGCCTTTAAAGCCAAACCCGAGGCCTTTGCCAGCAGCAGCTGTGCCAACAAGGCCGTCAACTGAGCCTGCCGGGGGGCGTAAGCCCGCAATTTTGCAGGGGAGCAGATACCACTACGGTGCAACGTACGTTTCGTGCAGCGAACAGATATAAAATAATAATTCTTCTCGGCCCTCCCTTTTTTCCGAAGAGGTCAAAAACAACGGAGGTAAGGATTGCCACTCTTGCAACAGCGCCTTTTTAAACAGCTCAACGTTTCGAACGGTGGCACCGGGCTTATTCTTATCGGTCTTGGTAAAAACGATCGAGAACGGCACCTGCCACTGTCCGAGTTGTCTGATAAATTCAAGATCGATCGCCTGGGGCGAATGACGGCTGTCGATGAGAACGAATAAGGAAACCAGGTTCTCTCGCTTGCGGATATACGATTCGATCATGTTGCCCCAATTATTGCGGGCTTTTTGCGATACGGTAGCTGCATAGCCATAGCCGGGCAGGTCAACCAGATACCATTTTTTTTTATCGGTGCCGACTACTTCGAAATGATTGATGAGTTGTGTTTTTCCGGGCGTAGCCGAGGTCTTGGCCAATCGCTGCTGACCCGTGAGCATGTTGATCAGCGAAGACTTGCCAACATTGCTTCGCCCGATAAAGGCATACTCGGGACGGTCAGCAGCAGGACATTGCTTGTGGGTAGCACTGCTGATCAAATAACGGGCTGTTTGTACAAACTCTTTCATGCGAATTCTCTGCGAAGTAAACGCTTCCTACTCAATTACTCAACTGTGGCTATATTTGCCCGATGCGCCAACCGCTTCCGCACGATAGTGTAACACCCCTCGAAAACAGCACCCGGCCTAAGAAACAACAGGTTGCGGATATGTTTGACCGGATCGCAAAGCGATACGATCTGATGAATCGCTTCTTATCGGCCCGCATCGATCTGTACTGGCGTAAAAGAGCCATTGCTCATTTGCAAAAGTCGGCCCCCAAAAAATTGCTCGATGTGGCTACGGGAACGGCGGATCTTTCGTTACTGGCGTATCGTATGCTAAAGCCCGATCAAATTATCGGTATCGATATTTCGGAGGGAATGTTGCAAATCGGCAGAGAGAAAATTCGGCAACGGCAGCTGGACCAGCAGATCCGTTTGCTTTATGGTGATGCCGAAACAATAAATGCCCCTGATCGGTCGTTTGATGCGGTGATGGTAGCCTTTGGGGTGCGAAATTTTGAAAACCTTCAGGCCGGACTCAGTGAAATGCTACGCGTCTTAAAGCCTGACGGGCAACTCGTGGTAGTAGAATTTGCCACTCCCCGCAATGGCCTTTTTCGGCGCCTGTACAACGGGTATATGAAAGATTGGGCTCCCCGACTGGCCCAGCAACTGAATACAGATGGCCAGGCGTACGCCTATCTGAACCGATCTTCGAATGCCTTTCCTGACCGTGAAGCCTTTGTTGCTTTACTGCGAGAAGCAGGTTACAGTAACGCCACCTTTAAGCCCCTGACTTTTGGAATATGCTGCTTATACACCGCTACAAGACCTTACTGACCTTTTTTCTGCTGGTCACCATGTCATGCGTGTTACGGGCGCAATCGCCGGGCAGCACGCTGGAGATCAACTTACCCGATCACGACAACAAACCCTATTACTTCGGCATCAGCATGGGAGGAAATCTCTCTCGCTTTCATACCCAATTTCATCCTCGTTTTCTGCAATATGATAGTGTGCTGGTCGCAGAACCCACTAACTCGGGAGGCCTCTCGCTGGGACTTTCGGCAACGGTTCGCATCTCAAATCGCTTTCAGGCCCGATTCAATCCGCAGTTGTTCTTTATGGAGCGTAACATTTACTACAAGCTAGCGCATCCGTATAACAACAACGAAACAGAAGTCATTAAAAAAGTAGAGTCCGTTACCATGTCGTTTCCGGTACAAGTAAAGTTTCAAAGCGATCGCATCGGAAATTTCAGGGTGTACACCCTGGCGGGTTTTAAGGCCGACATCGATATGGCCAGCAACGCACGCGCCAAAAGGGCCGAGGAGTTGCTCAAGATAGAAAAGAACGATTTTGGGCCAGAGTTGGGCATTGGGTTCAGTTTCTTTTTTCCCACGTTTATTTTTTCTCCCGAGATCAAGATCAGCAACGGCATTCGCAACATTCATGCACGCGACGAGAATCTTCGTTTCTCTAATGTTTTCGACAAGATTCAAAGTCGCATGATTGTTTTTACCATTCATCTCGAAGGATAATCGCTTGCATCCGGTGGGTTGGGCTGTTATATTGAAGCATGCTCATCACCACCTTTGGCTGTGCCTTGCAGGGTATCGAGGCCATCCCCATCGCTATAGAAGTTAACTGGTTGCTGACGGGTAAATCCTCCCTGATCGTTGGCCTTCCGGATAACGCCGTTCGCGAAAGCCTGGAGCGAATCGAAAGCGCCTTTAAGACCAACGGCTTTCGGTTTCCGAGAACAAAACTCATCATCAATTTGGCACCGGCCGATATCCGAAAAAACGGAACGGCCTTTGATCTGCCTATTGCCCTCGGCATTCTGGGTGCATCCGGCCAACTGGAGCAGGCGGATAGGCTAGCCGACTTCATCATCATGGGAGAGTTGTCGCTAACGGGTGCCGTGCGGGGTATTAAAGGAGCCTTACCCATTGCCTTGCAAGCAAAAAAAGATCCCGCCAAAAAATTGATACTTCCTTCGGATAATCTTGGCGAAGCTGCCTGGATCGAAGGACTATCGGTATGGGGCGCCCGCCAACTGACTGATATCGTGGCGTTCTTTGCAGGACAACACCAATCATTAGAACCGGCAAAGAAAAATAACTGGTCACTTTCGCAAGCGTCAACGATCTATCCCTTCGACTTTGCGCAAGTAAAAGGACAACAGCAAGCCAAAAGAGCCTTGGAGATCGCTGCTGCCGGAGGACATCATGTCCTGCTGGTTGGCGCGCCCGGAGCCGGTAAGACTATGCTGGCCAAACGAGTGGCCTCCATTCTACCCTCTTTCTCCTATGCAGAGTCGATCGAAACAACAAGGATCTACTCGGCAGCCGGTAAAACCCGCAACAGTACCAGTCTGCTAACAGAACGTCCGTTTCGCAGCCCGCACCACTCGATATCTGATAAAGCCCTAATTGGCGGAGGAGCGGTACCGCAACCGGGTGAGATCTCTTTGGCTCATCAGGGAGTTTTATTTCTCGATGAACTTCCCGAATTTAAAAGGACCGTACTCGATATGTTGCGTCAGCCGATCGAAGAAAGAAAGATCTGCGTGGCAAGAATGGGACGAACACTGGAGTTTCCAGCTTCCTTTATGTTGATTGCCGCCATGAATCCCTGCCCTTGCGGGTACTACAATCATCCTACCCGTGAGTGCCAGTGTGCCCCGGGAATGGTAAAAAGATACCTTCAACGCCTCTCGGGCCCGCTGCTCGATCGCATCGATCTGCAAATAGAGATCTTACCGGTAGAACCGGACCAGATGGAGGCAGTTACAGCAGCAGAAAGCTCTCAGGCCATACGAGCCCGCGTCGAAAAAGCCAGGCTACTGCAGGCTGAGAGAATGAAAGAACAAACAGGCCTTTATTGCAATGCTCAATTAGAAGGGATGCTGCTGGAAAAGAGCTGTTCCCTCGATCGGGCAGGTCGGCAACTGCTCCGGCAGGCTATGGAACGATTAAAACTATCCGCCCGCGCCCATGAAAAGATCATCAAGATCGCAAGAACTATTGCCGATCTGGAGACTGAGGAACAAATTTCTCCCATCCATCTGGCCGAGGCCATCCAATACCGTAGTCTGGACCGCGACAACTGGTCAGGATAAACTACTGGGGTAATTGCGTGTTTATAGCGACTTTTGTATCTTATTATCGTTTAGCACGCATGAAAATTCTATTCACCTACTTACGTCCCCACCGATTGCTGGTGAGCTTGGTCTTGTTACTGTCTGCCATCAATATCGGATTCTCCCTGATCGATCCGATCATTTTTGGAAAGCTGGTCAACCTGGCTAATCATTTTGCGCAGCATGGCGATCAATACACCTCCGACAGTTTTTTCTTTTCATTTAGAGAGGCTCCTCACTATGGGGTCGTAGCCCTTTTGCTCGCTTCCATATCAGTGGCCATGGTAAGCCGCATCGCAAAGGCGTTTCAGGACTACTGTTTGAATCTGGTAACGCAGAAATTTGGCGCCAGTGTATTTACCGAGGGATTACAGCATGCCATGAAACTGCCGTTTCGGGAATTCGAAGATGCCCGTAGCGGGGAAACACTCAGCATCTTGCAAAAAGTAAGAGTAGATACAGAGAAACTGGTTGCCTCATTTATCAATGTCTTGTTTCCCGTTATCGTAGGCATTCTTTTTGTGGCCATCTACGCCATGCTCATCGATTGGCGATTACCGATCTTTTACTTCGGCGGTATTTTTCTGCTGGCCTATCTCTCTAATAAATTCAGCCATAAAGTAAAGTTGATTCAAAAAAAGATCGTTTCGCAAACCACGGCGCTGGCGGGAGCCACCACAGAGTCACTGCGCAATATCGAGCTGGTAAAAAGCCTAGGGCTCACCCACCAAGAGGTCAACCGACTCAATCAAAATACATTCAAGATTCTGGGTCTCGAGATCACCAAGGTAAAAAAGATCAGAAGCATCAGTTTTTTGCAAGGCACCTTCGTTAATACGCTGCGACAGATCATTTTATTCTTATTGATGTTTTTGATCTTTCGGGGCGAGATGAATGCCGGCGAGCTGGTTACGATGCAGATCTTCTCGTTCTTTGTCTTTGGTCCGTTGCAAGAGATCGGTAATATCATTCTCACCTACCGAGAGGCCCAAACTTCGCTGGAGAATTTCGATCAGCTGATGCAAAAGTCACCCGAGGCGGTACCCACGCATCCTTCACACTTGGGGCCTATCCAAACGCTGGCCTTTGAACAAGTAGGCTTTCAGCATCCGGCCTCTTCTCAAAAAGCCGTCAACGGAATCAGCTTTGAGGTTCGGACCGGCGAGACCATTGCCTTCGTGGGTCCCTCTGGCTCCGGAAAAACCACCATGATGAAACTACTGGTCGGACTCTATCGACCCGACCAGGGTCGTATTCTGTACAACGGGCTCGACGAGAACAGTATCAACTTCGATGATCTGCGTAACCAGATCGGATTCGTTACGCAAGACACCCAACTTTTTTCGGGTACAATCCGCGAAAATTTACTTTTTGTATGCCCGCAGGCCACCGATCAAGAACTACAAGCAGTACTCGAAAAGGCAGCTTGCCATTCCCTATTGCAACGTGCCGACAGCGGGCTAGAGACCGTTATCGGAGAGGGCGGCCTAAAACTGTCTGGCGGAGAAAAACAACGACTCTCCATTGCCAGGGCCTTGCTGAGAAGACCCCGTCTTCTTCTTTTTGATGAAGCCACCTCTGCCCTCGACTCACTCACCGAAGAGGAAATCACCCATACCATTCGCGCCGTTTCGCGAGAAGGGCAGCAGATCACCATCCTGATCGCACATCGCCTGTCGACTATCATGCACGCAGATCGCATTTATGTGCTCGAGAAAGGAGAAGTGACGGAAACCGGTACGCACGAAACACTCTTGGCCGAAAAAGGGCTGTACTACGCCATGTGGAGACAGCAGATCGGAGAAAGAAAAAATCCCCCCACCCGATAGGGAGAGGGGATTGTACATTGATACTACCCGAAGAAAATTATTTTTTTTCTCGTAAAGGCAACATGTAACCCACTGTGAAGCCGAGCACATTGTTTCTCCACTCGGCATTCGCCTCATTTGTTAGATTGGTCAATCCCTTCACATAGTTGATGCTCAGCACCAACCCTGTTTTAGACTGATAGCCGCCGGTAGCCGTTACCCCAAAGTCGAACCCTTTCAGCTGGCCGGCCTCCGTACCAAGGGTGATCTCGTTTGTTTGGTCCAGGTAAACAGTTTTTGCGGAGAGATTGAATCCCAAATTAGGACCACCACCAATAAACCAGCCCCCTTTAGTGCGGTACAGCAGCTGCAGCGGTATATCTAATGCCGCAAAACGATATTGATTTTTTTCTGTGTTAACACCGACTGCCACCCCTTTGCCCAAAAATAAAAGCTGGCTTTGCAAAGAGAGCTTTGAGGTAAGGCGGGTGTCGAAAATACCACCGAGCTGAAAGGAGCCCAAGGCGGTTCCCTCGGCGTTGACCAGGTCGTTGTTGGTAGTCACAGAACCCGAGGCAACACCAGTCTTTAGACCAAAGCGGGTTTGCGCCGAAAGGCTGAATCCGGTTATAAGAATGAATACGATCAGCAGGTTAGTTTTCATAAAAATGATTTTAATGAAGTGAAGGTAAAAATAAACCTTTACCAAAGAAAATCATTTCCGGCAATTACTTTTTGCCTCGGGTCGGCAGTAGGTAGCCTATGGTGAACCCCAGCACATTGTTTTGCCAATCGAAATTGGGTGCATTTTGCAGCTGGGTCAGCCCTTTGAGGTAACTGACGCTCAACACCACTCCTTTTTTGGACTGATAGCCACCCGAGGCCATCAAACCAACGTCAAAACCTTTTACCTCTCCGGCTGCATCACCGATGGCAATCTCTTGCTTCTCGCCCTCATGAATATACCGGGCCGAAAGATTAAAGCCAAGATTGGGGCCCCCGCCAATAAACCATCCTGCCTTGGTCCTATACAAGAGCTGCAAGGGAATATCGATAGCAGCAAAGCGATATTTGTCTACGTGATCATCATGATCAACAGCGGTCCCCTTACCCAGAAAAAGAAGCTGGGACTGGAACGATAAGGTGGATGACAATCTGGTATCCACTATAGCACCGATCTGAAACGAGCCCAGATTCGACCCATCGTCTTTGATCTCCGCATCATTGGTAGAGACGGAACCGAGTGCAATACCGCTCTTAAGGCCAAAACGGGTCTGGGCCGACAAACTTATCCCGGCAAAAAGCATCACAACAAGTAGCAGATTTGTTTTCATAAAATTTGTTTTAGTAAGATGCAAAGATATAAAATGAAACAATGTTGCAAAAATTATTGTAACCGGATGGGCATAAAAAGTTGTAGATCGCTGTGCCCTAGCGTGGGGCTATCGGCCGGTCCTTTGATGCCGGTTTTGTGCATTAGCTTTACCTGTACACTCCCCAGCGCAATAGGACCC
>JBIIDB010000181.1:0-3129 GCA_044238505.1 Chitinophagaceae bacterium | reverse complement strand
AGTGAGGACTTACATTGACCACCACACCTACCGCGGCCCCATCGGAATTCAACACCGACATATTTTCGGTAATGCCGTGTGCCGCGCCGCGATCGAGTTGAATATAATTTTTTTCGCTGCTCGTAGAGTTATAAATAACAGCGGCCGGCCGAAAATAATACCGGCGGTATTTATTGAGCGTATCAGAGGGAACTGTGTCACGAACGAGTTGTCGTGTCGTATCTGTTTCGATATACTGGCGCGAAAGCAAATTGAACAATGAGTCGTTGAGTGTGTGGACCCTCCGGTTCTCATCGCCCAGCGCAAAGAAGTTCTCTACTTTCTTGTAGCGCCCGTTCACCTGCCCGGTAAGCTCGTTGGCCGTTTGCAGAAACTGCGCCTGGTGAAATTTATTAAAACTATACAAGAACCAAAGAGACAGAACCTGTAAGAATAAAAAGGTAAAGAAGGTAAAATAGCGACGAATAAATAAAATAACGTTACGCAACGAAGTACCAGTTTAAAAGCCGCAAATTTATCTCATCACAAAGGGGTAACGATCGTAGTTCTTGAGTGCAATACCCGTACCACGCACCACGCTCTTGAGCGGATCATCAGCAATGTGTACAGGCAATTTGATCTTTGCACTTAATCTTTTGTCCAGTCCGCGCAACAGCGCTCCACCACCCGTAATGTACAAACCGCGACGATAGATATCGGCAGCCAACTCAGGAGGTGTTTGCTCCAGTGCCTTCAAAATAGCTTCCTCGATCTTAAAAACACTCTTGTCGAGCGCCTCGGCGATCTCTTGATAGCTGACCATGATCTGTTTGGGGATACCGGTCACCAGATCGCGTCCGTTCACAGCAAAATCATCGGGAGGATTATCGATATCCTTCATGGCCGCACCCACCTGAATCTTGATCTGCTCGGCCGTACGCTCTCCGATCAACAAAGAGTGATAACGACGCAGAGCTTCCATTATATCAGCGGTAAATTCATCACCCGCAATACGAATAGATTGATCGCAAACAATACCGGCGAGTGCAATTACAGTAATACCGGTGGTACCCCCACCGATGTCGATGATCATGTTGCCAACAGGTTCTTCTACGTCGATACCGATACCTAAGGCCGCTGCCATCGGTTCGTGTATCAGGTAAACTTCTTTAGCACCGGCTTGTTCGGCACTATCGCGCACCGCCCTTTTTTCTACTTCAGTAATCGAAGAGGGGATACAGATCATCATCCGCCAACTGGGTGGCAACAACGGCCTTTTAGGATATACCAATTTGATCAGCTCACGGATCATCAACTCGGCCGCATTAAAATCGGCGATCACCCCATCACGCAACGGACGCACCGTACGAATACTCTCATGCGTTTTCTCGTGCATCATCAATGCCTTTTTACCAACCGCCAATACTTCTTTTGGATTATTGCGGTTGAGGGCAACGATGCTGGGTTCGTTGACCACTACTTCATCATTGTGAATGATGAGTGTGTTGGCCGTACCCAGATCGATCGCGATCTCTTGTGTAAACCAGTTGAAAATTCCCATTTCCTATATCACTTTTGTATAGGAGCAAAGGTGTAGGAAAATATTAACTTCTCAAAGCCGTTTTGACTAGCAAAATTCGTACCCGATATCGGTGCGGCAGTACTTGTCTTTGTAGTGGATGCGCTGTTGTACCTGCTGCGAGTGAGCCGCCGCATCGGCCACCGAATCGGCAAACGAGGTCACGGCCAGCACCCGGCCGCCACTGGTTACCACCTGTCCGTCGTGCAGGGAGGTGCCCATATGAAAAACCAGCGATTCAACTGGCTGGTCCAGTCCCGAAATGGGATACCCTTTGTTGTAGCCGTCGGGATATCCTCCGCTTACCGCCACCACGGTGCATGCCGTGCGGGGATCGACCTGTATGCTCATCTGTTGCAGATGACCTGTTGCGGCTGCGTCGAGCAAAGCGACCAGGTCACCGGACAATCGCGGAATCACCACCTCGGTCTCCGGATCACCCATACGGCAGTTGTATTCGATCACGTAAGGATCGCCCGCCACGATCATAAATCCTATAAAAATAAAACCGCAATAAGGGATACCGTCTTGCTGTAAGCCGTTGATGGTCGGAACCACCACTCGCTGTTCGATCTTATTCCACAACGCTGCATCCACAAAGGGGACAGGACTAACCGCCCCCATGCCCCCGGTGTTGGGACCTTTGTCGCCCTCCCCGATCCGTTTATAGTCTTTAGCCTCGGGCAGGAGTACATAGTGTGTACCGTCGGTGAGGACAAAAACCGAGATCTCGATCCCCTTTAAAAACTGCTCCACTACCACTTTTTTACCGGCCTCCCCAAAACGAGACGCTTGTAGCATAGCTTCAAAACCCTGCAGGGCCTCTTGGGTCGTCTCGCAGATCAACACTCCTTTGCCGGCAGCCAACCCGTCTGCCTTTAACACGATCGGCAGGGAATGCTCTTTTAAATACGCCACCCCTTCGTCGTAGTTGCTGGCCGAAAACTCTTTATAGCGGGCGGTCGGGATGCCGTGCCGCTCCATAAATGACTTAGCAAAAGCCTTGCTTCCCTCCAATTGGGCGCCTTCTTTTCCGGGGCCGATGATTTTAATAGCCTCGAGCCCCTTGTAGCCGGTCAAATATTCCCGGATCCCTTTGACCAGGGGCTCTTCGGGACCCACCACAACCATCTCTATATGTTCAGTCAGACAAAGGGCGGCGATGGCCTCAAAATCGGTAACGGCAATAGCACAATTCGTACCCAGCCCAAGCGTCCCCGCATTACCCGGCGCAATAAAAAGTTGAGTGCAAAGCGGGCTTTGAGAAATTTTCCAGGCCAGGGCATGTTCACGGCCTCCGGACCCCAATAGAAGTATGCGCATACGGAGCAGTAGAAAAGTTAGTTGCGAAAGTAAATAGCCTATAGCTAATTGGGGATAAGATAATAATCTTTATTTTCAAACACTTAAACCAACTGCCCTTTATGTCTACGACTTCGACCCAAACCAGTCACCCCAAAGGACTGGCCGTCTTGTTTGCCACCGAAATGTGGGAACGGTTCAACTATTATGGCATGCGTGCCATCTTGGTCTTGTTTTTGACCAAAGCCCTTATGTTCGACAAGGTGTTT
>JBIIDB010000180.1:0-3138 GCA_044238505.1 Chitinophagaceae bacterium | reverse complement strand
CAAAAGTGGGGGTGAGTAAGCCCATAGCGGCAACAGGGATGGCTACCACATTGTAAGAAAAGGCCCAGAAAAGATTTTGCTGTATAGTGGTGTACGTATGTCGGCCAAGGCCCAATGCATCGGGTAATTTTTTTAAGCCGTGATTCAGCAAGACCACCTGCGCACTTTGAACAGCTAGTTGAGAGGCTTCGCTCACCGCAATGCCAATAGTGGCTTTGGCCAGCGCGGGCGCGTCGTTAATGCCGTCTCCGACCATGGCCGTGGGCATCTCGCCGGTAAGCCTTTCTACGATCTCCATTTTTTCTTTGGGTGATTTTTCGCCATAGACGACGCCGATCCCCAGGCGGGCACCGATCGCCTCGCAACGAGCCACTCGGTCTCCGCTGAGTAAAAAGGTCTTGATATTTTTTTTGTGCAAATAATCGATCACTTCTTTTGCCTCGGGTCTTATCTCATCTTCGAGATCGATCCAGCCGATCAGCTCACCGCCGCGACAAACGTACACCTGGTGATGATCGGCCTCTTCGGTAGATTTTACCGTAGCGTAAGAGCCGGCGCTGTAGACAATGCCATTGGGATCGGTGGCAAAGATCCCTTTTCCTTTTACCTCTTCGATCTGTCGCCACCGCGTATCGAAGTTGGTTTTAAATTCTTTGGTCAGACAAACTGCAATCGGGTGATTGGAATATTTTTCGAGTGTGTACACCAGCGACTTGAACTGTTCTTGCGTCATCGTCTTGTCGAGTACGCGAAAATCAGTCACGCTGAACCGGCCGGTGGTAAGCGTTCCGGTTTTATCGAACACCACTTGTTTGATCTGCCTAAAGAGTTCAAGCGAACGGGCATTGCTGAATAAAATTCCATTTCTGGCAGCGCGGCCTACTCCTACCGCAATAGCAGCGGGCGTGGCCAGCCCCATAGCACAGGGGCAAGCGATGACCAGCACCGCAATGCTTCTCATGAGCGAAGCTTCCACATCATTCAAAATAATAAAATTGATGAGCCCGGTAAGTAGCGCAATGACCAGCACGAGTGGAATAAATAGGGCACTGATCTTATCGGCCAGCAGTTGCATGGGTGGTTTTTCTCCCTGTGCGCCTCGCACCATTTGAATGATACCCGACAGCACGGTATCTTCTCCTATGGCTGTCACCTGCGCTTTAACAGTGCCGTCCTGAAAAACACTTCCTCCGATCAGCGTGTCTTTGGCGTATTTATGAACGGGTATACTCTCCCCTGTAATGATGGATTCGTTGACGTGGGCCTCTCCCCACAAGATCTTGCAGTCGATAGGAACCTGCTCACCTGCTTTGATCAAAATAAGATCGCCCACTTTAAGGGCTGTATTCTCGATCGGAAAATATTGTTCGCGGTGTTCGTCGTCAAAAGCGATCATCGTAGCCATCAGTTGTTGGGCACTAACTAATTGCTCGAGGGCACGCTGGGTAGAGGCAATAGAGCGCTCTTCTAAATAATTGCCGAGCAGCACCAGGGTTATGATGGTTGTGGTGGTCTCGTAAAACAAAAATTGTTCGGGCTGTCCGGTCAGGCTTCCATAAAGACTGTATACAAAGGCCGCTGTAGCGCCCAGCGTGATCAGTACATTCATATTGGGCATGCCGGCCCGCAGACTTTTCAGCGCGCTGCGACCAAAGAACTGAAGTCCCAACACAAAAACGGGGAGGGTTACCGCCAGCTGAAACCAATGATTATGCAATAAGGTAAACGAGTGGGGCAGCAGATGAGATCCCAGCAGCAGCAGTGCGAACGGAAGACAAAACAGCAACCGGTGTTGATGCGTAGAAAGCGAAAAAAAAGAAGCCGGTTTAATTGGGGTGACGCCGGTGTTCGGTTGATCGGAGGCTACCTGATAGCCCAAGTCGGCAATGCCCTTTTTTAAAGGTTCTTCGGCAAAACCATCTTGCGCCACAAACCAAACATCTCCATTCGCAAAATTGACCTTTACCTGTTGCATCCCTTTTTTTTCGAGAAATTTATGAATATGAAGAGCACAGGTATTGCAATCCATTCCACTGACCTTCCACTTGATCTGTTGCATGATACAAATTTACCAAAACCGCTTCGCTCTGCTTTTGGCGAAGCGGAATATCTTAACGGCTTACTTTTGCTGCTATGGAATTGACCTTTTCGCTGGCACAGATCAATGAGGCGGCCCACCGATTTTGGGAGCAGGCCGGCCAGGCCCGGGTGTTTGCCTTTCATGCCCCCATGGGAACGGGTAAGACCACTTTTATTGTGGCTTTATGCCGCGCCTTAGGGGTTGTAACACCGGGTTCCAGCCCCAGTTTTGCGCTGGTCAACGAGTACCAGCTTCCCGGCGGGGAGCCCCTCTATCATGCCGATCTTTACCGAATCGAGAACGAGGCCGAAGCCCGCGAGGCGGGTATAGAGGAGCTGCTCCACAGCGGCGCGATCTGTCTGGTGGAATGGCCCGAAAAGGCCCCGGGGATTTTTCCTGCCGGTACGGTTCATCTTTCTATAGAGATCTTACCGGGTGCAGGGGTCGCACCGTATCCATCCGTTGCTTCCTCCGCCGATCAGGAGCCCGGAACGCGATATCTGCGTACATTTACAATAGCATCCTGACCGTATGTCGCAGACCAAACCAAGTATCACCACCTCGTTTAGTTACGAGACACTCGAAGAGACGCTCGATATTCCCCCCAAGGCCGAGCGGATGCTGATCGGCATACCTCGCGAAACCGCTTTTCAGGAAAACCGGATTGCGCTGACCCCCGATGCGGTGGGCGTATTGGTCAGTAACGGACACGAAGTGATGATCGAGCACGATGCCGGAGCGGGTTCTCATTTTAAGGATAAGGACTACAGCGAGGCCGGTGCCCGCATTGTACACGATAAGGCCACGGTCTATCAATGCCCTATCTTGGTCAAGAGCGCTCCCGTTACCGAAGACGATCTGTCGCTACTGCAGTTCAATCAATTGATCATTTCTCCCATTCACTTGTCGGTCATGAAATCATCTATTTTGACCAAGATGATGGAAAAAAAGATCACGGCCATTTCGTTCGAGAATTTAAAAGACGACAGCGGATCGTATCCCATTGTGCGCAGCATGAGTGAGATCGCGGGCAGTGCCGTAATGCTGATTGCGGGGCA
>JBIIDB010000179.1:0-3180 GCA_044238505.1 Chitinophagaceae bacterium | reverse complement strand
CCAGCCGCTAACGCTCGAACTGGCCTGTGGTAAAGGGGAGTATACGCTGGGTCTGGCCCGTTTACACGCCAACCAAAATTTTTTGGGCGTAGACCTAAAGGGGAACCGCATTTGGGTGGGTGCTAAAAAGGCCCTCGAAGAAGGTTTAACCAATGTGGGTTTTTTAAGAACCCAGATTGAACAGATCGCTGATTACTTTGCGCCCGCAGAGGTACAATCGATCTGGATCACCTTTCCTGACCCGCAGCTGCGATTTTCGAAAGCTAAGAAAAGATTAACGCACCCGGTATTCCTTAGAAAGTATCAACAAATATTGACTCCCGGGGGTTATATCCATGTAAAGACGGACAGCCCCGACCTGTACCGCTTTACTTTATTGGTGATCGAACTGTATGGATGTGTTTTACACCACGCCAGCGATAATGTGTATGGCGAATCGGTGGTGGCCGACGAACTACGGATAAAAACACATTACGAATCGCTCGATATTGCCGGCAGTAAGAAAATACACTACATCTGTTTTTCGCTACCGGCACAATTAGCGATAGAAACCGACCAGGTGCTCAAAGAAAAACTGAAAGAAGATGAAGGGATTGATTGAAGGAAAACATTTTTACTATAATCAAGAAGGATTAGTCGTACTGACCGAAGCTTATCACCTCGAAAAAGGATATTGCTGTGGCAATGGCTGCAAGCACTGCCCCTACGAATTTGAAAGCGTCCCCGAACCCCGACGCAGTCAGCTATTGAAAGAAAAAGAAACCAGTCAGGTCCGGTCTTGATCACCGCCAATGACAGGACCTTTGCTGGACGTTGGAACTTCTGTCCGATGCTATTTTTCTGAAGACTACTTACCTTTATTAACATGGCTACCTCGAAACGTCGTGCCGAAAACCCTCGTGCTGTTTTGCCTTCGGGAAAGCAAGAATCAGACTTCTTTCAGCAAGTCTGGGCGCTCGTCCGATTGATACCCCGCGGACGTGTCACCTCGTACGGTGCTATTGCCGCCTGCCTGGGCGCCAGATCGGGGGCTCGTATGGTAGGCTGGGCCATGAACAGTAGTCATGGTGCTTCCCCAAAAGTGCCAGCCCACCGCGTGGTTAACCGAATGGGGTTACTCTCCGGCAAAAATCACTTTGCCACCCCCACTGCCATGCAAGAACAATTGGAGAAAGAAGGCATCAAGGTCAAAGATGACCAAGTAGTAGATTTTGAAAAACACTTTTGGGATCCGGCCAACGAGATATAGAACGCTCAGCTATAATAGGGGCTGATCATCCAATAGACGATCACACCTGTGATGGCTACATAGAGCCAGATGGGCCAGGTAATCTTTGCTAATTTCTTATGGGCAGGCCACTCACTGATCAAGGCACGATAGGCTGTAAACAGGATAAACGGAAGAATGAGTCCGGCCAGTGGAATATGCGTGAATAAGATGATGTAGTAAACGGTTCGCAGGGTTCCTTCTCCGCCGAACGATGTTTCGCCGGCTAACAAATGATGCGCAATATAGCTTACTAAAAAAAGAATCGACAAGATCATAGCTCCCAACATCATGTTCTTATGGGCTACGTAACGGCCGGTCTTTACAGCCCATAGCGCTCCTATCAATAATAAGGCCACCATCGAATTAATGATAGCATTCGCCAATGCAAAAACATGTACATCAAAGCCAAGGTCTACCTCGAGCTTAACACGCCCGAGTACTACTACGGCCGTAAAGACGATAAAAGAGAAAAGCCAGATAAGTCGTGTAGCCAGCTTGTCATTTTTAGAAAGAACAGGAGGCAGCATAATCATTTATTTTTTACGTAGAAAAAAGAGTAAAGTAAAAACACCTACAATGGCCAGCAAGAACGAAACAGCCATGATGACCAGCTTGCCCTCAAAAAAACTGCGGGCTTTCGGATTCTTTTCCATGGTCAACAAGATAAGATCTTGTTGCAGCCTGGAAAGATCGTCAGGATCCAGTCCATCATAATAGCCTCTAACCTGACGATTCACGTCAATGAGTACGAACTTGTCACTGTGCACAAAATTGGTATCGACCGATTCTCCATCAATAAGGCCCAGCTTCATCTCACTGATGGCCATGTCGTAGATCGTCTTTTTATCGCCGGTCAGCAACCACCAGGTATCGGGATTGATCTGAAAGCGCTGGGCCCAGTAGCGTAACCTTTCGAGTGTGTCACGTTCCGGATCGATACTAAAAGAAAGAAAATGAACTTTTTTGTTGGTGCGATCTCCCACCCGGCTGCCATTGTGTAAGGTCTCGGCCACCCGCTTCATATTCTGGGTCATGGAGGGACAGATCGTGGGACAGCGGGTAAAGAAAAAATCGGCCACGATAATTTTGCCGTCGAGGCTATCCCACGAAACGGTCTTTCCTTCTTGATTTTGCAACGAGAAATCAGCCAACCGGTGCCAAACGGTATCCGATACGCGTTTACCTCTTTTGGTGACCTCTTGGATTGAATCAGGAAAATAATGGCGGGGCAACAGCAACGCATCGTGGCTTTTGACATCCACTATAAAATAAGCGATCAGCGGAATGATCAACGCAAGCAGCAGGGCATATAACGCAGTCTTGTTCAATGCAGGTTACAGATATTAATGCCCTCCTTTATGCTTGGCAGGCATCGTAGACTCTTTGTAATGCTTATCGTAGGTATTACGAAGATTCTTATAGGAGTTCCCATCCCAAATAAAGGCACCGATAAACCAGATAAACAGCAACAAGGGGACCACAATAGTCATGATCATATTGCGGATCTCATCACCCAGGTGCATAAAGACCGATACAATGTAATAAGCCTTGGCCAGTGTTAAAATACAAACCATGCCCTTGAACATCAGCACCAGCAATTCATTGGGAGAATCGCCCTTGTGCATGGTATAGATAATAAGACCGATGGCCAATTCGATAATGGTGATAATAGAGAGCAGTATCGTGGTGTTCCTTACTTTTTTCTTGAACGTAGCATCATCGGTATGATGCTGAAAAGTTACTTCTTCGAAAGCGGGATGTTGCATAGTATTATAGTTTCTTGGTTCGCGAATTTAGTTGTTCGATCAGATCAGATAGAAGCAAAGGAATACAAATACCCATACCAGGTCTACGAAGTGCCAGTATAATCCGGCCTTTTCGATCATCAGGTAATGACCTCTGCGCTCAAA
>JBIIDB010000178.1:0-3182 GCA_044238505.1 Chitinophagaceae bacterium | reverse complement strand
CATCCGCTCCACGCATCAAAAAGAAAATAGCAAAGGGTCCATCCCCCTGCTGCCAGCGCAATCGTGTACAGCGATTTTAGCGAAAAGGGTTGTAGCCTGTATGTTTTCCACAAAAAAAAGAGGCGAAACAGATTATAGCCGCCGATCGAAATCAGTTGTGCCAGCGCAGTGCCGATAATGCCCTCTTTTTTCGTCAGCCAATAACTGAGCGGTAGCATCACCATCAGTAAGACGATGCCACTGATAAATTCAAAGCGCCATTTGGGAGAAGTAACAATGATCTGTGAATTGACTCCCGTACCCATATCGATCAGTTTGGTGATGCCCAATAAGACTAACACCGTAAAGGCCTGTAAGTAGGTTGACTTTAAGTGGAAGGTCTCCACCGCATCGTTGTAGTTAATGATTAAGAGGACCAGCAGTCCTGCTCCCACGATCAGCTGGTTGATAGACGATCGTTGATAGATCTTTGCGATCGTGTTCATGTCCTTTTGTTTCCAAGCGGCCGAGAGAGGTGCTATAGCAGCTGCGATGACGCCTCGTTGTGGCACCTGCACCAGTGACGCCATGTTTTGTGCCAGCGAGTAGAGGGCTACCTTAGCCATCGCATTGCTTACTACAGACGCGATAAGGATAGTGTCAAATACCTGAGCAATGGTAAAAACCAAGGTGCCGCAGTACGTAAAACTGGTATAGCGTGCCGCCGACCTTTTGAGTCGATAACTTACGTTGCTGAATGGCTTTGCCAGCGGGGCTTGTTTACGGTATAGCAAGATCAGCAGCAGCAAAAGAGCGATCAGCAGAAAGCTGCCAGCAAAAACTTTGATGAACTTGTCGTAGCTGCTGATAAGGCCCGCGGCAAAGCAGCCTATCAGCAGCAATATGAACAGTCGCCATGCTGCTTCTTTTAAAAAGTGGCTGGTGGCCGCCCGTTGTTGCTGCCAGTTCCAGGCTTCTAAAATGGTAAAGAGCAGCAAGCCTGCCCCTAACAAAAAGGTCCAGTAATAGTAGTTAACCAGTTGTGGAGCATTAGTCGCATATTTTTTTATGACAATCGGCTCGATAATGATACCGACAATAATAGCCGCCACACAGCCAAGGGCGCCTAACAGGAGCGAGACGGTCAGCTGATCGTTCTTGTCGGTGCGCAGGTGATCGCGGTAGTAAGGATAGAACTTGTAGATAAAATAGGGGGCTCCCAAATTGCCGGCAGCGGCTAGCAAAGTAGCAATCGCAATAAAGGCATTATACAGTCCAAACTCCTCTTCGGTAAAAAGTCCCTGCCGTGTAAACAGATATGTGTTGAGCAGACCGACAGCAAACCCGGCGTAGATGACCAGGGTAGAGAGAATACTTTGCTTTCTAATTACGCTCATGGTTATAAAGATACAATCTGTGGGATCAACCGATGCGGCGCAGCGTCCAAAAGTAGTTGCCGTCTAATTGCTGTGGGTCACTGTCTTCGTTGATGGTGGTTTCGGTCCATTGCGTGGAAATGGTCAATTGTCGTTGCCCCCAACGAACAGGCATCCAAAAGTTCTCTATGCAGTTGCGAAACCGAAGCCTGATCTTTCCCTGATCGATCTGGTATTCCAGCACTGGGATGGTGGTGCTACGCAGATATTGGTCAAAGACCAACGAAAAATCTAGTTGTGCTTTTTGTGAGAAATAAGCCTCCACTTGTTTGGAGTCTACGGTGCGGTGCCTAAAATCGTTGTTGAGTCCGATAAGAATACCTCGAAAGATAGAATCGTTCCCGATCATTTCTCTGATATGATGCAACAGGCCGGCGCCCTTGTTATACATATCTCCGCTGCCTTCTTGGTTTACACCATAATCTCCAATAAGTGGTTTGTCGTTGCGGATATTTTTGCGAATCCCGCGACAGTACTCATCGGCCGCTTTTTTTCCGTAGTGATAATCGATAAAGAGTACCTCCGAGTACATAGTGAATCCTTCGTGGACCCACATGTCTGCAATATCATTGGTGGTGATGTTGTTGGCAAACCATTCGTGACCGCTTTCATGAATGATGATATAATCCCAGTACTTGCCCCAGCCGCTTCCCGACAGGTCTCGTCCTCGATAGCCGTTTTTAAACCCGTTTCCATACGCAATGGCGCTTTGGTGTTCCATCCCTAAGTGGGACGATTCAACCAATTTGTAGCCGTCTTCGTAAAAGGGGTAGGGGCCAAACCAATGTTCAAAGGCCTTCAGCATACGTGGCACATCCTTGTCAAAAGAGGCTTTAGCCTTTTCCAGATTATAATCGAGCACCCAGTAATCCAGATCCAGATTTTTGGAGGCGATGCCTACATATTGATCGGACCAGTGCACGTATTTCCCGATGTAAGGAACCAGATTATAATTGTTGATGGGGTTGGTCACCTGCCAGTTGAACGTATGCCATCCTTTCTTGGCGAGGCGTTGGTTGACTAAACGTCCATTGGCTACGGCGATCAGCGAATCGGGCACCGTTATCGACAGCATCGCACCACGATCGGGTTCATCACTTTGGTGATCTTTACATGGGTACCATACACTGGCTCCCAGGCCCTGACAGGCCACGGTCATCCAAGGTCTCCCTTCTTTATCTTTTGAAAAGATCCATCCGCCGTCCCAAGGAGGGTTCTTGGCAATGCGCGGGCTGCCGCTAAAATAAATGGTCAGCGATTGTTCGTTTTTTTTCTTGACAGCCGAGCGCTCGCCCAGTTGTACCAGCCAGCTGTCCTTCCCTTTTTTTTCGAAAACCACTCGGCGACCTTCGAAAAGTACACTGTCTATTTTCATAGGTGATTGCAGGTCGATCTGCATCGCGGGTCTGGCTTTGGCATTTGTGCTGTTGAATCGAATGGTGTTTGTGCCAATGATTGTTTTGGTCGTAAAGTCAGGTTCTACAGACAGGGCATAGTGCTGTACGTTCCACCAGCTGCGGTCCGGATTGAGGGATCCGCGCAGGGTGTCATCTAAGGTATAGGACGATTTGCTTTGCAGCGGCTGTGCTTGTGGCAAAAAGGGAGTGCCGCAGAGACAAGCTATCAGCAAAAAGGAAGCGAAAGATCGTTGCATTTGTAGAGGTATATTTTTGCATCAATTCAATGCTAATATACCTCGCCTGGGTCAGATAAAGCAGCTCTATTTTTTTGCCCCAGAGTGATCAATGCTTCTTAAGCTTTTCGCCG
>JBIIDB010000049.1:0-11440 GCA_044238505.1 Chitinophagaceae bacterium | reverse complement strand
AGGGTCTGCGTGCCTATCCTAATCCGATTGGTCGCGGTACAAACATGCGGATCACCTACGCCACCATTGTGCCCGGTAATTATGTATTACAACTGATTAGCCAGACTGGTCAGCTGGTTTGGGAATTGCCTGTCAATGTGCAGGCCGGGTTTATAAACCGCGATGTGCAAATTCCTGTTGGTATTGGATCGGGAATTTATCATCTGCGGCTGGTAAATGAGTCTAGGTTGATCGATAAGACGATATTGATGGTATTTTAAACAATGTCGGTAGCCAAGTTGTATCCATAAGTCAGGTATTATGGAGGTCAAACAGCTCCCGTCTAGATGCCAGAAAAGTTGATCGCCTTTAAAACCAGGGAAAGTAATTCCGTATGCGCAAGACTTTATCAATTTTGTGTATCACTATTTTTTTAGCGATACTATCCGTTGGTTGTTCAAAAAGAAACAACAATGGCGGTACTGATCCAGCTCCTCTTACTAGGCTCTATGAGTATGTGATCAATCCCTCTGTCACAAACAGTGCCATTACATCGTTCGATAGTCCTCATTACGTTTATATCGATACTAGAGTGGCGCCCAAAAATCGACTTTTTGTTTTTTTACCCGGCACCTCAGGATTTCCTTCTGTTTATACCCTTATTGTAAAAAAGGCGGCTGCCTTGGGATATCATTCAATCGGACTCATGTATCCTAACGGCTCTGAGATCTATGCTGCCTCTGGTGCTAATCCTGACAACACCTCTTTTGGTCGTTGCCGTCAAGAGGTATTCGACGGTTCCGATCAGACGATGGCTATTACAGTTAACCCCGACAATTCCATCAGAGGAAGGCTTACCAAGTTGCTGCAGCATCTGAACGCTACTTACCCAACCCAAAATTGGGGTCAGTACCTGGTGAATGGACAGGTCGATTGGAGTAAATGTATTTTGGCAGGACACTCACAGGGTGGGGGGCACGCTGTGTATATTTCTAAAAAAGTTTCGCTGCATAAGGCGCTTTGTTTTGCCTCTATTGACTGGAATTCCTTTTTGGGTGCCAGCGCCGCTTGGATATTTGAGCCGGGCGTCACTCCTGGTTCGAAGATTTACTCCTTTATTAGCCCCAACGATCAGGTGTTTAGCTATGTCAATGTTCAGCGACAGCTAAACGATCTGGGTATACCAGGGGTGCCCGTCAACATCGATAATACGAACCCTCCCTTTACTAATTCTAACCGACTGATTACTTCCTCTACGGCGGCGATAACGCTTCTTTTTCCAGATCATAATATTACCTGTCTGGATCAATATGTGCCTAAAACGGCTCAAGGAGCTGTTGCTCCTGCCTTCGACAGCGCATGGACTTATCTGATAAATAATTAAGCGTAAATAGCTGCCTAGCCCACTCTATAAGCCAGGCCTCTGGTCATTAGCGAGGCCTCGGCGAGAGAATTTTAATAGACAGCTGTTCCTGTGGGGCAGGTGACCACGCTAAACAGGTGATACAAGAATTATTAGGCTGGTCGTGAGGGGTAAAGATAAACTCATCTCCGGCACGGAGGATTGTTTCCAGTTGGCAAATATTTCCGATCATAAATACATTTTCGTATGCAAGGCCAGTGGAGGAATCTGTCCAGTTAGCTGCATAAGAGCCGGAGGGAAGCATACTCAAGTCTCCGTCAATTATTTTAATAACGACTCTTCCGCACATGCCTTCCAGCACTACTTTACCGGTGTAGGTGCTTTCGTACTCTTCTTTGCTGCATTGGAAGCCAAAAAGAGTAAAGAGTGGAAAAAGCAGCAATAGGTATCCGGCGTTTTTCATAGCGACTTATTTATGTAAAAGTACAAAAAAATAGCTATCCCCACTGCAGGCCACTTTTGATATGAGCCTCTCCCGAAGGTAGAAGCCTGCTATAAACAAACATGTGATCATTTAATTCGGATGGCTTTGATCACAGTAGACGCTATCTTTCCATTTCTTTTATAAATAATATTGACTTTTTTTTCGGCATGGGCCAGTTCTGCTTTGTAGGCATCCAGTTTTCCTCCTACTGTTTTGTTAATTGCAACGATCTCGTCACCCACCTCTAGTCCAGCCTCTTGGGCAGGAGAATTCAAGGCCACGAATCCGACAGTGATGAGCCCGTCGATGAGATACAGTTCCATGCCGATGTAAGCGTAATCGAACTCATCGTAAAAAAAGCGATTCGGACGCAGATGTATTTCTCCAGCCGGGTAGTTGAGAATGATATTAAACCGTCGCAGTAGGTCATTGCCGATCAATCCCGCCCAGTGGGGATAATTGGTTACGTTATTGCTGTCATCGAAAATGGTGATGGGGATCTTTTTAAATCGGTAGGGTCCTATTCGCAGGCTCCGAAGCAGGGTTAATCGTAATTCAATTTGTCCGCCAATACCCTCTCCAGACGTGATCCAACTATTGCGTGCGGGATCTAACACACCGGCTTCTTTGGCAAACCGCTCCGAAAAGAGCAGGTTGAGTCCGGCACCGATGTCAATGAGCATCGGATAGTTTTTGGTTTGCAGCTCTTGGATCATAAAGGGGTGTGCAGGCAGTCGATTGATCTGTGGACTGAGTAACAGTCCTTTTCGGGGGTAAGCGAAAGGTCCAGGAGCAAACCACTCCATGTATTGCTTTTCATAGTCGATGCTTACGATATAGCGGCTTAGCATCGCGTAGCCAATTACGCCGTCTATTCGTACACCATAAATGGAGGTGAGCACACTATAATCATTGATATAAAAATCAAGTGAGTCAGTGCGTAAGCTTCCAAGGGTGATAGCTTGATTGCGCAATTGCGGTACTTCGCGCACACCCGCTATCCCCCTTATCAGTAAACCGTCTCGGCTGGGCCGAAGGCCGAGATGGCTGGCAGTAGCAGAGTCGAGTGAGATGCCACTACTGCCGGTATCAAAAATAAACTGCAGGGTATCGCTAAAAGGGGCCAGTTTGGCCTGAATAATAATGACTCCGCCGGTGACTTGCAAAAACTGAATACGGGTTAGCGGAAGAGGTTGTGTGATGGCTGGTATAGCTACTAAAAAAGAGGCTGACAGCAACACGCCAATAAGACATACTCGACCTATGTGCCCTTTCATGACTTCAATTTACGAAGTCTTGGCAAAAGTAGAAACGGCTAAAAAAGTAAATCGCTACTTAAGTGCTATTTATATGCTGTCTGCACGGTGTCAATGCTCATAACCCGTTGCATATCTTTTTGCAGGGAGTCAATGGCAGCTACGGCCTGTTTTACCTGTATATGGGGCAGGCTGCTTTGATCCATGAGTATCTTTATGGCCTCCAGGTTTTGCCAGTGATAGTTAATCTGTGTTTCTTTAAACCGAAAAACATACATTTTTTCACTGGTAAACGCACATAAAAAAAACAGAGATAGTGCTGATAGTATAATAATTGGCTTTTTCATAAGTGGTATTGTTGGGGTTATGATTTTAGTTTAAGCTGTTGTTTTAGTTGGTTGACTTCTTTTATCAGTAGTAAAATTTCTTGTCCTTGCTTAGCCACTACTTTCGTTTGCTCTTGAATCATCTTTTGCTGCTCTTTGATAGCCTCTATTAGCAGGCCCGTAGTTTCTCCGTAGTTGATTCCGTAATATCCATCTCGTTCATTCTGGAAGACGAGTTCTGGTACTACCCGCTTTACCTCTTGAGCGATCATTCCCATCATTCTTCTGGGCATGGAACTGTCTTTCCAGTTAAAGGTGACGCCTCGCAGGGATAATACTTTTTCTAAAGCCTGCGGAATCGTTTCTATATTTTTTTTAAGACGCTGATCAGAGGTAGACGTGGTAAGCGTGCCATCGCTGGTCAAGTTCAACGGGTTAGAATACGCACCGTTTAACACGGTAGCGAATCTTGCCGATGTGGCATAGATATCCCCAATCACCTGTAGTCTAAAGTTTCCATTGTCAGTAAGTATTCCGCCGGCATTAAAGGTTGGGTTTACATAGAGCTCTCCCGATGAACTTAGGTACACTTGTGTGGGAGATGTAGCGAAAGAGCCGGTGTTTCCATTTAGTATCAACCCTCCGTCTTTTTTGCCATCGCTCCCTATGGATCCGCCTACAGGATTCGAATTTGTGTTTCTTACGCCGAAAGTTATTTGTGCCGATCTGTTATTGGCGCCTCTGGCCGTTGCCGTTACTTCGAGGTCGTTGTTGGTAGATTCCTCAATACTCAGTTTGCCGCTGGGGAGGTTCGTTCCAATCCCTAATCGAGCACTCGCCGCATTCCAAAATAAATTATTGCTGCCCGATTGAGCACTGGTGCTGGTCCAGTAGGCAACCTGTCCGCTGGCACCAGTCCCTATGCTCGTGGTTAATAGGGTGGTCCAATTAAGGGAGGCTACGCCTGCATTGATACTGCTTACGCCAAGCACCTGGTTAGGGCCAGGAGTGGTAGCAGGCAGAACCATTGTATAGCCTGAAGTGCCAGTGGCAGCACGAATACCAATATTCCCATTTGTAGGATTGGCCGGATCAAATACTCTGATTTCTTTTTGTGTGTTGGGGCGAATAGTCTGCCCCTGCAGGGCTGTTGGAAGAAAACCTGCTGACCCCAACAAAGAGGCCAGCAGGAAAAACACAACGACGAAGTTGATGTTGGTTTGCATCGATTTATTATTGGTTGATGATACTCCAGTTGCAACTGCCGGTAAATGGTGCCGAGAAATAGATGGTAAATCCGGTGCCGGCATTTCTGGCTACATAGTAGGAGGGAATGGGCATGTCCGCTCCGGTTCCTTCGAGGGTTACGTTGATGGCGTCATTGGCATCGATCGAGTTTGCCGTAACTTCCACGGATTCGTTTGCACTCACTGTTACCAGACCTCTTCCTTTTACATAAGCGGTACTCCAGCTGGGAGCAGCGCCAGGACCATTCGATTGAAGAATTTCTCCGGCATTCCCGGCCACTCCATTCAACTGCAGCGGGCTACTGCCAGTCAGATTCAGCGTACCCGAAATAGTACCTCCATTGATGGCAGATAGCAAGCCGTTGACGGTTAAAGGCCCACCCACAGTTACGCCACCGGTGCTGGCTAATAATCCAGCTGCCACCAGAGAGGAATAACTGGCTTTTGACAACAGTCCATTGTTATCGGCAATGAGGACTCCCTCGTTGGTGGTCGATGAAGCGGTTCCTGAGGCACCTGCGAGTGAATTCATACTGATCGAACCGGTTGCGCCGATTGTCATTCTCGTACTGTTGTCTGTTTTAAATACCAGTGGTTGAGCATCGAGTGTTCCTAAAAATGTGGATGAATTGGTGCCCGCATTACCACTTAGTGACCATCCGGTTGCATCGGGCGAGTTCCAGGTCAAACTCACGGCGCCGCCGCTGATACTGGATACGGTCAATACCTGGTTGGCAGATGGAGCTGCTGCCGGAAACGTAAGTGTGTAGGTGGCGGTACCAGAGGCTGCTTTTAAGCCAACGAAGCCGCTGCCGTTAGTCGGATTGACCAATCTGAGCTCTTTTTGAATGTTGGGAGACTGGGCCATGGCATTAAAGCTCATTCCTGATAGTAGCAGTACTGTAGCTGCCACGATTCTGTTTTGTTTCATGGATGTTTGTTTATATGGTTTTGAGTTAAGAAATGCTGTTGTTATTTACTCTGCAATTACCCAGGTCACATAGCCGTTGAAAGGAGCTGTAAAGTGAACTCTGATCTTATTGTTGAGAGTGTCTCTTACGATATAGTAGCTGGGGATAGGATTGGGAGTCGTACTAGCCTCGAGTACTACCGATATGCCATCGTCATTGTCCAGACCTGCCACCGTTATTTCATACAGATCGGCACTGATCAGCAGTGCGCTTCTGTTCTTTGATTTGATAGTACTTAGTTGCCGGGGATTTATCCATACTGGTGTGGCGCCGGCTCCCTGTGATACAAGAATGTCTCCGGGGTTTCCGCTATTTCCGTTCAGTGCCATTGTGGTGGTAGAGCCGGTCAATGAAAGCGAGTTTTGCACGCTGATACCACCCGACGCACTAAGTGCCTGCTGAAAGTTTTTCGGGCCACCAATATTTTGAGATGTACTTAGGTCTACGAAATTTTTTATGGCAGAGCCGGTTCCGCCGTTGGATATATTTAAGACCCCTCCGAGGGTTACATTACCATTGGTTGGAGTAGCTGGAGTTAAACCGGTAGTCCCGCCACTGAAGGTTATGACGGCAGCGCTCTGGGCTACATTATCGGCAGTTAAGGCAGCTCCGGCGTAGGGAACAATACCAAAGGGAGTCGTACCGAGATCAACCCATTCGTTTTGATAATTCCAGTTGATCACATTGGCGACGGGTTCTATGGCTACCCTTATTCTGATCAGGTAATTCAGGCTGCGCCAGGGAATATCTAAAATACTATTATAGGTACCGCCTGCTCGCGTGCCTTTTCCCACCGATACCTGGAAGATACCCGCCTCGTTAGTACGGGTCACATGTTCTTCTGTAAAGACGGGAGTACTGATAGCACTGGCTGCCAGAATGTCGATTCGTACATAAATGCGCCGATCCTTGGCAGGGTTGTTATTTCTGTCTTTTGCAATAGCCTCGATGTTAATCCCGGGTTGTTGTCCCTGTGCTATAGTCGCAATGACCAGCAGTAGTAATGCGAATAACGCTTGGAGTGTATATGCTCTCACAATTAGTTGACTTTTATAAAAGGAATGATCTGTTTGAGGGAGGCGCTTTCTATTTTTAAGAAATAGTTTCCGGATGAGAGCATGCCTACATACAAACCCTGTCCGGCATACAGCTGGCTATTACTCACTGCCTGTTGCAGGATTGTTCTGCCTGTAGCATCGATGATCCTCACCAGAAGGCTCGGCTGATCGGCAAGCAGTTGATTGCTTTGCAATCGGATATAGTTTGTTGCCGGATTAGGAAACAGCTTTATCTCTGGTCGTGCCAGGACAGGTCCGGTGGGACATTCAAGTGAAAAAAGTTTGTTACCGGCTATGCCATAATAGGCGTAGAGTCCACTTACTATCTGAAGGCAAGCTGTGTTTTTATTGAGGGTGGTAACGTAACCAACTATTTTTGTTTCTGTACTAGGTCGATCCACTACACCCATAGAATAAAAGAGTCGCGATTGTGTCACTCCTGCGTAGGGTATGGCAACTAGTAGTGATAGAATGATATGTAACAGATTCTTTGTCATCGTCTGGTAGCGAAGTAGAAGGTGTTCAGTGTATTGTTCTTGGTATGTTCTAAAATGGCATACTCTTTTTCGAGCAGGGTAATTTTATAGGCCTCGATCTGTCGGGTGCCTGCGGTAATATTGAGAGTGATCAGCGAAGGTTGTTCGGTAATAGTGTAGTTTCCGGCGATACCATCAGAGTCACCGTAACTTCGGTTGTTGCTGGTAAGGCGAAAGGAAAAAGTGGAAACACCTCCATACGTATACGCCTGCTGTCCAACTGTTTTTTTCTCGAGATACCATACTTTATTGGCTAGTTTATCTTCTGCGGTGGTATAGGAAGTCTCTTTCTGGCAGCCCGCAGCACTTATGGACGCGAGTATATATATAATCATGTCTTTCTTTCTCATATACTACAATTGGTCATCGCTTTATTGATATTCTATGGCAAGCTACCCTCCAGTGGTAAGGGTTTCAATGACGCTTATCACGCATCTGATGATTTTTGTTTTTACCTTTACGTATGTCTTTAAAAAACTACCAGCTATCCTTTCTCCGATTAGTTTCAATCATGGACGAGCTCCGCGAAAAATGTCCATGGGATAAAAAACAAACCATTGAGTCGCTGCGGTCATTGACTATTGAAGAGACCTTCGAGTTGGCTGATGCTATTACCGATGGAAACTTTGCTCTTATTAAAGAAGAGTTGGGTGATCTTTTACTTCACATCGTGTTTTATGCCAAGATCGGCTCAGAGCAAAAACAGTTTGAGCTCAACGATGTGATAGAAGGTATCTGCAATAAGCTGGTACACCGCCATCCTCATATTTATGGCGATGTGGTTGTGAACAGTGAGGAGGATGTAAAGCGAAACTGGGAGCAGTTAAAATTAAAAGAGGGTAAGACCTCGGTTTTGCAAGGGGTGCCACGCTCATTGCCAGCCACCATCAAGGCCCTTCGGTTGCAAGAGAAGGCTAAGCAAGTGGGGTTCGAGTGGGATCACCGAGAGCAGGTATGGGATAAAGTTCAAGAAGAGCTGGGCGAGTTACAAGAGGCGATCGCTTTACCCCCCGAAGAGGGACGTCAGGAAAAAATAGAGGAGGAGTTTGGCGATCTGGTCTTTTCATTGATCAATTATGCTCGTTTTTTGAAGATCGACCCGGAGACAGCCCTGGAGCGCACCAATAAAAAGTTTATTCATCGCTTTACCCTGCTGGAGAAAGAAGCAGCCCTGGCTGGACGCTCTCTAAGCGATATGACGCTGGCGGAGATGGACGCCATTTGGAACCAGATTAAGCAAAGATCCGCCTCCTGATCACGGTAAAAGGCCTACCTTTGCGAGGCCGAAAACGGAGGGGATCGCTCTATGAAGAATATCAGGAATTTTTGCATTATTGCCCATATCGACCATGGTAAGTCTACCTTGGCCGACCGACTCTTGCAAGCCACCAATACGATCAGCGAGCGCGACATGATGGACCAGGTGCTTGACGATATGGACCTGGAACGCGAAAAGGGGATCACTATTAAAAGCCATGCCATTCAGATCAACTATCGGCATACGAACGGCCAAGACTATATCTTGAATTTGATCGATACGCCGGGTCACGTAGACTTTAGTTACGAGGTGAGCCGTGCCCTGGCCGCTTGCGAGGGATGCCTTCTTTTAGTAGATGCCACCCAAGGCATACAGGCTCAGACAATCAGCAACTTATATCTCGCAATTGAAAATAATTTAGAGATCATTCCTGTCATTAATAAGATCGATATGGACGGGGCAATGATCGAAGAGGTCGAGGACCAGATCGTGGATCTGATCGGCTGTAAGCGAGAGGATATCTTGCATGCCAGCGGTCGAACCGGGCTGGGAGTAGACAAGGTGCTCCAGGCCATCGTGGAGCGGATTCCCTGCCCAAAAGGGAACCCCGACGCTCCGTTGCAAGCCCTAATTTTTGATTCGGTCTTTAATTCTTTTCGCGGCATCATCGTTTACTACCGCATTATGAATGGTAGTATCAATAAGGGTGATAAAGTAAAGTTCGTTTCTACCGGTCAGGAATATGGCGCAGATGAGGTTGGTATCCTCAAGCTCAAGATGACCGAAAAGAACCAGGTCTCTACCGGCGATGTGGGCTACATTATCACTGGTATCAAAAATGCAAAGGAGGTAAAGGTGGGGGATACCATTACCGTGGCCAGTAATCCTAATCCGGAACAGATTAAAGGTTTTGAAGAGGTAAAACCCATGGTATTTGCTGGTATATTCCCGGTCAATACAGATGAGTTCGAAGAGCTCAGGGATTGTATGGATAAGTTACAGCTCAACGATGCCTCCCTGACATTCGAGTTAGAGACGTCGCAGGCGCTGGGCTTTGGTTTTCGCTGCGGGTTTTTGGGCATGCTGCACATGGAGATCATCCAGGAGCGACTCGAACGGGAGTTTAACCAGACGGTGATTACCACTGTACCCAACGTAAGCTTTATTGCCACCACTACCAAGGGCGAGACAGTCATCGTTAACAATCCCACTGAATTTCCCGACCCGGTCAAAACCGATCACATCGACGAGCCCTTTATTAAAGCACAGATCATCACCAAGCCCGACTATATTGGGAATATCATGACCCTTTGCTTGGGAAAGCGTGGTATTTTGATCAACCAGAGTTACCTGACACCTACGCGGGTAGAGTTGATTTTCGAGATGCCCCTTACCGAGATCGTGTTTGATTTTTACGATAAGCTTAAATCGCAGACTCGCGGCTATGCCTCTTTCGATTATCATCCGATAGGTTACCGCGAAAGTGATATCGTAAAGATGGATATTTTGTTGAACGGAGATAAAGTTGATGCGCTCTCCGCGCTCATCCATCGTAGCCGTGCGCAGGAATTCGGACGCAAACTCTGTGAAAAATTAAAGGAGTTGTTGCCTCGCCAACAGTTTCAGATCGCCATTCAGGCGGCCATCGGTGCTAAGGTGGTAGCCCGCGAAAATATCTCGGCCATGCGAAAAGATGTTACCGCCAAATGTTATGGAGGTGACATTAGTCGTAAGCGTAAACTCCTCGAAAAGCAAAAAGAGGGTAAAAAAAGAATGCGTCAGATCGGCAATGTAGAAGTGCCGCAAGAGGCCTTTTTAGCGGTACTCAAGTTAGACGAATAAGCCATCGAATTTTCGGAGACACTGACCACGTTACAGCTACCATATGGTGCAGCAGGACTGTCTGCCCCGGTGGCGCAGGCTAGTTAGCCCTTTCCTTTTCCCGGTTGTTGGGTCGGCAATTTTGCGGGTGGCTTTGGTTTATCGAACAAGGGTTGCTCTCGGGGTGCCTGCCCATCTTGTAATTGCATGGTAAAGACCTTGTCGATGTGCATCCATTTTCCGTTCATCCATTTGAATCCTTCTTGGTCGCCGTCGGGAATATAGGTGTATTTACTGTCGGGGTCGTTGTTTTCTGAGATCAGGTGATCGACCAAGATCATATCAAGCTCAGCCACGTAGTCCATCAATACACGGGCACCCTTTTTAAATTCTACCGCCACGCGATGTCGCGGTGGGGTGGGAACACTGTCTTTCTCATAGCTAAAAAAAGGTCCGCCAAACACTGGCTCTCCTTTACTGTTAAATTGTAAGACATCTAGCCATTTGATATTGCTTCTGGCATTGTTAGGGTCGAATCCAAAGAGGGTGTAGTAATTTTTATTTTGATGACTGGTTAAAATAATGCCGTAATAGAGGGCTCCGATCCACTGGTTGGCAGCGCGCAGCGAATCTTCGGGATGGTCAGTAAACTCAGATACATCTCTAAGCGGGTAGAGCGATAAGGAGCCGTTTTCTGTCTTTCGCTGTATGGCTCCCTTTTGCCGGCAATAATAGTCATCGAATTGTAAGTTCCAGGTAATGATGCGAAAGCTCGAGTCGGGAGCATAGCGGCACGAAATTCCTTTAACCGAATCGAAGGCAAACCAGAAAGAATGATTGATCCGAAGGGCCCTTACCAAGGTCTTGGTAAAAATGCTGTCGGCTATCATACGGTCTTCGGGCAAACTATCAGTAATCAGGTATTCGGCATATTCCTTTAACGAATCTTCTTTTGCTAATAACAACTGTCGCTCTGTAGGGCCCAAGCGGGTCGAAAAAGTTCTTGGCTGCGCCTTTAGTGAAAAGGACGCCAGGCAAAGCAAGCCTGCCAGCAGCAGGACAGCGCATAAACCGATCCTATCTGGTGTTGCTTGCATGAGATGTGTTTAGTAAGGCCAGCTCTTCTATGGAGTGGACCAAT
>JBIIDB010000048.1:0-11467 GCA_044238505.1 Chitinophagaceae bacterium | reverse complement strand
CATGGCGGTGTAGAGGGCGGGCTCAAAGGTGTCATGTAAGTAAGCTCCCATGGAGCCGCCCAGCTTGCTGTATTGGGAAGTCAGCAAGGTCATCACATGTTGATAGTCGGCGCCATTACTCACGTGATTATCTATGAAAATAGCAGGATCACATTCCTGAAATAGGGCGCAAAAAGAAAAAGCTTCTTTTGAATCGAGTTTGATAAAATCACGATTAAGATCCAGGTTCTGTGAATTACCCCGCGAACCAAACTCATCGGGGCCTTCTTGGTCTACACGGTAGTACGGGCTGCGGCGTAAGCAGCCTCCGATATTGTAAACAGGAATGATGGCCAGCACCACGTTTGCAGGTAAGCTTAGTTTGCCAGTGATAATGTCTTTTACGAGCAGCATACTGGCGTCGATGCCATCCGGCTCTCCCGGGTGAATTCCGTTATTGATCAGGATCATGAGCTTGCCGTCTTTTTGGGCCTGCTCCACAGTGGTATACCCCTGTTCACTGATTAGCGCCAAGTGCAGGGGAAATCCGGCATCGGTAGGTCCTTTGGTGAGCAGCGTTATTTTCTTGCTGGCCCGGTCGGCTGCATTCCACCAGCTCATGATCTGTGCATAGGTGGGTGTTTGCATTCCGCCGGAGGTTTCATATACGGTAGGCGGCAAGGTGGGTTGCGCCGTAAGTACAAAGGATGCGGCTACTAAAAGGGGGGTGAAAAGCGACCGAAGCATAGATGGATTAGTTTACGATAAAAATAAGCAAAAGAAAAAGGCACCGTTTGGGGTGCCTTTTCAACATATTGTGCGACGTAAACGTGGCGTTACGAAAATTACTTCGTTGCGTTCGCCTTACGGGCTAATTTACTCTTCAGGTTAGCGGCCTTGTTCTTGTGGATGATACCGCGCTTAGCCAATTTGTCGATCATAGAAGCTACCGTGGGGAATTTCTCTTTCATTCCGCTGCCATCAGCTGCTTTGAGATCACGGATGGCATTACGGGTTGTTTTGCCGTAATATTTGTTCCGGTCGCGGCGCTTAGCGGCTTGGCGGGCATCTTTTTTGGTAGCACTGTGATTAGCCATCTGGTATACTGTTTTAAGGAGGGCAAAGGTAAGGAGAACCCCTCTTTTAGCCAAATTTATCGTTTTTTTAATTTGGGGGAATCCCTTGCAAAACCTTACTAATTAGTCATTTTGCGCGATATTTGTACTCTGAAATCCCCCCTTTTTGTAACACCTTGACATTCATGAAGGATTTTTCTTACATCACCCAGTCTCACCCAGCCTTTATTGAGAATCTGTACCGTGATTTTGTAAAGGATCCCGCATCGGTCGATCCTGATCTCAGAAAGTTTTTTGAAGGTTTTGATTTTGCGATCCGCTATGGGGCTGCCGCAACAGGGGCAACGGATAGCGCCGCTGCCGGGGATGTTGGCGCTACGGCAACAACTGTCGCAACGCCTGCGGCAACTTCCGTTGATGCATCGGCAACGAGTATTGACTGGCAAAAGGAATTCAACGTGTATCGGCTGATCATGGCCTATCGTCATAAAGGGCATTTAGTGGCAAAGACCAATCCGATCCGTCCCCGTATAGACAGAGCTGCGCGGTTAGCGTTAACTCATTTCGGATTGACGGAGCAAGATCTCTCTCTTTCGTTCGCGGCTGGGCATGCACTGGGTTTGGCAAATGCTACACTCGGTCAACTTATTGCGCATCTCGAAAAATGTTATACGGCTTCAGTGGGCGTAGAGTATTCGTACATCAATGATCCCGAAAAACTAGCGTGGCTTACCGATGCTGTAGAGAAGCGCATGCATCAACCCTTGCCACTCGATACCAAGCGACGCGTGCTCGAAAAACTCAACCAGGGTGTTATTCTCGAAAAATTCCTTCACACCAAGTACGTGGGGCAAAAACGATTTTCCCTTGAGGGAGGAGAGACCACTATTGCGGCACTCGATGCCATCATCAATACGGCTGCTGATCTTGCTGCCAAAGAGGTGGTGATCGGTATGGCACACCGCGGTCGTCTCAATGTATTGGCCAATGTGATGGGCAAAACATACGAGCAAATTTTTAGTGAGTTCGAAGGAACGGCCAAGGTCGATCAAACCATGGGCAGCGGGGATGTCAAATACCACATGGGATATGGCAGCGAAGTGCAAACATCCGGCGGCAAGACCATTAGTCTGAAACTGATGCCCAATCCGTCTCACCTGGAGGCCGTCAATCCGGTAGTGGTCGGTTTTGCGAGAGCCAAGGCTGATGTCCTTTATCAATCCGATACGGATAAAATAGTTCCCATTTTAATTCATGGGGATGCTTCTGTGGCGGGGCAGGGCATTGTGTACGAACTTTTACAAATGAGTGGCCTGGCGGGCTATAGCACCGGTGGCACATTGCACTTTGTGATCAATAACCAAATCGGATTTACGACCGATTTTATCGAGGCCCGCAGCACGGATTACTGCACCTCACTGGCCGCTTCTATACAGGCGCCCGTCTTTCATGTCAACGGGGATGATCCCGAGGCAGTGGTCAAATGCGCCCAACTGGCCACGGCCTACCGGCAGCAATTCAACAGCGATGTTTTTATCGATATGGTGTGCTATCGCCGCCATGGGCATAACGAGGGCGATGATCCCAAGTTCACGCAGCCCCGCCTGTATCAACTGATCGAGAAGCATGCTAATCCCCGCGAGGTCTATGTGGCCCAGTTGTTGGCTGACGGTGATACCGAGGTACAGGAGCTGGCCAAAGACATGGAAAAGAAATTCTGGCAAGACCTGCAGGAGCGACTCGATGAGGTAAAGCAGCATCCTTTGCCTTACCAATACCAGCCCCCCGAGCTGGAGTGGAAAAAATTACGCCGTGCTACGCCCGAAGATTTTTTACATTCTCCCGTAACAGCGATCGATGCAGCCCAACTGAAACTGCTCATGAACGCGTTGCTTTCTTGGCCTGCCGATTTTAAGCCCTTACGAAAAGTAGAAAAAATTCTAAAAGACAAGATCAACCTCTTCGAACAAGAGCAGAAGATCGATTGGGCTACCGGTGAGTTACTGGCTTATGCCAGTTTAGTGGCCGAAGGCAGAAGAGTACGCGTGAGCGGACAAGACGTTTCAAGAGGTACGTTCTCACATCGCCATGCCATCTTACGAGATGAGCAAACCGATCAGCCGTATAACCGATTGTCACGATTACCGGGTGCCGGCGGCGCCTTTACTATTTACAATTCATTGCTGAGTGAATATGCCGTATTAGGATTTGAGTACGGGTATGCGCTGGCTAATCCCAGTGCACTCGTCGTATGGGAAGCGCAGTTCGGTGATTTTGCCAATGGCGCTCAAACGATCATCGATCAGTTCATTACGGCAGGAGAACAGAAGTGGAATCGGATGAATGGTGTCACCCTTTTGTTGCCCCACGGCTACGAAGGACAAGGACCCGAGCATAGTAGCGCGAGACTGGAGCGGTTTTTACAGTTGGCGGCCGAGTTCAACATGGTGATCACTAATATAACTACCGCTGCTAACTTCTTTCATTCACTGCGCAGGCAGCTGTCCTGGTCATTTAGAAAGCCACTCATCAATTTTTCTCCCAAAGCCAATCTTCGCTTGCCCGGCTCTTATTCAACGGTAGCCGATTTTACACAAGGTGGCTTTAAAGAAGTGATCGATGATGCCGAGGCGCAGCCCGGGCAGGTCAAGAAAGTATTGTTCTGTAGCGGAAAGATCTACTTTGAGCTCGAGGAAAGAAAGCGCCGCGAGCAGCGTACCGACTTGGCGATCGTACGGCTTGAGCAGCTGTATCCATTGCCGGTGCAACAACTCGAAAAGCTACACAAGCGATATGGTGCGGCCGTGTGGTATTGGGTGCAGGAAGAGCCACAGAACATGGGAGCGGCCTCTTTCTTGAAAATGAATTGCAGAACTATTCCTTTTGGGGTGATCAGTCGGCAGCCCTCCGCCTCAACAGCTACCGGCTACCAGAAGGTGCATGTACAGGAACAAGGCGAACTTATTGAAACTGCTTTCACGATCTAATCCAATAAAATTATTTTATGATAGAGATCAAAGTGCCCACTGTAGGAGAATCCATCACCGAAGTGCAGTTGCTGCGCTGGACAAAAAAGAGCGGTGACTATGTGGAGCGTGATGAAGTGATCGCCGAATTGGAAAGCGAGAAGGCCACGTTCGAGGTAAATGCTGAAAAAGCAGGGGTACTCACCACGGCCGCAGCGGAGGGTGATACCTTGCAGATCGGCGATCTCTTGGCCACGATCGATGAATCGGCTAAAGCCCCCGCAGCGCAGGCTACTCCGGCTGCGACTGCTCCCAAGCCGCCTGCCCAAGTGGAGATCGCGGCTCCCAAGCCTCCTGCAGCGGCAACTACTCCCGCTGCGCCTGCTGCCTCCGCAGCTTCCACTGCGGCTCCAGTGGCAGAAGAGATCAAAGCAAGTCCCGTGGCCTCGGCCATTATTGCGGATAAAAAAGTGGATCCCAAAAAAGTAAAGCCCAGTGGGCCGCAAGGGAAAATTTTAAAAGAAGATGTGCTGGCCGCTTTGGCACAACCCGGTCGTATACCGGCACCGGGGGCTTTACTCCATGAGCGCAATACCCGCAGCGAAAAAATGAGTAACCTGCGAAAGACTATTGCCAAGCGCTTGGTAGAAGCTAAGAATGGTACAGCTATGCTCACTACGTTTAACGAAGTTGACATGACGGCCATCATGGATGTGCGTGCACGCTACAAAGAAAAATTCAAAGAAGTGCATGGCGTGAACCTTGGCTTTATGAGCTTTTTTGCCAAAGCTTGTTCGATCGCACTCACTGAGTGGCCGGCCGTCAATGCCTCCATCGAGGGAGATCAGATTTTATATCATGACTATACCGATATCAGTATCGCCGTAAGCACACCGCGCGGACTTACAGTGCCGGTGATGCGCAATGTGGAAAGTCTCGGTATGGCCGAGATCGAAAAAAAAGTGATCGAACTGGCGGGAAAGGCGCGCGACAGTAAGCTCACCGCTGAGGAATTGACCGGCGGTACGTTTACAATTACCAATGGCGGTGTTTTTGGTTCTTTAATGAGCACGCCTATTATCAATACGCCACAAAGTGCCATTTTGGGAATGCACAAGATTCAAGAACGTCCCATGGCACTCAATGGACAAGTGGTGATTCGACCCATGATGTACCTGGCCCTTAGCTATGATCACCGCATCATTGACGGTCGCGAATCGGTCAGCTTTCTGGTGCGCGTTAAAGAGTTGCTCGAAAACCCCGATCAATTATTGATAGGGAAGGATCCGGTCAAAACGCTGCTCGAGATTTGAGTCGCTACCACGCATATCTAAAAAAGGCTGTTGCCATCCTGGAAGCATACAAGGGACAAGAGCCTTTCTCTCTTTTTTGTAAGCAACAATTTTCGCTCGATCGAAAAATGGGTTCCACCGACCGCAGGTGGGTTCGTCATTATTGCTATTGTTTCTTTAGAATGGGGAAGGCGTTTCCTCATAGCCCCCTGTCCGATAAAATACTCATGGGTCTTTTTTTATGCAGTAAAAAAGAGGATCCCTTGCTGGCTCTTGAACGCCCCTTATGGAATAGCCAGATCTTCGCCTCTGTTGCCGAAAAGACAGTCTTACTTGACACTGAAAAGGCGACTTCACTGCCTGCCTGTAATCCAATGCTGTCAGCCGTATTTCCCTATCACGATCGGCTCAGCATATCACTGAAAGAATCGAAGTGGGCGGAATCTCTTTTTGAACAGCCGGCTTTGTTTATTCGCCTGCGTCCCGGCAAGGAGCAGCAGGTTATAGGTGCGCTACAAGGTCAGGCGATTTCTTTTACCCAGGTCTCATCGCATGCCCTTTCGTTGCCCGCCACCACGTCGCTCAGTAGTTGGCCCGGTCTCAACCGTGATTTCGTGATCCAAGACTTTTCTTCGCAACGTATAGCGTCGTTGCTTTCTTTACTTCCTGTTTACGCACAAAAAGAAATGTGGGATTGTTGCGCTGGCAGCGGGGGTAAATCTATTTTGGCTGTTGACACGTTAGGGCCGCTCAGGCTGGTCGTATCGGACCGCAGAGAGACAATACTGCGACAGCTGCGACAGCGTTTTGCGCAGGCCGAATTATCAGACTATCGCGCCTATGAAATAGACCTGTCTCGGCCTCTTCCCGCTTCTTTTACCGGACAGTTTCCGTTCATCTGGGCCGATGTGCCTTGTTCCGGTAGCGGTACGTGGTCGCGGACACCGGAGCAGCTTTATTTTTTTGATGATTCTTCTATAGCCGCCTTTCAGGAGGTGCAACGAACGTTATTGACGAATGCCCTTAGCCGACTAGCGCCAGGGGGATTTCTGCTGTACTCCACCTGTTCGGTTTTTGCGGAAGAGAACGAAGCGCAAGTAGCATGGCTCGAGGAAAAAAGGGGACTTCGTTGTGTGCAACAACAGCTATTCGACGGAAGCACGCAGCACGCGGATACCTTGTTTGCGGCCTTATTGCAAAGACCGGCTTAGTCTTTGACCACTTTGATGGTTCCGATCTTCTTTTCTTCGTCCCAAACAGAGATCAGATAGGCTCCCTTCGGATAGCCCTGCAACGAGAGATCAGTGCTGCTGACCGGGGTGCGCAAGGGTACCCAATACCGGGTAAGTATTCTTCCGGACATATCGCCGATGACCACTTGTAGTTGCGTGTTCGTGCCGGCATATTTTATGATAAGTCTTGTGCTGTTGGTGGCCGGGTTGGGAAAAAGTTCAATCGAAGTAGAAGTGACATTCAGGCAGGGGCTTAGTAGCAGTACCTGTGCACTATCGATAAACACGGAGCGTCTAGTGGCTGCAGCCGTATCGATCCATTGTAGCACACGATATTTGATGGTGCCGGTCTGGTTTGTTTCGAGCCGGTCGGTATATTGATAATTGCTGTTGCGAAGAAGCTGACCCGCTGCGGGGGCTATTTGCTGAAGGGTTGTATAGTTGCTCTCCCCGGGTAACAGGCGTTGCAATTCGTAGCGCATGCTCTCAACATCCTTACTCTTCCAGTTGATGGTCACGGAGCAGGTATTCAGTTGCGCACTCACCGTGGCATATGCTGACAACAGCCAACCAAAGGCTTGCTGCATGTCAGGGATCCCGTAGCCAACCCTGTCGTCGGGATTGGCAAAACGGCTGGCCGATCGTTTGAGTGCTTCTGCGATTTTCATGTTATTGAATTCCGGAAAGCCTTGCCAAAGGCAGGCGCTGAGGCCGGCCATATTGGGGCACGCAAAAGAAGTGCCGCTGGCTGTTCCGATATTGTTATTGCTGCTTTGCACTACGGCCGACACGCCCACCGATGCCAGGTCGGGCTTTATTCTTCCTCCCGGGGCGGGACCATAACTGGAGAACGATCCCACGGCCCCCACTGTATTGACAGCTCCTATAGCGAGCACACTGTCTCCATCGGCCGGGGTAATGATGTTACGCCAAGCACTGTTACCCTCATTGCCTGCTGCGTTAAATACGAGCAGGCCTTTTTTGGCGGCCAGATCAGCTCCCCGTGCGGCCATGGTCGTATTGCCATTCAACTGGGCATAGGTATAGTTGAAAGACGGGTCATCAAAATCGTAATAACCCAGCGAGGAGGAGATCAGGTCGGCGCCAGCGCTATCGGCCCTCTCTGCTCCACATACCCAATTGAATTCTTCGATGGGATACTCGGAGTTCACATCTTCGGTGCGGAACAAATGGAAGGATGCTTTTGGGGCCTTGCCTACAAATTGTCCGGGAATAGTAGCGGCCATTGTAGAGAGGCATTGCATGCCGTGCGGATGATCATCGTTGACGGTGGCATTGCGAGAAACAAAATCCCAGGTGCTGATGATCTGCCCGTTGCGATTAACGCTGTCAAAAGCGCGAAGCGTATTGTAATTGAAAAAACCGCCATCGAGTACGGCAATCTGAAGGCCTTGTCCTCTGAGTCCGATGTTATGCAGAAATTCCCCTTTGTGTAATTTGATCTCGGCACCGGCACTGCCGCCATAGTTGTAAAAGTCACCCGTGAGTGTCGCCTGCTTTTCTTCATTTTCGGATAAGGGGATAATCCGCTGCGACTCGATAAACTTATCGGTAACAGGACCGGTCAGGCTTCGAGCCGCCAGTCCTGCGGTGGCTTGTACAAAAGGAAGTTGTTGTACTGTCGCCAGGGCAACGCTGCTGCTTGTTTGAATGCAGACCGCATTGAGCCACTTAGAGACATTGAGTATCGTTACCCCGCTAATGGAGCGAATAGCCGAAAGATAAGCGGCTGTAACCGGCAAATCAGTACTGTCCAGCGTCAATTGTTGGCTGGTTCTGCGCTGTAGGGATCTGACAGAAAGATAGGCTGAGGGGTTGCTGAGCGAAAAGGTGTTGCCGCCTTTGTTTTTTAGCCATACAATATGCCGGGTGAACTGCGCCTGCATACAGTCTGCAGAAGCGATCAGCAGCACACTGCTGAGTATCCCATAGCGTAACCAAGTATTCATGTCTTAAAGATAGTGCGGTGAGGAATCAATCTTGATCGATCATTCGTTATTTTATGCCAAAGCCCATGCAATGGAGAGCTGATGGGAAGCACAGGCTATTTAATGCGAGGTGTACGTCGTCCGTTGAATGATGCCACCGCCCAGCACATCATCTCCTTCATAAAAAACGGCACTCTGTCCGGGCGCCACTCCTTTGGCCGCCTCATAAAACCGCACCTTACAGGTTGTGCTTTCGGGATACAGTGTAGAGAGCGTTCCCGCGTCCTTATAACGAATTTTGGTAGTGGCTTCCATTCCGGCCGACAGCTGTTCGTATTTTATCAGGTTGATATTCTTGACCAACATCTCTTGCTGGTCCAAGTCATCTTCATCGCCCAGCGTAACGGTGTTATTGTCGGGATCGATGCGTGTAACAAAAACGGGTTTGCCAAGCGCAATATCAAGTCCCTTGCGCTGCCCGATGGTGTAAAAGGGATATCCTTTATGTTTTCCCAGAATGGTGCCATTCTTGTCTACAAAATATCCGCCACTGACTTTCTGCTCGAGTCCGGGTACTTTTCTTTTTAAAAATCCGCGATAATCGTTGTCGGGTACAAAGCAGATCTCGTAACTCTCTTGTTTTTTGGCCAGTGCCGGGTAACCGAAGTCGTGCGCCATTTGACGGATTTCGGTTTTGCGGTAGCCACCCAGCGGAAGCAGGGTGCGGCTGAGCAAATCTTGCTGTAATCCCCACAGTACGTAACTCTGGTCTTTGGTATGGTCAACGGCCTTGCTGACCACAAAGCGACCATTGTCGTGTTGCCTGATCTTGGCATAATGGCCGGTGGCAATAAAATCGCATCCCAAGGCATCGGCCCTTTTGAGCAACGCTCTCCATTTGATATGGGTATTGCACAGGACGCAGGGATTGGGGGTGCGCCCGGCCAGGTACTCTTCTACAAAATTATCTATGACAAAATCGCCGAACTCTTCGCGGATGTCCAGTATGTAATGCGCAAAACCATGCTCCACGGCGGCTTGTCGCGCATCATTGAAAGAATCCAGGTTGCAGCAACCGGTTTCTTTCTTGCTGCCTCCGCTGGCGGCATAATCCCATGTTTTCATGGTGATGCCTACCACCTCATAGCCTTGTTTATGCAGCATAAGAGCGGCTACGGTGCTGTCGATACCGCCACTCATGGCCACCAAAACTTTTCCTTTTGCACCCATGATACAAAGATACAATTGTGGTCTGATTATTGCCCGATACTAACTATCTTGGCCTTTCATAATCCACTTTTATGCGCACTAGTAACGCCTTATTGACGGTGCTGTTTTTTTTCAGCACCTCCCTTGGGTTAACCGCTCAGGATCTGTCTTTCTATTTACCTGCGGGATACAATTATAACCCAGCGATCCCCAAGCCTAAAGATGTCATTTATCACGATGTAGGACAATGGCATATCACCCACGATCGGTTGGTGACCTACATGAAGGCGCTGGCAGCAGCGGCCCCTGACCGTATCAAGGCCGAGACTATGGGTTATACCTATGAGGGACGCCCTCAGTTATTGCTGATCATTACTTCGCCCGAAAATCATCGTAATCTCGAAAAAATCCGATTGCAGCATTTGCAATTGAGTGATCCTGCTGCGGCAGCCAACACCTCCATCGATGAGATGCCGGCGGTGGTATGGATCGGACATTCTATTCATGGCAACGAGCCCAGTGGTTCGAATGCTTCATTGCTAACCGCCTATCACTTGGCAGCGGCGCAAGGTGCATCCATCGAAAAACTACTCGCTACTACGATCATTTTATTCGATCCTTCGTTTAACCCCGACGGGTTGCAACGCTTCTCTACCTGGGCCAATCAGCATAAAAGTAAAAACCTGGTCTCAGACCCTAACTCCAGAGAATTTAACGAGGTATGGCCCGGCGGACGTTTCAATCATTATTGGTTCGATTTAAACCGTGACTGGCTACCGGCGGTACATGTCGAAAGTCAGAACCGACTTCGCTGGTTTCATTTGTGGAAACCTAATGTGTTGACCGATCACCATGAGCAGGGTACTAATGCCACGTTCTTCTTTCAGCCCGGTGTTCCGTCTCGTGTCAACCCGCTTACTCCCGGAAAGAACCAGGAGCTGACGGCAGCGCTGGCCAAATTTCATGCCCGTGTTTTGGATAGCATCGGTACATTTTATTTTACAAAAGAGGGATACGATGATTTCTATTATGGAAAAGGGTCCACTTATCCTGATATCAACGGGGGAGTGGGCATTCTGTTCGAGCAAGCTTCCTCTCGCGGGCATCTACAAGAGAGTGTCAACGGACTCTTGAGTTTTCCTGCTACCATTCGCAATCAGTTCAATACGGCACTCTCTACACTTGAGGGCGCCTCGGCCTTGCGAAAGGATTTTCTGGCTTTTCAACGTGACTTTTATAAGCAGGTGCCTGCCCGTGCCGCGGCGCATCCTGTAAAAGCTTATGTGGTAGGTGCTAAAAAAGACCAGCCCCGCATTCGCGAGTTTGCGACACTGCTGCAACGACACCAGATCAAGATCTATGAATTACCGGCAACGTGGTCAGACTCAGCTTTTCAAAAGGGGTATTCTTTTTTGGTGCCCCTCGATCAGCCCCAACATACCCTTATTCGCACCATCTTTGAGAAGACGGCCGATTATAAGGACAGTTTGTTCTACGATATCACTTCATGGACCCTGCCGTTGGCAATGGGACTACAGTCCAAAGAGCTAACGGCCATGCCTGCGTCGCTGGGACAGCCCATTGCAGCCGGGCAGCTCGCCGCGTTGGAGGGAGCCGCTACGCCTAACCTTTCTATTAGCGCCACCACCTATGCGCTCCTGGTCGAGTGGGATAATCTGTATGCGCCCGCGGCGCTGTATCAATTACAGCAGCGGGGCGTGATGGTAAAAGTGGCTACACAGCCTTTCGAGATTGCAGTGGGCA
>JBIIDB010000047.1:0-11617 GCA_044238505.1 Chitinophagaceae bacterium | reverse complement strand
CCCTCTACCAGATCAGATACGTAACAAAAACTTCGGGTCTGCGAACCATCCCCGAAAACAGTGAGATCCTCACCGCGCAGAGCTTGTCCGATAAAGGCGGGAAGCGCCCGGCCATCATTGAGTCGCATCCGAGGTCCGTAGGTATTAAATATCCGAACAATACGGGTTTCGACCTCATGAAAATTATGATAGGCCATGGTGATGGCCTCCTGAAACCGCTTGGCCTCGTCATAAACACCCCTTGGACCGATTGGATTCACATTTCCCCAATAATCCTCTTTTTGGGGATGCACCAGCGGATCCCCGTATACTTCGCTTGTACTGGCTACCAGTATCCTTGCTTTCTTGGCCTTGGCCAAGCCCAGGCAATTATGCGTACCCAGCGACCCTACTTTCAAGGTCTGAATGGGCATCTTCAAATAATCGATGGGGCTGGCCGGCGAAGCAAAATGCAAAATATAATCCAGCGGCCCTGGCACATGAATAAACTTGCTTACGTCATGATGATAAAAACTAAACTCCTTCAGCGGAAACAAGTGCTCAATATTCGACAGACTGCCTGTAAGCAGATTGTCCATCCCGATCACTTCGTATCCTTCGGCAATAAAGCGGTCACAAAGATGCGACCCCAAAAATCCGGCGGCTCCTGTAATCAGTACTCTTTTTTTAGATGTGCTGTTTGACATATTTTTTAATGAGGTCTTCCAATGCTGATGTAACAATACCCCATGGACTGCATTTTGGCTACATCAAATAAATTACGACCGTCAAAGATCAATTTAGCCGGTAATCGCGTTTCAACAAGTTCAAAATCGGGGGTTCTGAACTCACTCCACTCAGTAGCAATGATGAGTGCATCGGCCCCCACCAGAGCCTCGTACTGGCTGTTAGCATACCCGATTGTATCGCCCAATGTTTGCTTTACATGATGCATCGCTTCCGGATCATAGGCCGTAATTGTGGCGCCTTCTGCTAAGAGTGCCGCAATAATAGATAAAGCGGGCGCTTCGCGTATATCATCGGTATTGGGCTTAAAGGCCAGCCCCCACAGGGCAAAATGCTTACCGCGCAGCGTACCGCTATAATGTGACTTGATTTTTTGGATCAGGTGTAATTTTTGATCCGCATTGACCTTTTCTACAGCCTCCAGAATTTTAAACTCATAATGAACTTCCTCGGCCGATTTGATCAGCGCCTGAACATCCTTAGGAAAACAAGACCCGCCGTAACCGATACCCGGAAATAAAAATCGTTTTCCGATCCGATCGTCACTACCGATACCTCTGCGAACCATATCCACATCGGCTCCCATCCGTTCGCAAAGTCGGGCAATCTCATTCATAAAAGAGATCTTAGTGGCCAAAAAGGAATTGGCGGCATATTTGGTAAGCTCCGAAGAACGTTCATCCATAAAAATGATCGGATTACCCTGCCTTACATACGGCGCATACAGCTCGCTCATCATACTCCTAGCTCTCTCAGACCGAGTACCGATCACCACACGATCAGGCTTCATAAAATCATCGACCGCTACCCCCTCTCTTAAAAACTCCGGATTAGATACCACATCGAATTCGCCTGAATACTGTTTTGATATAGCTGCTCTTACCTTATCAGCCGTACCAACGGGTACAGTACTTTTATTGACGATAACTTTATATCCTTTGATCAATTTTCCCAATTGCTCAGCAACCCCCAGCACATACTTCAAATCAGCTGAACCATCGGCACCGGGGGGGGTAGGTAGCGCCAAAAAAATAATCTCAGCTTCCTCGACGACTGACTCTATAGAGCTGGTAAAGCGAAGGCGCTCTTCTTTTAAATTGCGCAAAAATATTTTCTCCAATCCGGGTTCATAAATGGTGATCTGTCCGGCCGAAAGTTTTGCGACCTTAGCCTGATCAATATCCACACATACCACCTTGTTTCCGGTCTCGGCAAAGCACGTACCGGTGACTAGTCCTACATAACCCGTTCCAATGACTGCGATTTTCATTTTTTTATTTCAGGTGCTGATTTCGCTCGGATGAATTCTTTTCGTATGCTCGATTGAACCCGCTGATTTTATTCGGTCGTACCATTTGATATCACTGGGTTAAACCTTCTTGCATAAAATATTCAAAGCCGCGCTTTCTCTTCCGCCACTTGATGGAGATAAACTCCATAGCCACTTTTCTTGAGCAACTCGGCTTGTTCCACTAATTTTTCTTTCGAGATAAATCCGTTTCGATACGCGATCTCTTCGATACAGCCGATCTTCTTACCTTGTCTTTTTTCGATCACCCGCACAAATTCACTGGCATCACTGAGAGAATCAAAGGTGCCGGTATCCAACCAAGCTGTACCGCCCTCCAGTACCGCCACTTGTAATCGTCCTCTTTCCAAATACACCTTATTGACGTCCGTAATTTCGTATTCGCCACGGGGGGATGGTTTCAACTCACTGGCTATTTTCACCACTTCGTTGTCATAAAAATAAAGACCGGGCACGGCATAATTCGATTTGGGCTTTGCGGGTTTCTCCTCGATGGAGATCGCTTTGCTTGTCGTATCGAACTCGACTACACCGTATCGCTCCGGATCCGAAACCTGATAAGCAAAAACATAACCGCCCTCGACCTGAGAAAGTGTTTTGAGTTGTCTTCCTAACCCGTGACCGTAAAAAATATTATCTCCCAGCACTAAGGCTACTTTTTCCTTTCCAATAAATGAAGCTCCGATCACAAAAGCCTGTGCCAGGCCGTTGGGCACCTCCTGTATGGCATATTCAAAGTGACAACCCACTTGTGATCCATCTCCCAGTAACCGTTTGAACTGTGCGTTGTCTTCGGGCGTAGTGATGATCAGAATTTCGTTAATACCCGCCAGCATCAGGGTACTGAGCGGATAATAGATCATCGGTTTATCATAGATAGGCATCAGCTGTTTACTGATGGCCTTGGTAATGGGATAAAGCCGCGTGCCGGATCCGCCGGCGAGAATAATTCCTTTCATCTCAAAAATTTAAGCCAGTTAGTATCACTATTGCATACAGATTTTAAGAACCGTTCAGAAGTATTCAGTGTAAGTGACTGCCCCCATTCCCAACGATGTACAAATGTAAAAGTCTACTCCAACAACAGTGCTCAACGGTCGGCATACATCTGCTCATAATACTGCTGGTAGGTGCCTGATGTAACGTGTCTTAACCACTCTTCATTGGCAAAATACCAGTCGATGGTTTGCGCCAGCCCCTCTTCGAATGTAACAGAGGGCTTCCAGCCTAATTCCTTATTGATCTTGGTGGCATCGATGGCATAACGACGATCATGCCCGGGGCGATCTTTCACATAGGTGATCAGTTGTTCACTCGTGCCTGGCGCATTACCGAGCTTTTTATCCATCTGCGCACAAAGCAATTTCACCAGATCGATATTTTTCCATTCGTTAAAGCCGCCAATATTGTACGTATCCCCGTTTTTCCCTTGATGATACACCAAGTCGATCGCATGGGCATGGTCCTTTACAAAGAGCCAGTCACGGGTATATTTTCCATCGCCGTATACGGGCAATGGTTTTTTCTGAATAATATTATTGATGAAAAGCGGAATCAGTTTTTCCGGAAAATGATTGGGCCCGTAATTGTTAGAGCAATTACTGATCACTACCGGCAGCCCATAGGTATCATGATACGCTCTTACAAAATGATCGCTAGAGGCTTTCGAGGCGCTGTAGGGTGAATGGGGGTCGTATTTAGTATGCTCGGTAAAAAATCCGGTCTCTCCGAGCGCACCGTACACTTCGTCGGTAGAAACATGATAGAATCTTTTGCCCTCGAAATTACCCTGCCAGTGCTTTTTAGCCGCATTGAGCAGATTCACTGTACCGATCACATTGGTATACACAAAATCGAGCGGTGAATCGATGGAGCGATCCACATGGCTTTCCGCAGCCAAGTGAATAACACCAACGGGATGATAAGTGGCAAATACTCTCTCAAGCTCCGTACTGTCGAGTATATTTACTTTTTCAAAAACGTAATTAGGTCGATCCTCGACGTCTCGTAAATTCTCGAGATTACCTGCATAGGTGAGGGTATCGAGGTTGATTATTTGATACTGGGGATACTTAGTCACAAATTGTCTTACGACATGCGAGCCAATAAAGCCGGCTCCGCCGGTGATGATAATATGTTGCTTAAAGGACATGATCTATTATACTCAGTTTTGTTTTATCAATATAGGCCACCAGCTCTTGACCCAGACTCTCGATGGCAACTTTCACTTCTTTTTTTCGAACGTCCAATACCTTACCACGCATGTCCATAAAGGTGCCACTCGTTATCACCACCGGTTGATCTTTGAGGAACTCCATAGGTCGTACCAGTACATTTTCATGCTCATCCAAAAATCGCTTAATAGTTTGGATCTCCTTTTCTCGTATAATAGCCGGTTTACCGTTCCAATACACAAAGTTGACTACCCCGTTCGTTAAGCGAACCTTAGTTCGTTCATCATCCGTTACTTTAACAAATACGTATGATTTAAACAGCGGCTCTTCGATGGTTTTAATACGATCACTCCACTTGCGCTTCACCTTATTTAGCGGGCAATAGCTCTCGACTCCTTTTTGTGTCAATAGCTGGTGCACCTTTTTTTCCCAGCGGGGTTTAGTATATATCGCAAGCCACTTGCTCATAGAGGGGAAGAAATCATGTTTTTACGGTTATTGTCGCTTTTGCTGCGCATGCGGCTAAGCATTACTTTTTTTGGCACTATTTTGTGGGCGCTACGTTGCGGACACTGCTTCGCCCTCTCAGTCACATTAAATTTTTTAACGTGCTGTTTAATCAGCAGTTGCTGATACCTAACAGGCCGGGGCGAAGATAGTACATTTCCCTTTTTATGGGATTGTTAACGGAATAAAATCCCAAGAGAATGAATGAGATAGAAGTTGGAAAATCACTAAAAATAAATTAAGGCTTTACCCTTATGCGCAGCTCTCGAGAGTCTCACAAATGCGCTGCTAAACTTTAATATAGATCTTCTTTTTATCCATCCAGTAGCAGATCAACCACATGAATGTGATGATGGTGAGGGCATACAATAACGACCCGTTTTCGGGGGCGCCGGGGGTATGGATCAGTACTTTTTTATAGAGCCAGTTCCATGGATTCACCCCTTGCTCCAATTTAATGAGCGTCAGTCCCTTGGGAAGAAAGGCACTCAGCGCAAATACAAAAAGAGCATTCTTGCCGAACACGTCAAAAAACCGGGATAGCCACGACTTTACCCCCTTGATCTCGATTAAATACATCATGGTAGCAATGGTTATAATTGCCAGACCTGTAGTGTAAACCACATAAGAACTAGTCCATATTTTCTTGTTGATCGGCATCACCATATCCCAGCAAAAACCGGTGAGCAGTAAGGCAATTCCCGCTACAAAAAGCCCATTGAGCAGGGCCGGCATCCGATTAGACATGTCTGCCCCGGCGACGACTGGTGCACCACTACTTGCACTCTCGCTCGCTGCCGCATCGCTTCCTTTTTGACGAATATAATTTCCTACAAAAAATCCGAACAACACCTGTGCAATAGCCGGTATTGTGCTGATAATTCCCTCAGGATCAAATGCTATACCTTCTCCTTTGTACATATGGACCGAACCTAAGATCGCCTTATCTATATTGGTTCCAAACCATCCTTCCAAACTATAGGGGTCGGCTGGATTACCCAGCAGACAAAGGGCCCAATACCCCAACAATAGCAGCGCTGCGGCATAAAAAGCCCGAGCTCCTTTGAAGTAATAGGCAATAAGGGCTGCGAAAAAATAAGCCAGGGCGATGCGTTGCAAGACCCCCATGATCCGCACGCCGCGCTCTACTGCTTCGCTATTTCCCGCATCATTTTTGATCCAATCGATCCAGGTAAACCCTTTAAAGATCAACCCTTTCTGAATTTCTCCGCCGCCGGCTGCGCCCGCTGTTGCCACCCATTGTCCGGCCTGCACGACAAAGGGCCACCAGTTTAAAAAAAGTCCGATCAAAAAGATCAGGGCTGTGCGCTTGAGCAACTTTTTCCAGAATTGTGCCGGGGTACCTTGCTCAAAACGGGGCATCACCATGGCCAGCGCGTTACCCACCGCAAACAAAAAGAACGGAAATACCAGATCGGTCGGCGTGAGTCCATGCCAGGGAGCATGCTCCAGCGGGGCATAGATATGAGACCAAGAGCCGGGATTATTTACCAGAATCATCAGACAAACGGTGGCCCCGCGAAAGACGTCGAGGGAGTAGAAACGCTGGTTCAAATTCTTATCGATTTTGACATGTAAGATACGAAAGATGAGAGCTTGACAGCGGGGCCCAGTGGTGCTATACTTATGGAGAGAAGTTCAGAGAGCTTATAGTGTTACCATTCTAATCGAAGTTCCTGGAAACGGCACAGATAGTTTACTAAAAATGTAAACTATTTATTTCTATTGTAAATAACCAAGATTTCAGGTATGTTTGTTTTGGAGCGAGAGAGTGGAGTCTGGCTGAAGGCAAAAATCGAGCGAGCAGGAGCCTACGATCTGGTTTCAGCGAACAATGATAAACAACGATTCTCAGCTGGCTTTTTTTGGACGCGTAGCAAAGAGACAGAAATTTATAAACTACGATTAGAAAAGGAGAGATTGATGCTGGGTTTGATGGCTATCAAAGATGAAAAAGATCCTACGATCCGCGCAATAAAAATTGAGCTACTTGAAGTTGATGTGGCACATATTGGAAGTAAGAAAAAGATTGATTTTATTGCGGGCTGCCTCATTGCATGGGCCTGCAAAATTTCTATCGATCGTGGTCATGAAGGAACTGTCTATTTAGTGCCTAAAACAAGTCTAATCACTCACTTTGCTAGCGCATATGGATTTTTTCATATAGATATCCGATCAACCGAAAGACCTCTTGGTTTTATGATATTATTTAGCGCACTATCACAAAAATTGATAGAAAAATATCTCAACAGTTAATTTCTACTTCATGAAAAAGAAAAGCAAGGCTCCTTTCCCAGCCAATCACGAAAACTTCAACATTCCCCCCGTCGAGTTAACGGAAGAGGAACAAGCAGCACTTCGAAAGGCCCTGCAGGAATTTCGTAGAGAGATCGATGCCAGAACACCGGAAGATGTCAAAAAGCGCAATCGTTTTTTGCAACTAAAATTTCAAATGGAGTCCTATTTGCAGGATGAAACAGAATCGATCAGGCCCTTCGGATTTTTCTTACAAGCCTATATCGACAGAACGCAAAAGAAAAACAAAGAGTTTGCAAACGATATCAGCATCAACTACACCGAACTAAGCCAGGTGATAAACCAAAAACGAAGACCATCAGAAAAAATGATTCTTCGACTCCATATTCACTCCAACCAGTTTTTCCCCGCCTCGCTCTGGTTTTCACTAGTCCAAAAAGAAAGAAAGACCGAACTGGAAAGAAATACATCCCTGATCAAAGAACAGATGGCCTTCGTTAAAAATAGACTTAAATTATAAGATAATCAATAGGTTACAGTAAATAAGCTCAAAAGATTCCTCTGTTTTTAATCTCCATTCAGCTAATTATTTTAGTTTATTTTATACTAATTTTTTTAGCTTTACTGGTCTAAAACAGACAGGATGGATAGTAAGCATTTATCGGGCCAGGCGGCCTACCGGGGGAGTAAAGACTTTACGCAACAACAAGTACGCAGTGCCAATGCCACGGGTTTTGGTGCGGCGGCCGACGACTACATGGAGCGCGGCATCGATCTGAACGAAGAGTTGATCCGCAACAAACCCGCCACGTATTTCTTTCGGATGAAAGGAGATGCCATGAAGGAGGCCGGCATTTTTGACGGTGATGTACTGATCGTGGACCGATCGGTGCCGCTCACCAACGGCCGCATCATTGTTGCGGTGCTCAATGGCGAACTACTCGTAAGAAGGTTTCATAAGAATTTTTCATCGGCGTTTTTAATTCCCGAGAACAGCCGCTATAAGACCATCAACCTGGCAGAGTTCAGCGACTTTGTGGTATGGGGCGTTATCACCTATACGATCCATCCGCAGGGGTAATGATACCGCTTGCAAAACGATCGATGATACCGATCAAAAATTTATCCTGGCGCCTCTTGGGCGTCAACGGGATGCCACTCCGCGACTATGAAAGCCATTGTAGACTGTAATAATTTTTACTGCTCCTGCGAACGACTCTTTGTACCGCGGCTGGACCGAAAACCAGTCGTGGTACTCAGCAATAACGACGGGTGCATAATCTCGCGCAGCGACGAGGCCAAGAAAAGTGGGATACAGATGGGGGTTCCCTTCTTTGAAGTGCGATCGCTGCTGCAACAGGAAGGCGTCACCTGGTTTTCGTCGAACTACGAGCTCTATGGCGATCTCAGTTGGCGTGTAATGGAAACGCTCCGAGTGATGATGGGCGAGTCAAGAGTCGAAGTTTACTCAGTCGATGAGGCCTTCATCGATCTCGACGACCTGGGCACAGAATCACTGGCTGCACTAGCCCTCTCCATTCGCGAACGTGTGGAGCAATGGACAGGGATTAAAGTGTCGGTAGGCGTAGGCCCTACCAAAACACTCGCCAAGCTGGCCAATCGCTTGGCTAAAAAAGATAAGCCCCGCACCGGCTGTGTAATGGTGCTCTCCGATTCAGCATCGATTGAGACAGCCCTTCGCCAAACAGCGGTGGGCGATCTCTGGGGAATCGGTCGCCGCTATGCCCGCAAACTGCAAGAGCAATGGAGCATCTACGACGGCTGGCAACTGGCCTCGGTAAATGAAACGTTCGCGCACATGCACCTGGGCGGTGTGGTCGGCAAACGGCTGATCCGCGAACTGCGCGGTATTCCTTCTAAAGAAATGGAAGAGGAGCGTACACAAAAAAAGATGATCGCGACCACGCGGATGTTCGGTCGCAAGGTGTATGCACTACAAGAGATCAAAGAAGCGATCGCTACGTATGTAGCCCGTGCGGCCGAAAAACTGCGCAGACAATACAGTGCCGCCAGCGAACTCTCGGTGTTTATTATCGCGCACGAAGAGGGATCGCGCTACGGATCGTCTTATAGCAACCATGCGATCATGGATAAACCCAGCTCCGATACGGCGGTACTGCTACACAAAGCCCTCGAACTGATCACCGCTATATACCGACCGGGACCTGCCTACAAAAAAGCGGGCGTGTTATTAGGAGGCATTGTGCCGGCCGCAGCAAGACAAGCATCACTTTTTGAAACATCCGGCCCCATCAATGATCGCTCTCCGCTCATGCTAGCCATCGATAATATCAATTTCAGTTTACCTCTGCAAAGTGCCGCACGGCACGACAGCATCTTGCGCTTTGCCGCTTCGGGCACCAACCGCGCCTGGAAAATGAAACAAGCTCGCCGCTCCGCGCGCTATACCACCCGCTGGAAAGAGTTGCCGGAGGTTCACTGATACTTTCCCACTAAACTATACAAGATCTTACGATCTGCGTCGGTAATAACTTTAGTAGTGTCTTGCGGTACAAAGTGGATCTTGTACGACTGGATCGCATTTTTCTCATTGGCGGTATTATATCCCACGATGCGTAAGGCCTGTAGAGCGTTAAAGTGTTCAGGAACCTTTACGCCGACGGTATCATACCAATGGCCAAATCCGTTGCGTGCCAATTCCTGCCATGGAAAGAGGCGGCTGGGATCTACCTTTCGACCGGGGGCGATATCGGCATGACCGACAAAATTGCCTTGGGGAATATTGAACGCCCGTTTCAAATACCCTAATACCTGCAACAAACTGCTGATCTGATCGGGACTGAAGGGCTCACTGCCATCATTATCAATTTCAATACCGATACTGGATGAATTCAGATCGGTGGCACCGCCCCACTTGCTTACACCGGCATGATGCCCGCGCAGGAGATCGTTGAGCATATGATGGATGGTTCCGTCTCGACAGATCACATAGTGAGAACTCACGGCCGTACGCGGTAAGGTAAAGGTGCGCAGCGTTTGATCGCAACTTTTTTGTGCAGTGTGATGAATCACCACCAAACTGGGACGACGCATTGAAAAGTTAGTGGTGCCCACCCAGGGCGTAGCCGTAGTAAAAGAATCTTTGATGGGATAGGTACGCAATACTTTGGCAAACGAACGAACTTGCTTTTTATAGGCGCGATTGGTAGCTGCATATTTATGTGTGGTGCATCCACTTAAGACCAAGATCAATATCATTGATTGCGCAAAACGAAAAAATCTATTCATACAACAGATTTATAGTTGTCAAGACGCTGAGGAACGCAGTCCGTTTCCTGAATCACCGCCCGGACCTTTGCCCGGTCCATTTCCCGATCTTCGACTGGGGCCTCTACCCGAGCTTCCACCGGGGCCTCTGTTCGGTCTACTTCCGTGACCTCTGCTAGATCCTCCCGCCGTTCCTCTTCCCGACCCTTTTCCCCGGTGAGCGCCACCCCCATTGCTTTTTCGCTTGGGGTCGTATACAGGAGCCGGGCCTAAAAAGTCAGGCACAGGTACTTTATCAACTTCTTTACCGATCAGCTGCTCGATAGATCCAAACTTTCGTTGATCCATTTCGCTGATCAGCGTATAGGCTGTGCCATCAGCCTCAGCACGAGCGGTTCGACCGATCCGATGTACATAATCCTCTCCATCCGATGGTACATCATAATTGATGACCAGATCGATGGTATCGATATCAATACCCCGGCTAAGGATATCGGTAGCAACCAGCAACGGCACGCGACCACTGGCAAAAGCGCCAAGCACATTTTCTCGCTGCGACTGCTCAAGATCGCTGTGAATTTCCTCTACCACCGTACCGGCTCGCTTCAGTTGCCGCGTAAGCTCTTTAACAGTTTGCTTTCGGCTGCAAAAGATAAGGGCGTTCTTATACGGGACCGTTTTTAAAACATGTTGAATAACGGGGATCTTCTGTTGCTCATATACCACAAAGGCGCGTTGCACGATCTTGTCGGGCGGACGCGAAATGGCGATATTCACTTCGACAGGATCTGTCAAAATGCGACGAGCCAGGGCCCGGATCTTCTCGGGCATGGTGGCCGAGAATAAAAGATTCTGCCTTTTGACTGGAAGATGATTGATGATCTTGTTGATATCATCCTGAAAACCCATGTCGAGCATACGATCGGCCTCGTCGAGTACTAAAAATCGAAGCTGCTTGAAATTCACATAGCCCATGTTCAAGTGAGCGATCATACGACCGGGGGTGCAAACGATAATATCAGCGCCCATTTGCAGGGCCTTTTTCTCGGTCACAAAATTTTGTGCGTCACTTCCACCGTAAATGGCGATCGAACTCAGGTTGGTAAAGTAAGAAAGCCCCTCGATGTGCTGTGCTATCTGTATAGCTAATTCGCGCGTGGGAACTACAATAAGAGCACCGACGGCCCCATCGAGTGGTTGGGTCAGTAATCGGTTCATAACCGGCAATAAAAAAGCAGCGGTCTTACCCGTGCCAGTCTGGGCAGAGGCAATAATATCGCGCCCTTCCAGAATGGGAGGGATCACTTTTTCTTGAACGGGAGTAGCGGTTTCGTAGTGAGAGGCTTCAATTCCTTCCAGTAAGGAAGGATGAAAA
>JBIIDB010000177.1:0-3258 GCA_044238505.1 Chitinophagaceae bacterium | reverse complement strand
TGATCCTCTATCATATTCCGACGGCGACCACCCAAGCAGTGACCACCGACGGAAAATGGAATTTCATCATTAACGGAAATTGCGACTGGGTCTACGAAGAGGAGTTCGAGTTCAGCCGCGCCTATGAATGGAGCCCCAAAGGCCATTATATTGCCTACTATCGCTTTGATGAATCGGGTGTGAAGGAGTTCAATATGACGATGTACGATAACGCGCATAACAGCGACTACCGCTATAAGTATCCCAAAGCGGGCGATGACAACTCGGTGGTAGAGATCTTTATTTACGACGTAAAGAACGCCACGAAAGCCAAAGCCCAGTACGAAGCGGGCGACATCTATATCCCCCGCATAAAATGGACCACCGACGATCGCCAGCTGGTGGTTTTTTGGATGAATCGGCATCAAAATATTTTAAAGCTGCTCAGCACCGACGCTGCTACCGGCAAAAGCAATCCCCTTTATGAGGAGACCAACAAATACTTTGTAGAGATCAATGACGATTGGTGGTTCCTAAAAGACGGAAAGCACTACTTGTTTACCAGCGAGATGAATGGTTATCGCCACCTATACCTCTATGGATTGGATGGCACTAGTAAAAAGCAACTGACCCATGGCAACGCCGAGGTCACCGAAGTGAATGGTGTAGACGAGGTCAATAAACGGATCTTCTATACGATGGCTTGGCCCCGCCCCATGGACCGCAATCTATTCGTAACTGATTTTACCGGCGAAAATACCTATGCACTCACGCAGGGGGAGGGCTGGAACCGCGCCACCTTCAATGATGATTTCAGCAAATTCATTCTTTATTACTCTGATATCAATACGCCACAGACCGTCAGTTTGCAACAGGTAACAGTCGATAAGAAAAAGGGGATCCGTGTGGTGCAAGAGAAGATCTTTGGAGAATCTCCCAAGCTAAAAGCCACGATGCGCGAGTATGGTTTTGGGACAGCTGCGTTTATTCGTATCCCCAACAGCAAAGGCGACACGCTCAATGGCTGGATGCTTAAACCCGCCGGCTTTGATGCAACCAAAAAATATCCGGTCTTGTTTTGTAACTACGGAGGACCCGGCTCGCAACAGGTAGCGAATCGATTTGGAGCCGTCAGCAATTGGCACCAGCTACTGGCCCAAAAAGGATTCATAGTAGTGAGCGTTGACAATACAGGGACGGGTTACCGCGGAGAGGAATTCAAAAAGAAAACCTACCTGCAACTTGGGAAACTGGAAATCGAAGACCAGATCGACGCGGCCACTTTTCTGGGGCAACAACCCTGGGTCGACAAAAATAAGATCGGGCATTGGGGTTGGAGCTACGGCGGATTCATGAGTTCGTTGGCGATTACCAAAGGAGCAGGTGTATTCAGTGCAGCGGTGGCCGTAGCCCCGGTAACCAGCTGGCGTTTTTATGACAACATTTATACGGAGCGCTATATGCGTACTCCAAAGGAGAATGCGGCCGGATACGACGATAACTCACCCATCAATCATACCGATAAGATCAAGGGAAAATACCTGATTATCCACGGCACTGCCGACGACAACGTGCATTTTCAGAATGCCACGCAGATGATCACCGCGCTGGTAAAAAGCAATATCGACTTTGAAAGTGCGTACTACCCCAACAAAAACCATGGCATCGGCGGCATGGCCGACAACACGACCTTTCATCTGTGGAGCAAGAAAACCAAATGGATCTTGCAAGTATTAGGAAATGAAAATACCCTACGGTAAGGGGGGTAAAAAAAGAACCCCCGATTTGCACCGGGGGGCCCTAATCATAGACCATTAACCATTAAACCTTATCCTATGAAAATTCGTGTCGAAATTCGATTAATTTCCTGAATTAGATATAATTAGCTGTCTGGTTTTTCATAAGTTAAGTGTAAACAACTAGTTTTATTTCTTTTCATAGAAGCCCCCATGAACCAATCTCCAGGTAATTAGTTATTCTTTTATGAGAAGAATTTTGCTTTGTGTTACGGGAGCCAGTGGCGCTATCTACGCCCACAGTTTATTACAAAAACTCACCCAAGCGCGATCGCAGTGGCAACAACTGGCCGTGGTCATGACCACCAATGCAAAGGAGGTATGGAAGACCGAGCTGGAGACAGAAAGCTGGAATCAATTTGATGTGCAACACTACGAGACCAACGACTTCTCGGCCCCCTTTGCCTCGGGTTCCGGCCAGTACGATACGATGATCGTGATCCCTTGCTCGATGGGCACGCTGGGGCGTATTGCGACTGGCGTATCGAACGATCTCATCACTCGGGCGGCCGATGTGGTTCTAAAAGAAAGAAGAAAGCTGATCTGCGTGGTCAGAGAGACACCCTATAACCTGATTCACATTCGCAATATGGAGACCATAACGCTGGCCGGAGGTATTATTTGCCCGGCGACTCCCTCGTTTTACAGCAAACCGTCCACGCTGCAAGAAGTTGCGGCTACCGTTACCGACCGCGTGATGGACTTGGCGGGACTATCCATCGATACTTTTCGTTGGGGGCAATCCTCTTGAAACGCGTTTAACTGAGCCGCTAAAAAACAAACTCGGCACTACCGGTTTCTCCTGCTCGGGCAGTGACCGGCTGCGGAGCCATTTTTACCGGTGAGCCAAGCTTCTACTTTATTGCCTGGCTACGGATCACATTAAGAGCACCACCGGCCTTGAACCATTCAATCTGCTGTTGATTGTACGAATGATGCGCCTCGATGGTATGCGACGTGCCGTCTGCATGCTGTAATACGATCTGTAAGGGTTTACCGGGCGTAAAGGAGGTTAAACCGATCACGTCGATACGATCGTCTTCTTGTACCAAGTTGTAATCTTCTTTATTAGCAAACGTAAGGGCCAGCATACCTTGCTTCTTAAGGTTAGTTTCGTGAATACGTGCAAAGGACTTCACCAGTACAACACGAACGCCCAAGTGCCGAGGCTCCATGGCCGCATGCTCTCTGGAAGATCCCTCTCCGTAATTCTCATCCCCGATCACCATGGTACCGATACCGGCTGACTTGTAGGCACGCTGGGTGGCCGGCACAGGACCATATTCACCGGTCAACTGATTTTTTACATGGTCGGTCTTCTCATTGAAATAATTGACCGCACCGATCAGCATATTGTTGCTGATGTTGTCGAGATGCCCTCTGAACTTGAGCCAGGGCCCCGCCATCGAAATATGGTCGGTGGTACATTTTCCTTTTGCTTTGATGAGCAGACGCAGCCCTTTCAGATCCGTTCCTTCCCAAG
>JBIIDB010000046.1:0-11742 GCA_044238505.1 Chitinophagaceae bacterium | reverse complement strand
CGTTGTAACCACCAGCTTCTGTTCCGGGTGGCTCTACGGCAAAATCAAGGTAAGGGGTAAGGCGAACGGTGATCGTGTTAGAGGTTAACGGAACAGTAGCGTTGATCAAACGAGAGATCACGCGCATCTGAACATTATAAGCAACCCCCGCACGCAGTTCCATTTTGCTGAGAACAGTATTGATGTCCTTAACGGTCATCCGCACGCCCAAGTCCTTGGCGATAGCGAGCTCTTGCTTGTTAGGGCTAGAAAAGTTACCGCCCACCGTGTCTACCTGCAACAGGTAGGTCACGTCTTGCGAGCTAACTCCGGTAGTGAACCGATAATTAGGATTGGTCCAATTGAGCACCAGCCCGATGTTGTCACGATCTTCTTTACGCAGCACGATCGGAGCCGAGGCTGTCGTAGAGAGTACCGGAGCAGTCCCACCCAAATAGGTGATCCTGTTTTCCTCCTTTTCGCAAGACCAGAGTCCTGTCAGTAAAAAGGATCCCAGTATGAGTTTGAATATATTTTTCATAGCAGGCAATTTTTACGATGATTAAAAACCGGGGTTTTGAGTAAGATTAGGATTAGACGTACGGTTAGAGGCCGGTACGGGGAACAGATTGTACTTGCTGTCTACTGCTGTTCCGGAAGCAACGCCTCCTTTCCAGGGCCACAGGTATGTACCGGTCGTGAGCAGACCATAGCGAACCAGGTCGGTGCGGCGATGTCCTTCCCAATACAACTCACGGGCTCTTTCGTCGAGCACAAAGGCAAGGGTGAGCTGGCTGGAAGTGATATCGGCAGCAGAACTTCCGTTATGGGCTCTGCGACGAAGCATATTGATATAGTTGACTGCGGTAGCCGCATCTCCACCCGTACCGCCACGCAGCGTAGCTTCTGCATAGATCAGGTACATCTCTGCCAAACGGAAGACAGGAAAATCAATATCGGACCAATAGGTGGTAGGATCGGAAACAGCCTGACCATCTGAGCGGATATTACGATACTTACACACATGGAGCCCGTTGCTGAAATCAGAAACATCGTTGATGACTATCTGAGAAGCACTGGTTCCATACAATGAGGTAGTGAACATGGCTCTTCTGTCGGTAGCTCCGGTCAGATCGGGAAACTTATCGGCAAGCCCCTTGGTGGCGCGGTAGCCGAACCATCCCTGGTTAGTACCAAAATCAGCAAAGTCTCCACCGGCGGCGGCATGAATAAAGAAGGTCGTGTTGCCGAAAGAACGAGTACGCAGACCATCGCAGGCAATTGCATAGATGATCTCGTTAGTACGCTTATCGTTATCCGCCATAAATAACTCGCGGTAATTGCCATGTAAGCTGTAACCACCATTGATCACCTTTTGTGCATAAGTGATAGCATCAGTCCAGCGGGCGGTTCCGGTGTAGATCTGGGCGTTCAGGTATAAACGAGCGAGCAGGGCCCAGGCAGCACCCTGATCGACACGACCGTACTCCATAGTGCGAACGGTCTTGAGCTCAGTCTCGATGGCCTTGAGTTCAGTTTCAATGTAGGTGAACAGCTCTGCGCGAGTACGCTCTTTAGGAAGCGTGGTTCCCACCTCGTTGGCCTCTGTAATAAAAGTAGAACGACCAAAGAGATCCATCATCACCCAGTAGTTGAAGGCACGCAAAAAGCGAACCTCGGCACGAGTGGCCTTGATATTGGTAGCATCGTTACCGGCAATCTTGCGAGCAGCGAGTTTAGCATCGCTCGACTCACGGAGGTATTCGTTAGCCACCATAATGTTGTAAATAGGACGAGCGTACATTCCTTTCAAAAAAGGATCCGCACTCGAATAACTCAAGTTGTGAAAATCCTTGATGGTCTGGTCGTTCCAGGAAACCACTGCCTCGTCGGTGGGCAGTTCCTGGCAATTGAAGAAACCACGCAAGAAGGGAGACTGCGATCCCTCATCCAACCCCTGAATGTCGGAAGCACCGGCAGGACCGATATTTCCGGTAGTAGCCAACCCGCCGTAGATCTTGGCCAGCACCTGGCGATAGCCGGCGGCGTTAGCATACACGTCTTCGGAGGTCAGGTCATTCTGCGGAAACAGATTCAGCTGCTTGGAGCAAGAGCTGATCATTACCATCGCCAGTACGGCGAGCAGCATGTTTTTAATTGACATATTTTTCATAACGCAAACCTTTTTTTAATTAAAAATCAAGATTGAACCCTACCGAGAATACACGGGGTCTGGGGTAAATATTGTTATCCACGCCACCGTCTCCGGCATTCTCCGGATCGAGTCCGCTGTATTTGGTAAGAATTAAAACATTCTGCACACTCGCGCTGATACGCAGCGAAGCTTTGTCGTTCAACACTCTTCCGGCATTATAGCCAAAGTTGATGTTGTCTAAACGGAAGAAAGAAGCATTCTCCAGATAGTAATCGGAGAGATACCAGTTGTTGACAAAATTCGTGGTCAGGAAGTTGCGGGTCGCATTACCGATAAAGCGCACAGGATTCTTAACGGCACGCATTACGGCATTGTTAGAGTTAACGTTATTGTACAGGTAGTTGCCCAGCATACCGTGACCGGTAAATCCGACACTGAATTTCTTGATGGTCAGATTGGTGCTGAAGCCCAGCAGTACATCAGCCGCAGGCTTTTGACTGATCTGGCGGTCATCGTTATTGATGATACCATCGCGGTTGGTATCCTCAAAAAGCCCTTCGATCGGATTACCATTGGCATCATAGATCTGCTTGAGCATATAGAAACTATTGGGGAAGGCTCCCACCGCATGGATACCGATGGTGTTACCGGTACCGCCTCCGATTCCTGTAACCTCTTGCCCTTTGAAATTAGGATCAGGGTTACGAAGCAGGTTGGTGATAGTAGCCTTGTTGTAAGCATAGTTCAAGGTAAGATCCCAAGTAATGTCCTTCTTACGGATGGGCACCAAGTTCAATACCACCTCTACCCCTTCGCTGCTGATGTTACCTACGTTGGTCACGATCTCGTTAACGAAATTCGCACCCGAAGCAACAGCTACGTTAGCCAAAAGATCTTTGGTCTCACGAGAGTAGTAATCGATGGTACCGGAGATACGGTTGTTGAGGAATCCATAGTCCAACCCAAAGTTGGTGGTCGTTGTAGTCTCCCAGCGAATGGAGGGATCGTATCCCTCGGGACGCAGATAGCTTACAAATGCATTGCCGAACTGCTGCATGGCAGTGTTGTTGCTGAGTGAATAGCGAGGCAGGTAAGAATAGTAGCCGATACCATCTTGCTGACCGGTTACCCCCCAGCTGGCACGAAGCTTCAACTCGTTTACATTCTTTGAATTCTTGAAGAAATCCTCATTGGCTTTCCAGGCTACAGCCACAGAGGGGAAGTAGCCGATGCGGTCATTGGGATTCAGCTTAGAGCTGGCATCACTTCTGATAGTAGCCGTAATAAGGTATTTATCCATCAGCGTATAGTTGATACGCCCGATGTAAGACTCGAGACGATACTCGGGACGATCGGTCTTGAAGACAGGCTCGGTACCGATGATAGTATCTTTCTTAGCAGGATTAGAAGGATCGTAAATACGACGATAGCTGAGCGTGGGGAAGTTAGACACCTTAGTCAGGAAACTTTGATAGCTATGCGCAAGCAATACATCTACCTTAGATTTGATCTTCTTGATATCTTTTGAGTAGAACAGTCCTACGTCTGCGAGCTGATTGATCTTTTGTTGCTCGTAATACGATCTGCGACCCCCGTCTCTGAACGCCGTAGCAGAAACAGAGTCTGTGTTATCGTTACCGCTTCCGGATGCAAAATCCATACCCAGGTTAGCCTGGAGTTTCAGATCTCGCAAGAAAGGCAGTGTATACTCGAACTGTGCATTACCGATCATACGATTTACGGTAGAACGGTTATCGCGCAGCATCAGCAATCCAACGGGGTTGCGGTTAGAGAGATCGTTGGGAAGACCGCCGGCGATCCACTCATAATAACCACCCCAGTTTCTGTTACCGGAGAGAACAGGCTGTGTAGGATCGAAAGTGACGGCATTGCCAATGGCTCCCTCGTTGGCAAAACGATTCTGGGTCTGTGAAGCTTTAACAGAGATATTGACCGACAGATCATCGTTGAGTAATTTGGGAGAAAGATTGATGGCGGTGGAGATACGGCTAAAGTTGTTGGTCTTGAGAATACCATTTTGGTTCAGGTAGCCGACAGAAGCGCGGAAGGGAATGTTACCCAATGAACCGCTGGCACTGATTGTATTGTCTACACCAATGGCCGCCTGGTAAATTTCTTTTTGCCAATCGGTGTTGGCTGTACCCAGCATTGCTTTATAGGTATTGTTACCGGTCGCTGTCGCATCGCGGTTGATGATACCACGGATCTCGTCGGCAGAAAGCACATCCACATAGTCGGCGATCATACCCACCGAAGTAACGTTGTTGAAGTTGAAACGAATGGCACCCTTACCGCCTTTCTTGGTAGTAACGATGATGACCCCGTTAGAGGCACGAGAACCATAGAGCGCCGTAGCAGAGGCGTCCTTTAAGATGGTCATGGACTCAATATCGCTAGGGTTGATCGTGTTGAGCAAATTGGCAGAACCCGAAATGCCATTACCATCTACGGGAACCCCGTCGATGACCAACAACGGATCGTTGCTGGCATTGAGCGAAGCCCCGCCCCGAATGCGAAGACGGCTTCCGCCTCCTGCAGAACCACCACCGGTGGTTACAGAAAGACCGGCCACCTTACCCACCAGTAATTGCTCGGCAGAGTTGATGTTACCTTTTTGAAAATCTTTAGCACCCACTGCCACTACCGATCCGGTCAGATCAGTTTTGCGACGAGTACCGTAGGCGACCACCACCACATCTTCCATAGCGGCAGCGGCAGCGGCCAACGTTACATTGAGCGTTGCACCCTGAATGGCCACTTCGCGGGTCTCGAATCCGACCGAAGAAAGCACAAGGGCATTGACAGAGGCAGAAACAGAGAGACGGAATTGTCCGGCCGCATCAGTTTGCGTACCCTGTGTGCTGCCTTTGGCAACGACACTGACTCCGCTGAGCGGGGCACCACTGGCATCAGAGACCTTTCCGGTAATCACTCTGTCTTGTGCAAAAGAAACTTGCACTGCAAGGGCTAGCACGATTAGGCTGAAAGCCCTCGAGAGTTTAGATAATGACATAAGCAATCATTAATGGTTAAGCAATTCGGATTGACTACACAGGCAATAATATGTTTTCAGCAAACACAAACGAATGTGTAGCAAGCACACAATATTACCGATATTTTATAATTCACAAAAAATTTGTTAAAGCAAAGACAAGTATTTTCTAGTTGTGGCTGCATCGGGCAAACAAAAAGTATTAAATTGATTTTCAATTTATTATACATTAAGATAGTCTTAATCTGGCCCGGAGACGCTTTTTGAGGGCCGGATTTAACTTGTACAGCTTGCCGGGGCGGTGGGGCACATCGGTCTCCATTTCGTTGAGATCGACCAGCCAATCCTTAAGACTGACTTTCTTACGAAAGTTTCTTCTGTCGAGCTCGGTGCCTAAAATCGCCTCGTACACTTCCTGCAATTGGCGAAGCGAAAATTTTTCGGGCAGCAAACTAAAGATGAGCGGACGTTCCAACACTTGCTGACGCAACCGGTGCAAACAGCTGTCCAGAATATCCTTGTGGTCAAAGGCCAGCTTGCCGATCTTATGGATGGGATGCCAACGGAGATCGTTGTGGTTGAGTCGCAACTGGTGATGATTGAGGTCCAGTAAAGAGAAATAAGCCGTGGTCACCACGCGTCCGGAAGGATGTCGGCCGATTCGCCCGAAAGTTTGTACCTGCTCAAGATACACATCGTTGAGCCCGGTACGCTCCCGCAAAATACGGTAAGAGGCTTCGTCGAGATCCTCATCGGGTCGGACCAGATCGCCCAACAAAGAATTAAGTCCAGTGAATTCCTCCAGGTCGGATTTAATAAGCAACACCTTTAACTGCTTATCCTCGTAGCCCAGAATAACGCAGTCGACAGATACGGCAATATTAAAATAATCGAGATGGCTGATCTTTTCGATCTCGGCATTCTTGAATGCCTTTATGATTCTTTCCGGCATACGCGATCGTTTCGATTACTGAATAATTAGTTTACGGGTTTGCGTGCCACTGGGCGTAACCACTTGTACAACATACAGGCCGGCGGCCAACGAGGCCAGCTTAGCGGTAACATCCAGTCGGTGTATACCCTCTGTCAGTTGACTGTTGTGAAGTTGAACAACGCGCTGTCCGGCCAGGTTATACAACTGGGCTTGCACGGCACCTGCCAGGGGCAGTTGCAATTCTAATTGCGCGGTTGCGCCACCCGCACGAGCCACCAGGTTAGGCAGCAACTTTACCGACAGCTCAGTGACGGGGGTCGTTCCGCCACCGCCGCCACCTCCTCCGCCACCGCCGCCGGATCCGCCTCCCGAGCCCACAATATTGCGGTTAACGTATACTTTATACTCGCCGGGTTGCAACAAGATTGACTGACCTGCTGCATTGGGATTGTAGGTGGCTCCGGTAAAATAATCGTACCAGGTTCCACCCCCCGGAAAGCTCACAGTAGCCTGCGAAGCAGTCACATCAAAATTACCCACGACCACTATGTTAGAGGTATCGGTGGTCAGCTGCATCCATTTAAAGCCGCCCGCTAAGGAATGCACAATTCGGTTGGAGGTAAAATTATTTTTATAGAGCGGGTGCATGCGCAGCTGGTTGAGCTTACTGTAAACAGTAAAAAGATTCTTTCGCTCTGTGATCGTGTTGTAATCCCAGCGAATCGGTTTATTGGACGTGCGGCAGTTGTTATTGACAGTTCCATCGGGACAATGATTGATAGAGAAATCATACCCCAGCTCACCGAATTGCCAGATCATTTTAGGACCCGGTATCAACTGGCCGAACGCAGCAGTAAGCTCCATGCGCTTGAGTGCCGTGTTGAGATTTCGGATATTATAGCCGCCGAAGGAACTGCCGAACTGCAGGGCCTTGTACATAAGACGCTCCTCGTCGTGGCTTTCCATATAAGAGATCAGATGTGGCTGGCTCCAACCCCTTGCAGTAAAGAGGCTGCCGCTAAAGTTGGAGTTATTGACAAAACCCATGGCGGCTTCCTGGTAATTATAGGTGTTGTTACCCCACAGCATCATACCATAGTTGGAGAGTTCGATCTCTTCGGTATTGTCGGCAAAATGCTCCAGTATCACATAACTGCCGGGCGACTTAAGCTGCATGGTGTCGTAATAGCGCTTCCAGATGGCCACCCGTGTGGGATCGTAACGCCCCCAGGCCGCTACATCGGAGCCCGTATTATTTTGCGTAAATCCCTTCGACAGATCGAAACGATATCCATCCACCTTATATTCTTTGAGCCAGTGCTCCATGACCCGACTGCTAAAAGCGCGGGTCACCAGACTCTCATGGTTAAAATCATTGAATACATTAAAAGGATGACGCGCTGTTTCGTTGAGCCAGGGGTTGTCGGCAGCCGGACGGTTCGCGGTGCTGTTCCAATACAAGGCAGCGAGTGGATTACTGCCGGTCGTATGGTTGAGTACCATATCGAGGATTACGGCAATACCTCTGCGATGGCAAGTATCGATAAATTCTTTGAGTGAATTTTTGGGTCCGTAATATTTATCGGGGGCAAAGTAATAGGAGGGATTATAGCCCCAACTTTCGTTGCCATCGAACTCGCCCACCGGCATCAGTTTGATGGCATTGATGCCCAGGCGTTGTAAATACCCTAACGTATCGCGCAGCGTCTTCCAGTCGTGCGCGGCGATAAAATCGCGCAGCAGCAGTTCATAGATGATCAACCCTTTTTTATCGGGGCGGGTAAAGTTGGGTACGGTCCAGTTGTAGCCGGGTGAATTAGTTTGTAAAATACTGACGATACCGCTGGTTTGTCCCGTAGGATAGGGCTTCAGATTAGGGAACGTGGCAGGAGTGATATACGGATCGTTCCAGGGATCGAGCACTTTTTCTGCATACGGATCGCCCACGCGCAAGGTGCCATCTACTAAATATTGAAAAGCATATTCGGTGCCGGGCGTAAGACCGGAAATGCGCAACCACCAATAATTGCCATCGGGGGTGCGGCTCATCGCATAATTGGTCTGCTCTTGCCAGTTGCTGCCCGGCAGATCGCCAATAACAGACACCCGTTGCTTACCGGGTGCGTACAACACGAGCACGACCGATGTGTTTCCGGTTTCGTAATTGATGCCATCTCTGACACCAGCCGGTAGGGGCGCCACGTTGACCGACCCTCCCACAAAAAACCGTAACGTATCTCTTTTTGTAAGTGTACCACTCACCGCTTCGGCCACGATCACCTGCGAACCGGCCGCACTGATAGCCGGACTGGCGCTGATCGTAGTGGCGTTAGTGGCCGTTTGGACCACCGTCCCGTTGTAAAAGATTCGTAAGGTGGCAGCAGCGCTGCTGGTCTGCGCAGTAACAGGCAGGGTCTGCCCTACTTGGCGAGTGATGGGTTCGGGGATGGGAATGGCGGTGGGCTGAAAAGGCGGGTCGGTAAACCGAAGGGAGAGTTCGTTGGGATACACCGGCAGGTACATATCAGACCCATCCGTATTGGTCTGCTTGATATTGCCATTACCACTCCGAAATAAGATAGCGATCTGGCGAATGGTTTCGCCGGCGGGCACTCCGTAAAAGGCCCTGATGTTCGTGATATCGTAACGCCATTTATTGTTGCCCATCGAAGTGGCCTGCAAGCCGGGCACCAGTTGTCCCCAGGGATTCTGTGAACCGAATTTTACATAGCGCCAGTCGCTGGCACTGGTGCTCAAATTGGTAATGACACCGGTGTGTACGTACACATCCGAAGGGTTCGAATAGTTATTGAGGCCGCCGTTACCCTTAGTGGCGTCGACGATGATCGAGACGTTATCGTTATCGCGAGGAAAAAGCGGGGTGCCGGTAAGCAACTGGGCGTAGGAGGGCAGCACCAAGCAAGCGAACAAGCTGAGCAGCAGCAGGGTCTTTTTCATATGGCAGCATTAAAGGTCGATGCTAAAAATACAAATATGTACTTGAAACACATTAACCGATCCTGAATTTTTTTTGCCTGTCGCTTTGGGGGGTACGCAGACAGCAGGGTCCGGCTTACCTTTACACCCCAATTGACGGCATGTATAACAAAAAGGATACCCTTTATTGGCAAAACCTCACCCAACATCTCCTTAAAGAGCAACAGGGAGTAGGTGTTTCCATCCACGAGATCGAGACTTTACGCGGGGTATTGCGCTTTCATGAGTACCGGTATTATGTGTTGAACGATCCGCTGCTCTCCGATTATGAATACGACCTGCTGTTCAAGTCACTCGAAAAAATGGAGCAGCGAGATCCTTCGCTGATTACCCCCGACTCGCCGACCCAACGAGTAGCTAAAGATCTGACCCGCGATTTTCCGACCGTGCAACATCTGGTGCCCATGCTGTCACTGGATAATTCTTATAACGCCGAGGACCTGCGCGATTTTGACCGCAGGGCCAAAGAGCTTACCGGACTTTCTTCTGTTACCTATTGTGTAGAACCCAAATTTGACGGCAGCAGTATTTCATTGATCTATAAAAACGATCTGCTGGTGCGGGCCGCTACCCGTGGCGACGGTTTGCAAGGCGATGAGGTGACGACCAACGTAAAACAGATTCGCACGGTTCCTTTATCGGCCGCTTTTGCAGCGCAAGGGATCGAAGAGATCGAGATCAGAGGAGAGGTGCTGATCAACAAAGAGAATTTCAATCGCTTCAATGAGCACTTAGTACAAAAAGGACTGGCTCCCCTGGCCAATCCCCGCAACGCTGCGGCCGGTACGTTGCGCTTAAAGGATCCTACCGAAGCGGCCAAACGAAAACTGGAAGTATTCGTCTATCACATCAGCTATACCAGCATAACACCGGATGCCCTGTTGCCCGCTGCCTTGCAAACACATTCCGGTTCGCTCGAGTTACTGTGGGAGCTTGGGTTCAGAAGTCCGCATCTCGAAAAGAAAGTATGCAAGAACATAGATGAAGTAATCGCTTACTGTGACCAGTACGAATTGATGCGTGATACGCTGTCCTATGAAATTGACGGAATGGTGATCAAAGTAAATGACACCGGCTTACAAGAAAAAATGGGCATGACCTCACACCATCCCCGTTGGGCCGTGGCCTTTAAATTCAAAGCCAGGCAAGCCACCACACAACTCACCGGCGTAGAGTTTCAGGTGGGGCGCACCGGTGCTGTTACCCCCGTGGCCAAATTGACTCCGGTAGCCGTGGGCGGCGTGATGGTATCGAGTATCTCTATGCACAATGAGGAATACATTGCAGAAAAAGATCTTCGCATCGGCGACCAGGTGCTGATCGAAAGAGCGGGCGACGTTATTCCACAGATCGTCAAACCACTGACCGATCTTAGAACGGGAAAAGAAAAAAAGATCGCATTTCCTACACATTGTCCGATTTGTAACAGTCGCTTGTTTAAAGAAGAAGAAGAGGCCGTGTGGCGATGCATCAATATGGAATGCCCGGCGCAGGTTGTAGAGCGCATCATTCATTTCGTTAGCAAAGATGCGATGGACATACGCGGGCTTGGGGAGGCCAACATCCGAAAATTCTACGAACAGAAATTGCTGCGCGATATTCCCGGTATATACACCTTTGATTTTGCAGCCCTCGAGAAAAAAGAGGGATTTGGGAAAAAATCGATCGAAAATCTGCAAGCAGCCATTGCCGGATCTAAAATGCAACCGCTGCATCGGTTGATCTATGCACTGGGGATCCGGTTTGTGGGAGAGACTACAGCCCGCACACTGGCGGCAGCCGTAGATCATTTACTGGACTTCGAAAAATTCTCTACCGAGCAATTACTGGCACTGGAGGATGTAGGGCCCAAGGTAGCAGGCAGCATCCATGACTTTTTTAGCAACAAGGAAAATATCGACATGATCCGAATGCTGGAAAAACTGGGTCTGTCACTTCACAACGAAAAGAAAAACACTCCGGCCGGCGGCCATGTGAGCGGAAAAACATTTTTATTTACCGGAACGCTGCCCACGCTTAAAAGATCGGCAGCCGAAGAAATGGTGCGTAACGAAGGAGGGATTGTACTGGGAGGTGTCAGTGCCAAACTGGACTATCTTGTTACCGGTGAAGACGCGGGCTCTAAATTAGAGAAGGCTAAAAAGATCAATACGATCCGCATTATTTCTGAGGCGGAGTTTTTACAGCTTTTGCAATCGTAAATTTTTTTAGAGCGGACGCGGGGTACTACCCTTTCTCGTTGGTACCAGCCGACTACCTAATTTGAACGAGATTTTTCTTCGCCAATCACCTTTTAATCACAAGGCAGTGTGGAGTAATCCCCTTGCCATGCTGTATTCGACTGATTAAGTTGTTGGCATGCGTTTGTACCTGATAACAATAGGGCTGGTCGTGACCATAGTGGCGGGCGGACAACCCCATCACGGTTTATTTATTACTGAACTGATGGCGGATCCCACACCCAGCGCGGGATTACCTGCATACGAGTGGATAGAGATCCGTAACGGATCGGGGCAGCCCGTTCAATTACAAAATTGGAGAGTGGGCACCTCTACCGCATTATCGGGCCCCCTTCCTTTTTACTGGCTGCCCACCGACAGCTTGGTTGTCCTGTGCTCGAGCACAGCCTTACCCTTTTTATCTACTCTCGGAAAAACACTTGCC
>JBIIDB010000176.1:0-3314 GCA_044238505.1 Chitinophagaceae bacterium | reverse complement strand
GCCTCTTGCGCCAAGGCCAGATTTCGGAAAGTTTTAACATCGGGATCCTCGAAACTGAGGTTGCGGACCGAGCGAAAATCATAGCGCGGAAAATCGTTTCGAATTCGCTGCGGAAATGCCAGTGCATATTGTATCGGCAACTTCATGTCGGGCAAGCCCATCTGCGCCTTGATGCTGCCGTCCTCGAACTGCACCATGCTGTGAATAATACTTTGCGGATGCACGACTACTTGTATTTGTGAGGCGCGCAAATTGAAAAGCCATTTGGCTTCGATCATCTCGAGCCCTTTATTCATAAGCGTGGCAGAATCGATCGTGATCTTTGCGCCCATAGACCAATTGGGATGCTGCAGGGCATGCTCTCTTTTTACATTGACCAGGTAGTTAGTCTTTCTTCCCAAGAAAGGACCACCCGAGGCCGTCAAAATGATCTTTTCGATCTTATTGCGCGTTTCTCCCACCAAACATTGAAAGATGGCCGAGTGCTCGGAATCCACAGGTATAATGGGAGCACGGTTCTCGAGGGCCGTTCGCATAACGATGTCGCCGGCCACCACTAAGGTTTCTTTATTAGCCAAGGCTACCGCCTTTCCTTGTCGAAGGGCGCAAAGCGTCGGCTTTAGCCCGGCATACCCTACGATGGCAGCCAACATCAGGTCGTAGCTGTCCAGCGCTGCGACTTCTTCTAAAGCCTTCTCGCCGGCAAACACTTTTACGTTTGTTGAGTGCAACGCCTCTTTAACACGGGCATATTTCTTTTCGTCACCAATCACCACCATGTTGGGTAAAAAGCGCAGGGCCTGCGCAATGAGCAGCTCGTCGTTATTTTGTGCCGTAAGTATCTCCACACTAAAAAGGGCGGGATGGGCAGCGATCACATCGAGTGCCTGGGTTCCGATCGATCCGGTAGATCCGAACAAGGCGATCCTTTTGGCAGCAGCGGGTTGGTTCATGTAAAAAAATTATTGCGTAACTACGAACGAAGTTAAGGCATCGGCCAGCTTTCTGTCATTGCTAAGACGCGGTACTTTGTTTTGACCACCTAACTTTCCTACCGATCGCATATAGTCGATAAAGCCGCCTTTTCGCACCGTTCGGATCTGAAGCGGCGCTAAAATATTTCCGGTGATCAAATCGTTGTAATAGACATTTTTTTGACAGAGCAATGTATTGATCCGAGCCGCTAATGCCTCGGTGCTCGAAGGCAGCGGGTCAAACTCAATGAACCACTCATGATACGATTTGGATTGATCGGTGCTCACGCGGGGAGCCACCGTAAACTCAGTGACGCCTACGCCCAATTGTAAGGCAGCCTCCCTGATACAATACTCCACCTCTTCCCCTATCACGTGCTCGCCGAAGGCGGAGATAAAATGCTTGGTGCGTCCGGTGACTACCAACCGGTACGGATCGGTAGACACAAATCGAACCATATCACCAATATTGTATCCCCACAGTCCGGCATTGCTGTTGATGATGAGGGCGTATTGCTGTCCTACTTTTACGTCGGCCAGCGAAAGGCGTTGCGGATCTTTTTTTCCCAGCTGTTCGGCCGGCACGAACTCAAAGAAGATGCCGCTGTTAGTGTTTAGCCAGAGGCCTTCACTTTCTTGTGAATCCTGAAAGGCAAAGAAACCCTCACTGGCCGGAAACAATTCGATCGTATCGACCTTTCGGCCAATACTCTCCATCAACCGGGTGCGGTAGGGTTCAAAATTCACGCCCCCTTGCACCATCACACTAAAATCAGGAAAGAGCTCCCCGACCTTTTTTCCACTTCGCTCCTCCAGGGCATCAAAATACATTTGCATCCACGGTGGAATACCGCTGATCAGCGTCATTCGCTGAGCAATAGTCTCATCGACGATTCGCGACAACTTAGCCTCCCAATCGTCTATGCAATTTGTCTCGTACGAAGGAAGCTGGTTGGCCCTAAGGTAGCGGGGCACGTGATGATTAACAATGCCACTGAGACGACCCGTAGGAATATCACCTATTCGCTCCAGCTCGGGAGAACCCGACAAAAAGATCAACTTGCCATCGGCAAAACGCGTATTGCCTGTTTCGGCCATGTAACAAAGCAGCGCATTGCGAGCCGTGTTGATGTGGTTGGAAATGGAATCGCGGGTAATGGGGATATACTTTACCCCGCTGGTCGTGCCCGAGGTCTTGGCAAAGTAAAGGGGGCGCCCCTTCCAAAGCACATTGTGCTTGCCCTCTTTGATCTGGTCGATCCAACTGCTGAACCCCTCGTAATCCTGGAGAGGAACAGACTGCCTAAAAGATTGATAATCATTTACATCCTTTAGTTTAACCGCTTTTCCGAACGCCGTATGCGCCCCTACTTTCAGCAATCGGTCCAAGATCTTTTGCTGGTCTGAGAGGGCACTGGCCATCTCGGCCTTGATAGTCCGTTGAATATAAGCCGCAAAAGGCTTGGCCAGGAAAGACTTGATTGTCATAACTACCCCGATTTTCGTTGGCAAGTTCGGGAAAGTTCCCTACCTTTGCCGTCCTAATTTTTATAGTATGATAGCCATTGTAAAAGTTGCCGGTCAGCAATTTAAAGTAGAAAAGGATCAGACCCTGTACGTTCCCCGTGTGGAGGGCGCCGCCGGTGACAAGCTTGATCTCGAAGTTTTATTGGTCGATGCCGATGGCAAGCTGTCGGTAGGTAGCGCTGCTACCGCCAAAGTTAAGGCCGAGATCGTAGACCAGGTAAAAGGTGATACGGTCATCGCCTACAAACAGAAAAGAAGAAAAGGTTTTCATAAAAAGAAGGGGCATCGTACCGCCTACACCAAAATCAAAGTATTGAGTATTGCGTAAGATTAACCCGCATCATCCCATTAATTAAAAAGACCTCATCATGGCACATAAGAAAGGAGAAGGAAGTGTAAAAAATAATCGCGATTCGCAAAGCAAAAGACTCGGCGTTAAAATTTACGGTGGACAGCCCGCACTCTCCGGCAATATCATCGTTCGCCAACGTGGCACCGTTTATCATCCCGGCAAAAATGTGGGTGTAGGTAAAGACTACACGCTCTTTGCGCTTACCGACGGTGTTGTTGAATTCCGCAAAGGAAGAAACAACCGCACTTTTGTTTCGATCACTCCTGCCGAAGCCTGATACGCCCCAACCGAACGGGTCGCATAACTAACGTAGCGTCAAAATTTTGTAGAAAAAAATTTGGATGTTAAAAAATATGTACTATTTTTAACATCGTTAATCCATTTTACTAACACATTAAATTCAAAAAAAATGGCTACAAAGAAAAAAGCTGCCAAGAAAAAGGCTGCTCCAAAAAAGAAAG
>JBIIDB010000175.1:0-3338 GCA_044238505.1 Chitinophagaceae bacterium | reverse complement strand
GGCCACGGTGATGGCAAAAACACGATACAGCGGATTTTCGACATTGAAGACCACCAGGATAAAAATAGGAAAACTGATACTGGCTAATATACTGCTGAGTGATACAAAGCGGGTCAAGAATAACACCAGTGAGAAGATGGTCACACAACCTACGGCCGTGAGTGGAGAGATGCCCAGCACCATTCCAAATATCGTGGCAACCCCCTTTCCTCCTCTAAAGTCGGCCCAGATCGGGAATATGTGCCCAAGCACAGCGGCTAGTCCCAGTAAGGTCTGAAGATTTTGAAAAGCGACTCCTTCGGGCTCGTAATCGGCGAGTAACAGGGCTAATTGAACTGCTAAGACCCCTTTTAGCATATCAGCAATCATCACAAGAGTGCCCCATTTAGGACCGAGCACTCGATACACATTGGTGGCTCCAGCGTTGCCACTACCGTATTCTCTGATATCGATACCAAAAAACCGACGACTGACCAGGACGGCCGTAGGTACACTACCCAACAGGTAGGCAATGAGGGTTAACAGGATCTCGTTCATTGTAAACTGGCTTAACAAAAATATGACAATTTGTTAATATGCCAGTCGCAGCATCATCCAGTCGCCTTGTTCCTTTACTGATACTACGCGAAGCCCCAGCGAGATACAGACCGGCTCGATAATAACCCGATCAGAGCACAGGAGGCCACTCAATAGCAACTGCCCCCCTTTACGCAGCAGGCGTACCAGGTCGGGCATATGCATCAAAAGGATATGAAGATTGATATTAGCAAGAATATAATCGAAGCAATCGGATTGGGAAGGCTGGTCGGCCAGCTCGATGGTTATAGAAGTGCACTGATTAGCACCCGCATTTTCGATCGCATTTTCTATACTCCACGGATCATTGTCTACAGCCACTATACGACGTGCACCCAGCTTGGCAGCGACAATAGCCAAAATACCGGTACCGGTTCCAAAATCAAAGACCTCTTTTTGTTCCCACGTCAGTGTACTCATCTCGGAAACCATCAGCTGTGTGGTAGCATGATGACCCGTTCCAAAACTCATTTTGGGAGTGATGACAATCTCATGCTGGGTGTCAGTGCAAGGCGGATGAAAGGAGGCCCTGATATGCAAAAAAGAACCGATGGTTACGGGCTCGAAATTCGATTCCCACTGCGCATTCCAGTTGGCGGGTTGTATCTCTTTTGTTGTGTAAGAGATCGTAAAATTCTCGACTATCCTAGCGAGCGCAGTCGGATCGAATTGCTCCGTAGGAAGGTAAGCGAGTAACGACTGCTCCCTTTCTTCGAATCCCTCGTAACCCGCCTCTGCCAGCAAAGCGATCAGCGCATCAGTTTGCTGCGACGAAGCAGCCATAAAAGTAATTTCAGTATAGGAGCTTGTCATAAAGCAGAACGAATAATAGAGACCCACTTACTATAAAAAAGCCCTACCGAAGCAGGGCTTTTTCTTATACTGATTAGGCATTCTCAGAAGGTGATTGCTGATCGGGTTTAGGGATCAGGGCCTTGCGAGACAGCTTGAATTTTCCGGATTTGGGATCGGTACCGATCAATTTTACTTTCATCGGATCACCTTCTTTTACCAGGCCTTCAAGTGTTTCAAGGCGCTTCCAGCTAACTTCACTGATGTGAACCAAGCCTTGCTTACCGGGCAGAAACTCCACAAAAGCGCCAAAAGGCATAATTGATTTTACAACGGCGTCATAGGTATCGCCGATCTGTGGTACCGCTACGATACCCTTGATCCATGACACGGCTTTGTCTACGCCTTCTTTATTGACACTAAAGATGCTGACTTCACCTCTGTTATTGATCTCTTCGAGGGTGATGGTAGTTCCGGTTTCGCGCTGGATCTCTTGAATAACTTTTCCACCGGGGCCAATAACTGCTCCAATAAATTCTTTATCGATAAAGAGCTTAACCATGCGGGGTGCATGCGGCTTGACGTCCTCACGAGAAGCGGGGATACAAGCATACATGGCGTCTAAGATGTGCAAGCGACCACGGCGGGCTTGGTCGAGTGCCTTGCGCATCACTTCCATCTTAAGTCCGTCTACCTTGATATCCATCTGCACACCGCAGATACCATCACGGGTACCGGTCACTTTGAAATCCATATCGCCCAAGTGATCTTCATCCCCCAAGATATCGGTTAGGATGGCATATTTATCTCCTTTGGTAATAAGACCCATGGCCACACCGGATACGTGCTTGGGAATACCTACTCCTGCATCCATCAGGGCCAGTGAACCGGCACAGACGGTAGCCATAGAAGAAGAACCGTTCGATTCTAAAATATCACTGACCACGCGAACCGTATACGGAAAGTCGCCGGTTGGCATCATTTGCTTAAGAGAGCGCTGGGCAAGATTACCATGCCCTACTTCGCGACGGCTTTGTCCACGCATCATCTTTACCTCGCCCGTCGAGAAGGGCGGGAAATTATAGTGCAAGTAAAATTTCGAATCAACAGACTTGGCCGCACTCTCCACTAATAATTCATCCATGGGAGTTCCAAGGGTAACGGTCGTGAGCGACTGGGTCTCTCCCCTTGTAAACAACGATGACCCGTGCGGAGAAGGCAGCACATCGACTTCCATGTCAAGCGGACGAACTGTTTCCAGATCGCGTCCATCGAGACGGACTTTCTCGTCGAGGATCATATCGCGCACCACGTCATACTGCAAGTCACCGTAATAGACATTCGCCAATTTTTTTGTCAGCTCGGGTAAGCTCTCCTCATCCGAAAGTCCGGCCTCCTTCTTTAGGTAGCTCATGAGTTCGGTCTTGATGGTATCAAAGCGATCGGAGCGTTCGTGCTTACCAAATTTTCCTTTGGCGACCTCATATACTTTAGGCTGGGCAAAGGCATAGACTTTAGCCTTGAGGGCTTCATCGGAGGCAGGCTTTGTATACTCTCTTTTGCCCGTAACACCGGCCAATTCTCTCAATTCCTGCTGGGCCTTTACCTGAATACGGATGGCATCGTGTGCCAGTTCGAGCACTTTGCAAAGATCTTCTTCACTGCACTCCTGCGCCTCTCCTTCGACCATCATCAGATTCTTTTCGGTAGCAGCGATGATAAAATCCATGTTGGATTTTTCCATTTGACTGCGCGTAGGATTGATTACGAACTCTCCGTCTATACGAGATACCCGAACTTCAGAGATGATCTCTTTGATGGGAATATCAGAAACGGCAAGAGCAGCAGAGGCTGCCAGACATGCCAATGCATCAGGCATAATTTCAGGATCGCTCGAAATAAGGGTGACCAACACCTGCACATCGCAGAAATAATCTTCGGGAAACAGTGGTCGAAGCGCCCGGTCGATC
>JBIIDB010000196.1:0-3383 GCA_044238505.1 Chitinophagaceae bacterium | reverse complement strand
ATACCTGGTTTCCGATGATCGTAGGCAGCAACGAAAGAAAATACGCCTGGATGGACGAAGGTTTCAATACGTTCATCAACGATCTGTCGACCGAAGCCTTCAATAAAGGAGAATTTCAGGCCTCATTACCACTCACTGCGAACCCCTTTATGCTCAAGATGGTCTTTGGCGAAAAGATGGACGGGCTCTACACTATTCCCGATGTCATTCAACAAAACAACTTAGGCATTGCTGCTTATCTTAAGCCGGGGCAGATGCTCACGCAATTACGAAATGTAGTATTGGGTGCGGAACGTTTCGATATGGCATTTAAAGAATATATCCGCCGCTGGGCCTTTAAACATCCCAGCCCCTGGGACTTTTTTCATACCATGGAAAATGTGTCGGGCGAAGACCTCGGCTGGTTTTGGAGAGGATGGGTGCTCAATAGCTGGAAGCTGGATGTATCGGTACGCGATGTGCGCTACAAAAAAGTCGATATGGCTTTGGGAGTGGAGGTGACGATCGAAAATCTCGAAAAAATGGTGATGCCGGTAACCGTTAAAGTGATAGAGACCAATGGCACAGAGCATACACTGCCCTTACCGGTAGAGATCTGGCAACGCGGCGCCAGATGGACCTTTGATGTACCTACTACCTCCGAAATAAAACAAGTGATTATTGATCCGGAAAAAAAGCTACCCGACGTTGACCGGTCTAATAATACCTGGAAAAAAGTCGGGTAGCTCGCAGGAATGACTGGCATTTTGCACCAGCCACTCTTACCGGCCATTTTATCGAACGTGCACTTTGCCTTCGATCAATTTATTGCCGGCTGCATCACCCACGACCACAAAGTAGATACCGCGAGCAGCCGCACTCAGATCAACAGGCAGTAGTGTATACGGACCGCTGATGGGGAAGCCGCGCTTGAACACTACTGCTCCCTTTGCATCATAGATGACCAGCAACCGAGAGGAATTACCTCCGCCGGCATTGTAATACGAAACTGTAAAGTTGCCATCGTTGGGAGAAGGAAAGATAAACAGTCGCGAACTTACATTAGCCGTAATAGTCACCACTTGCGAGATGGCCGAGCAGAATAGTCCGCTGGGCCAGGTTTCACGAATGGTGGTTTGGTAATCGCCCAATCCGTTTACGGTGGCTATATATGTATTGTTGACTGGAGTGACCCCTTGACCGTTGTATGTCCACTGGGTGGAAATGACTCCGCCGGTGGTAGCACTGGGCGTAGCCGTAAGCGTTGTTTGCTGGCCTGGCAATAAAGAGGTGAGCGGTGCGGCCGCTAATCCGATACCGGGTACAACACGGACAGTCAGCAACGAGGCGTTCGAAACTACCGGCGTAGTACACGTGCTGTTCCAAACCTGGCAACGATATCGATTACCACTCATGGCAGCAATGACACCGGAAAGTGTATACGAAGTAGCGTTTGCCCCGGGAATATTACTCCAGGTAGAACCGCCATCGGTACTAGCCTGCCATTGATAACTGATGGGGGGACCACTCACGGCCGTAATGGTAAAGCTGGCATTGCCGCCTGCACAGAGCTCAACCGAGGGAGCACTACGTTCAATAATAGCGGGGGCGTGAACAGTTAGTGTTGCCACACCAGAAGTAGCAGCAGGCGCACAAGTACCGGTGACCAGACAGCGATATTGATAGCCAGTTTGTGCAACAGTTACGCCCGTAAGTGTGAGTGAGGCCGAAGTGACTCCGGAATAAATACCTCCATTAGTAATATTGGTAAATCCGGTACCCGTATTGACCTGCCATTGATAACCGATACCCGTACCACTAGCGGTCACCGAAAAGATAAGCGTACTGCCCGTACAAATAGTTTGTGAGACCGGAGATACACTGATCAGCGGTAATGTATTAACGGTAAGCGTGGCACTGGTGGTAACAGCTGCTGTTGTACACACCGCATTCGAGACCAGACAGCGATATTGATACCCGCTCATGGAAGGTGTAGCCGCAGCAATACTCAATGTAGCGCTGGTTGCTCCCGAGTAAATACCGGCACTCGCAATATTCACAAACCCTGCACCCGTATTGACCTGCCATTGATAAAGCAGATCGGGGCCACTGGCCGTAGTGCTGAAACTAACGGCAGCTCCGTCACAGACCACTTGTGACAGCGGTTGCGCCGTAATGCTGGCGGGAACCACCACGGTAAGCACCGCAGCTGATGAGGTAGCCGTACCCGGCGTACAGGTGCCGTTGACCACGCAACGATAGCGGGTTCCGTTCAACGACGTAGTGACATTCGAAATGCTATATTGCGCTGCGTTGGCGCCTGTTAGGGCAGACCATGTAGTACCGCCATCTGTGCTACGTTGCCATTGATAGGTGAGCGATGCGCCCGCTGCTGTAACCTGAAACGTGGCAGCGCCACCTTCACAAACAGATAGATCTTGCGGAGAGGCTGTTACAGCCGTTACCCCGCTTACGCTCAATAAAGCCGAACTGGTAGTAGCGGTGGCACCGCAATCGTTCGTCAGTACACAACGATACAGATTACCGGAGAGCGTTACTGCCGCACTGGCTATTGCATAGGCAGAAGAAACAGCACCACTTATGTTCGTATACGTACTGCCTCCGTTTGTACTCACTTGCCATTGATAATTTACGTTGCTGGCGCCCACACTAAAGCTGACGGGTGATCCCGTACAAACTGATTGGGACTGTGGCTGCGAAGTAATAGCGGGAGCGGGCCCGGTACTGATCGTAAATGTCAATTGACGCGTTTGCGTGGTGGCACCCGTTGCGGTTCCCTGTACCGTAACAAGGTAAGTGCCCGGCGCGATCGTATTAGTACCATTCAACACCACAATGCTGCTTTGCCCGGGTGTTACCGGATTAGTCGTGAAACTGACAGAGGTTCCGGGAGGATTACCACTTGCACTTAGTGAAATAGGACCATTGAATCCACCAGTGGCACTGGTACCAAGGGTGATGGTCATATTTTGCGGAGCGGGACAATCTACTACCGCTGCCGCAGGGCTGCTAAATGAAAATCCGGAGGGTAATGGAACCGTAGTGGTCCAAACACCTCTGCCATAGGTAGAGGCTACCAGTGTTCTGTCGCTGCTGCGATACTTGAGCATGGTCACCCGCACATTAGGCATACCAGGCGAGGCTTCCCAAACCGTGCTGGTACCGTTAAAGAGTTCCGTTTCCCATACGCCGGTCTCTGTGGCAATAAAGGCCTTGGTATCTGAGTCGGGATGAAATACCGCCCAGCGCACAGGCATATTAGGAAGATTTGTTCCGCTCGCATCATCCAAGGCAGACCAGGTGGCTCCGCCATTGAGCGTGACCCACACATTTTGAACGGTGTAATTGGAATAGACGACCATCAACACATTGTCAGAAGAACC
>JBIIDB010000174.1:0-3419 GCA_044238505.1 Chitinophagaceae bacterium | reverse complement strand
TGCCGCTATTCGGTTCCGTAAGTCCATACGAACCGGCCCATTCGCCGGTAACCAGCTTGGGTAAATACTTGTTCTTTTGCTCCTCTGTTCCGAAATACAAAATGGGCAACATGCCAATACAAGTATGAGCCGAAACGGCAACAGAATACGAATGCCCGGCACCCAGGTATTCACTGACAATTACCGAGGTCACAAAATCTTTTGCTAATCCCCCGTAGGCCTCCGGAATTGAAACCGAGAGCAGTCCCAACTCTCCGGTCTTTGCCACCAGCGAGGGCATCAGACCGGGTTCCATCGCATCGATACGCTGAACGATCGGAAACACTTCGGTATCCAAAAACTGGGTACACATGTCTTTGATCATTTGTTGCTCTTCTGTGAAATCTTCGGGAATAAAACAATCCTCGGGTAACGAAGCGGTGGTTAACCACTGGCCGCCTTTGATAGCTTTCTTTACGTCGACAGTCGATGACATAACGGTTGTATTAAATAGATGATTGATGTTTAACTAAGATTATCATAAACGATTTGTAATACCTGTTTGCACACTTCTACCTTATCGGCCGGTACGGACTGCAAGGCCTCGTTGAGCGTCTGATCGGCCAACTTCATAGTCTGGTCTTGCAGTTGGTGACCCTCTTTGGTCAAATAAATAAGATTGATGCGGCGATCGGTGGCGGCCGCTACCCGTTTAACCAACTGAGCGCGCTCCAGATTATCTACCAGGCGTGTAATGCTGGGCTTATCCCTAAAGCTGGCATTGCAAAGTTCTTGCTGGCTGATACCGTCTTTTTTCCAAAGATGATATAATACACTCCACTGCTCTATGGTGACTGGCAATTGATGTGTATTGAACTTCTTCTGAAGCCTTCTCGCAATGGCCGTAGAGGCAAGCCCCGTTATAAAGCTGTAAAGCTCGCCTTTCTTAAATTGGTTGTTTGGCATATAGTTGTTTAAGCAACTATCAAATCTACAATTATTTTTTGACCGACCCGATGATCGTTCGTTAAAAAACTGTTCTTTTTCGATTGTCTCGCCAATACCTAGTTTTGTCCGGAATGCTGCTGATTCTAACCGGATTCTTTTTACTGTGCTCGCTGTTCTATGGGGGGCTGCTCAGCCGCTTTTTAAGGGATTGGCGAGCTATCCCCCAGCCGGGCCCAGTACCCCCAGCCCACGAAACGGCCCTATTGCCTCTGGTTTCGGTACTGGTGCCCGCCCGAAACGAAGCGGCCAACATCGGAGTGCTTTTAACAGCCCTGCGCGCTCAACAGTACCCGGCCTCGCGGACGGAGATTATTGTAATCGATGATCATTCCGAAGATAGAACAGCGGCCATTGTTCAGGCCTTTTCGGAGGTTACACTACTCCGCTTGCAAGAAGACGGGATTATCGCTTACAAGAAAAAAGCACTGGAAAAAGGGGTCGCCGTTGCCAGTGGCGAACTGGTCCTTTGCACGGATGCTGACTGTATACCAGGGCCACATTGGGTCGAACAACTCGTAGCCGGCTATCAAAAGAGCCGAGCTGCATTTATTGCCGCACCGGTCTTGCTACAGTACAGAGAAAACTGGTTGGGCTATCTGCAAGCCCTCGACTTTATGGTACTGCAAGGAATTACCGGAGCCGGGCTGCGGAGCGGTCATCTGCTGATGGCCAACGGAGCGAACCTCGCTTACCCCAAGATGATCTTCAATAAAGTAAATGGTTATGCCGGAACCGATCATATCGCCTCGGGTGACGACTTTTTTTTGTTACACAAAATTGCTGATCACTACCCGGAACGTATCGTATATCTCAAATCGAAACAGGCTATCGTAACCACGGCAGCCCAAGAGACTTGGAGCGGCTTTTTACAACAACGTATCCGATGGGCCAGTAAGTCGACGCACTATAAAAAAGGGAGACTACAAGCGGTCTTATCGCTGGTCTGGTGTTATAACGTGGTGCTGCTTCTCCTGGCACTGGGTGGGCTTTTGGATAGTCGATCACTATTTATTTTTATAGGAGGATGGCTAATCAAAACCCTGCTGGAATGGTCTTTTGTCAGCGAAGTGGCCGGCTTTTTCGATCGTAAAGCCCTGCTAAAAAAGTTTTTTTGGCTGCAACCGCTGCATATTGTTTATACGGTGGTGGCGGGTGCACTTGGTCTTAAGGGCAACTACCGCTGGAAAGGAAGAACGGTGCGATAATTCAGCGTGGATGGAATAACGAAAATGGATAGATTTGTGCCGATCAATTTTTTACATGCGCAATATATTTTTGATTATTTTTTTTAGTTCAATTGCTTGTATACAACCGGCCTCCGCACAAGATGCCGTTATCCGCAGGCTGCAAACCGAGTCGCTTCGGCCGGTAAAGAAATATGTTCCGGACTCCCTTATCAAAAAATGGAAATCAGGGGGCAACTACACGCTTACCATCGGACAAGGCAGTCTCAGCAACTGGGCCGCCGGCGGTGATCAATTCTCATTTACCATCAATACAATCTTACAATTGTATTCTTATTACCGCAAAGACCGCAATAGCTGGGATAACACCCTCGATATCTTCTTTGGCTATATCAATACCACTTCTCTCGGCAGTCGTAAAAACGATGACAGGTTCGATCTGATCTCCAAATATGGATACTCCCTCAACAAGAAACTGAACCTGGCCACACTGTTCAATATCCGTTCGCAGTTCGTCCGGGGATACACCTATCCGAATAACACAAAGACCTTTGCCTCCACGTTCATGTCTCCCGGATATATCATCTTTAGCCAAGGGCTTGACTTTAAGCCCAAAAAAAATCTATCGATATTCTTCTCTCCCCTTACAGCGCGCTGGGTGATCGTAACAGATCCTGAATTATCGCGTCGTGGAGAATACGGGGTCAGACCCGGCACAAAAAGTATCAACCAGCTGGGAGCATTCGGTACACTAACGTTCGAAAAAAATTTTACAAAAAACGTTTTGTATAAGACCAGGGTCGATCTGTTTACGAACTACAAGACCAATCCCCAAAACGTAGATATTTTTATTACCAATGTGCTGACTGCCAAGTTCGGAAAGAATCTGGCCTTAAACTGGAACCTCGATCTGGTGTATGATGATGATGTACGATTGTTTGGCCCTACCAAAAAGTCACCGGGACTGCAACTCAAATCGATCGTGGGGATCGGTCTACAGGTTAAATTTTAAGGATGGGACAAAAGAAGTTGGCTCGCTTCGCCGCGATCAAAGAATTCAAAAATGTACTGGAATTTCCGACGGCCATAGCTGGTCAGTGGGGTCGTTTTTTTGAACATATCCAGCCGCTAACGCTCGAACTGGCCTGTGGTAAAGGGGAGTATACGCTGGGTCTGGCCCGTTTACACGCCAACCAAAATTTTTTGGGCGTAGACCTAAAGGGGAACCGCATTTGGGTGGGTGCTAAA
>JBIIDB010000003.1:0-38657 GCA_044238505.1 Chitinophagaceae bacterium | reverse complement strand
TGAGTGATGTAGCCGGGAACGGCGTACTCACCACTAATTATGCCGGCCTTTCGTTCTCGTATCACAAAGGAATGGATGAAGATGGGTTACACCAGGTGGGAGTAGGCTTCCAAGGGGCATTTATCAACAAACGTCTTGATGTAAGCAAACTGATCTTTGCCGATCAACTTACGCCACTGGGCTTTACCGGTGTGACCAGTGAGATCTTCAATAGCCAGCGACTCAGCATGGGTTATTTCGATCTGAGTGCCGGTTTACTGTACAGCGGCAGCACCAACGGATACAATAATTTTTATGTGGGAGCTTCGATGTATCATCTCAACCGACCCAAAGAAAGCTTTCAGGGCGGACAGTACATCCTCAACACCCGCACCACTCTGCAAGCCGGTGGACGCATTCCCATTGGCGGCTATCACTATTTTCACATAGCAGCCAATCATAGTATGCAGGCCAAGGCCACTAATACCATCGTAGGTGGTGCCTTCTCTTACAACGTAAATCGCAGCGATGAGGATCCCGTTAATATTTACCTGGGTAGTTGGTATCGACTAAAAGACGCCATTATTCCCTATGTGGGCCTAGAATTTAAAGGACTCCGCCTGGGTGCCAGCTATGATGCCAATACATCGCTGCTCAGACCGGCTACCAATACCCGCGGAGGAATGGAAATTTCACTGATCTATATCAAGCAACCCTCCGATCCCAGTCTGAAGAAACTTAACTGTCCCAAGTTTTGATCCGCATCCGGCGGCTGACCTGAATAAATTTTTGACCCTGTGAAAGAGATCGTCATTGCTTTTCGATCCTGGCAAGAAGCGCACCAGTTTATCCGGACGCACCGGCTGCTGCGCGAGATTTTGTGGCCAGGCATCGTTTACAGCGTCTTGGCGGTTATTTCTCTTTACTTTTTTGCCGGATCGTCAAGCGAGGCCGTTACATGGATGAGCGAACAACTCGGTATCGAAAACTGGCTGCAGCAAGAGCGCAACGAGTGGCTCAGCTTTTTATTTGTGATGAATGGGATGATGCTGCGGCTGGTGCTGATGATCTGTTATTTCTCGCTATTCAAATACATGCTGTTGGTGGTCGGCTCTCCTGCCTTTACCTATCTGAGTGAAAAAACAGAAGCACTGCTGGATGGCAAGGAGCATCCCTTCAGCTGGTCCGATGTAAAAGAGGATGCCCAGCGAGGAATCCGGCTGGCCTTGCGTAACGCCGGCAAACAGATCTTGTATTTTATGGGATTGATTCTACTCTCGCTGGTACCCCTGGCCGGATGGATCACTCCCTTGATAGCCTTGGCCCTCGAATCGTATTACTTCGGCGTATCGATGCTCGATTATTCTTTTGCCCGTAACCGGTTTACGCTCAAAGAAAGTCTTTTGTTCTCTTCGCAACACAGGGGATTGGCCATTGGCAACGGAATTGTTTTCTTTGCCATGCATGCGATGGTTTGGCTGGCTCCCGCCTATGCTATTATCGCCGCCACCTTAAGTGTTCGACAGGTAAAAAAACCATGACTACCGTATATCTGATACCCGCCCCGCTTCACCCCGAGGCCACACAGGTGCTGCCCGCATATGTAATGGAAGCCGTTAAAGAATGCAAGGTTTTTTTCGTGGAGAACGAAAGAACCACCCGCCGTTTTTTCAAGAAGTGCTGGAAAGAGATGGTCATCGATGCCTATACGTGGCATACGATGGGCGAACCCACCACCACCGCTGCTTTTGCAGAAGCGCTCCAAACCAACGATGTTATCGGTATCGTCAGCGAAGCGGGTTGTCCGGGCGTGGCCGATCCGGGCCAGGAGTTGATCGCGCTTGCACACCGTCAGGGGGCCACGGTGAAACCTCTTGTAGGACCCAGCTCGATCTTACTGGCGCTAATGGCCAGCGGATTCAACGGACAACGCTTTCAGTTCGTAGGATACCTGCCCATCGAGGAGCGCGAACGAATAAGGACCCTGCAGCAGCTTGAACAGAGCGCTGCCAAAGAAAAATGCACCCAACTTTTTATTGAGACTCCGTATAGGAACAACCAGCTGTTAGTTTCATTGCTCAAACACTTGCAACCAGGCACCCAGCTTTGTATTGCCACCGATATGACAGGAACCACAGAGTGGGTCAAGACGCGTACGGTAGAACAATGGAGAAAGAATATTCCGGAGCTACACAAGCGACCTGCCTTGTTTGCGATCTATGTTCCTTAAAAAAATTGGCTCATAAATAAATTAAAACTGTAGTTTTGTTTTTCGTTATCGCTACCGTTGCTATGACAAAAAGAAACCTGCCGACCGTACGTAAATCGCCGACCCGTCTTTGCTGACAGGACGAACCCCTCACCCCGGTCCCTGTCAGTGAAAAAATCCCCCCGCAATTTTTTTTGGACTGGTGATCCCCACTTCTAACGGATAATTTGAATTGAATACATCGCTGCTCATCAGAGTGGCCACTGCGGCCGACTCCGTATATGCGACTACCATCACCGACGAAATGGCTGCCTCGGCAGCAGCACGCGGTACCGGTATTGCCAGACGTACGCCCGAATACATTGCCCAAAAGATAGAAGAGGGAAAGGCCGTGATCGCAGTAACTCCGCAGGGTGAGTGGGTCGGGTTTTGTTACATAGAAACATGGAGTCACGGAGAATATGTAGCCAACAGTGGTCTGATCGTTGCACCCGCCTATCGCAAAAGCGGAGTGGCCAAAGCCATCAAGCAAAAGATCTTTCAGCTCTCTCGAGAAAGGTATCCACATGCCAAACTATTTGGTCTTACCACCGGACTGGCCGTGATGAAGATCAATAGTGAGCTTGGCTATGAACCCGTCACCTACGGTGAGTTAACGCAAGACGAAGCCTTTTGGGCCGGTTGTAAAAGTTGCGTCAACTACGAGATCCTCATGAGCAAAGACCGTAAAAACTGCATGTGCACCGCCATGCTTTATGATCCTGGTGACCACTATGCACCCGAAGAGACGCAGCGTTTTTTTGAAGAGAAAAAATCAGTGCTCGAACGATTACTCCGTTTCAAACAATGGAAATTACTCCAACCCTTTTTAAAGAAAGAGAAGAAAACGGGCAGCAAGATGGTTGGCTTTTTACATCATCTCTTTAAACAGTAAGTAACCTCTTAATTAATTTACCATGGCTAAAAAAGTGGTACTGGGATTTAGCGGTGGGCTCGATACCACCTATTGCGTACGGTATCTGGTAGCAGAGCAAGGCTGTGAGGTGCACAGTGTGCTGGTGAACACCGGAGGATTTACCGACGACGAGTTGCAACGCATAGAGGCACATGCCTATGCGCTGGGTGTTAGCAGCCATACGACCGTTCATGCCGTCAAAGAATACTACGATCGGATTATTCGCTACCTGATCTATGGCAACGTACTCAAGAACAACACCTATCCTCTTTCCGTATCGGCAGAGCGCCTCAGTCAGGCCTTACAAATTGCAGCGCACGCAAAAAAGCTCAATGCCGATGCCGTGGCACATGGCAGCACCGGTGCGGGCAACGATCAGGTACGATTCGATATGATCTTTCAGATCATGATACCGGGTATGGAGATCATCACGCCGATTCGGGATGCCAAGCTGAGCCGTGAGCAAGAGATCGACTATTTAAAAAAGCAAGGGGTCGAGATGAATACCGAAAAAGCTCTTTACTCCATCAATAAAGGTATTTGGGGAACCAGTGTGGGAGGAAAAGAAACCCTGTCCTCGAACGGAATACTGCCCGAAGAGGCCTGGCCTACCCCCCTGACCCGCAGTGGCAGCGAATCGATAGTGCTGGCGTTCGAACAAGGGGAGTTGACGCAGATCAATGGGCAGCGCTATGCACACCCCACCGAAGCCATCCAAGCCTTGCAAGCAATAGCAGGTCCGTACGCCATCGGAAGAGATATCCATGTAGGTGATACCATCATCGGCATCAAGGGAAGAGTGGGATTTGAGGCAGCCGCTCCCCTCATAATTATCAAGGCACATCACGCTCTCGAAAAACATGTGCTCACCAAATGGCAACTGCAATGGAAAGATCAACTGGCTTTATTTTATGGTAACTGGCTGCACGAAGGACAAATACTCGACCCGGTAATGCGAGACATAGAAGGCTTTTTACAAAGTAGCCAGCAGCAGGTAAGCGGCAAGGTGTTTGTAACACTATTCCCCTATCGCTTTCAGGTGACCGGTATAGAGAGTCCATACGACTTAATGAACAGTCAGTTTGGAAAATACGGAGAAATGAACAGCGGCTTTTCCGGACAAGACGTACGAGGCTTTACGCGCATCTTCGGTAACCAGGTTGGCATTTATCACCAAGTTCAATCGACAGCCCATGAAAAAGATTAAGGCGGGGATTATTGGGGGAGCCGGTTATACCGGTGGAGAGCTGCTGCGGTTACTGCTAGGGCATCCGAACACCCATATCGAATTTGTCTACAGCCGCAGCCAAGCGGGAAAACCCGTGTATACTATCCATCAAGACCTCTTAGGCACTACCGACGTATTGTTCAGTGAGCGCTTCGATAGTCCGGTCGACGTACTTTTTCTTTGCCTGGGCCATGGTGAATCAAAACAATTTTTAGCGGAGCATTCGTTCGATCCGGGTGTGTGTATCATCGATCTTACACACGATTTTCGACTGGGCAGTACCGCTACCCTCGGTGATCGTCAATTTGTATATGGCCTTAGCGAAATACACCGCGATAAGCTTATTGAAGCAAAAAGTATTGCTAACCCCGGTTGTTTTGCTACCGCTATCCAACTGGCCCTATGGCCACTGGCAAAAAATGGCACCCTGCAAGAAGCCTATGTGACCGGCATTACCGGCTCTACCGGAGCAGGTCAATCACTTAGTGAAACCACCCATTACAGCTGGAGAGCCAATAATATTCAGGCTTATAAGACACTTACGCATCAGCATCTTGCCGAGATCGGCGAGCAATTGCAAGCGGCAGCAGACCTACCTGTGGCCGTTCATTTTGTTCCCTGGCGGGGCAATTTTACCAGAGGTATTTTTATAAGCGCTACCCTGCGTACAACGCTCACCATACAAGCGGCAACGGCGCATTTCGAGTCGTGTTATGCAGCGGCCCCTTTTGTAACGATCAGCAAAGACCCTATTTCACTCAAGCAAGTTGTGGGCACCAATAAAGCCATCTTGCAACTGGAGCAACAAGAAAACCATCTGGTAGTGCATTGTGTCATCGATAATCTGCTTAAAGGAGCCTCGGGACAAGCGGTGCAAAACATGAACCTGGCCTTTGGTCTACCCGAAACCACCGGACTGCAGTTAAAAGCCAATTTCTTTTAAGATGAACTTATTTGACGTTTACCCCCTGCACAATATCACCATCACCCGGGCCCGTGGGTCACGGGTATGGGATGAACATGAAACAGAATACCTAGACCTGTACGGAGGGCATGCGGTGATCAGCATCGGGCATGGACATCCCCACTGGGTACAACGCATCGAAGCGCAATTAAAAAAAATTTCCTTCTATTCCAACTCTATCCACATCCCTTTACAAGAAGAATTAGCGCATCTGCTCGGTAAGGTATCAGGTAAACAAGATTACCAGCTGTTCTTATGCAACAGCGGAGCGGAGGCCAACGAAAATGCACTCAAGTTAGCCAGCTTTGCCACCGGCAGAAAAAAGATCGTAGCGTTTACCAAAGCTTTTCATGGAAGAACCTCACTGGCCGTGGCAGCTACCGATAACAGTAACTACCGAGCCCCTGTCAATCAAACAGACCATGTTACCTTTTTACCTTTCAATGACAGCCAGGCACTACGTGATCACTTTAAGCAGGAGGGTAACGAAATTGCCGCCGTTATTGTTGAGGGCATACAAGGCGTGGGAGGTATTCACATAGCGGAGAATGAATTTTTACAGACTATTCGCTCCTGTTGTGATGCCTATGGCGCCCTCTATGTTGCCGATAGCGTACAATGCGGCTATGGACGCAGCGGAAAATTCTTTAGTCACGACTTTGCCGGAGTAGAGGCCGATATCTATTCCATGGCAAAAGGGATGGGTAATGGATTTCCGGTTGCCGGTATCATCATTCACCCAAGAATCAAACCCAAACATTTTCAGTTAGGAACCACCTTCGGCGGCAATCACCTGGCCTGTGCCGCAGCGCTGGCCGTACTCGAGGTCATCGCAGCAGAACAACTGATCGAACAGGCAGCCGTGCTGGGTCAATGGCTGATGCAGGAGCTGGAGAAACTAACGCCGCTGCAACAAGTTCGCGGACGCGGACTCATGATCGGATTTGATGTTCCCGAAGCATTGGGCCCTTTGCGTCAGCGACTATTGACCCACCACCACATTTTTACCGGTGAGGCCAAGCCCCGTGTAATTCGACTGCTGCCGTCGCTGGCCTTATCCCAAAGCGAATCCGCACAACTGATCGCTGCGCTCAAAGAGGAGATATCCAGTCATTAGACCCCGTAGTTCATTTATGTCAAATTATATGAAGCAATTTATCTCGGTCCAAGACGCAGGCAACATAGATCAACTGGTTCAGTTGGCCCTACAGTACAAGACCGATCCGCTTAAAGACCGCGGCGCAGGGGTAGGTAAACGAATCGCTTGTCTTTTTCTTAACCCCAGCCTTCGCACCCGACTGAGCACCCAGGTTGCAGCGCAACAACTAGGTCTAGAAGTGATCGTACTGAACGCTGCCAACGACGGCTGGAAGCTTGAGTTCACGGATGGGGCCGTGATGAACGGGCAGACAGTAGAGCATATAAAAGATGCCGCACCTATTCTGGGGCAATATGTAGATATATTAGCGGTTCGCAGTTTTCCGGAACTCAAAGACCGCGAAGCGGATTATGCAGAACAAATCATTTTACAATTTATTCGCTACGCCGGGGTGCCTGTTATTAGTTTGGAGAGCGCTACCCTGCATCCGTTGCAGTCGCTGGCTGATGTGATCACGATTACAGAGACCTTACATAACCATCCCGAGCACTACCAAAATCGAAAACCTCGCATCGTGCTGTCGTGGGCTCCGCATTGCAAGGCCTTGCCGCAATGTGTGGCCAACAGCTTTGCCCAATGGGTCAATGCCTGGCAACAAGCCGATCTGATCATCACCCATCCCCCGGGATGGGAACTCAGTGAAACCTTTACCGCTGGTGCCACCATCGAGACCGACCAGCAAAAAGCACTCGACGGAGCCGATTTTGTGTACGTTAAAAATTGGAGCAGCTACCACGATTACGGAAAAATAAATGAGTCGTCCGCTAACTGGATGCTTACAACAAAAAAACTGAGTGCGACGCGAAATGCAAAAGTAATGCACTGCCTGCCTGTAAGAAGAAATGTAGAACTAAGCGATGAAGTACTGGACAGCCCCCAAAGCTTGGTACAACAACAGGGCGGTAACCGGGTATGGGCAGCCCAAGCGGTCTTAAAATCAATCTTAGATGGCATCGCCTAAACGTGTACGCCATGGCGCATAAACCTATACTCTATATCGTCAAATTGGGAGGGGGAATCATTGACCAGCCCGAATCGCTGGAGGCTTGCTTGTCGTCGTTCGCTACCCTTGCCCGACAACAACCTGGAACAACACCCGTACACACACTGCTGGTACATGGCGGCGGAAAACTAGCTACCGAGCTGGCTTCGCAATTGGGTATAACCCAAGAGCTCCGCGAAGGGCGCAGAATCACCGACCTCGAAACCCTTAAAGTGGTAACGATGGTCTATGCCGGTTTTATCAATAAGAGTATCGTGGCATCGCTGCAAGCAAACGGTTGTAATGCCTTGGGCATATCCGGCGCAGACGGTAACCTGATCACCGCCCAAAAAAGAGCAGCATCTCCCATTGACTACGGCTATGTGGGTGATCCAATAGGTGTCAATACCGCTTTACTCGATGCTCTCTTTACGCAAACTATTACACCAGTTATAGCTCCCATCACCCACAATAAACTGGGACAACTGCTTAACACCAATGCCGATACCATTGCGCAAACCTTGGCCGTGGCCTTAAGCAAGCACTATAACGTGGAGCTCATTTACACCTTTGAACAAAACGGAGTGCTTGCTGACACTAACAATCCCGACAGCGTAATTGGCACCATCAATAAGGCCACCTACCGAACCCTCAAAGAAAAAAACATCATCCATAGCGGTATGTTACCCAAACTCGATAATGCCTTTGCTGCACTCGAGGCCGGAGTAGCCACCGTACGAATTGGGAAAGCCCATGCATTACTATCTTTAGTAAAAGGCCAGACCGGCACCTCTATAACCCATGCATAGCGAAAGACAACTGGCCTATCAAAAGAGCATCGCCCTTTTAAAGTCGCTCATTGCCATTCCTTCTTTCAGTAAAGAAGAGCAAGGCACAGCCGATTGCCTGCTTGCCTTCTTTGAACAAGAGGGCATCAAGGCCTATCGGCAAGGCAATAACCTGTACGCTGTCAGTTACAACTTTCGTGAGAAGGCACCCACCCTGCTACTGAATTCTCATCACGATACCGTCAGGCCGAATGCCCAATACACACGAAACCCATTTTTACCCACTATAGAGGAGGGACGCCTCTACGGGCTGGGCAGCAACGATGCGGGCGCCTCGTTGGTCAGTTTGATAACTGCTTTTTGCCAGTTGTATAGAAAAGCAAATGAATGGGGTTGGAATCTTGTGATGGCCGCCACCGCCGAAGAAGAGATCAGCGGCCCCGGAGGCATTGAATCGCTGCTGCTCGATAACGAATTTATTGACCATACCAAGGGCTGTTTTTTACCCACACAACGCCATCAGCATACAGCTGCCATAGTAGGAGAACCTACTTTACTACAAATGGCCGTCGCTGAACGAGGATTGTTAGTGCTGGACGTATATGCCACCGGAAAAGCCGGCCATGCCGCCCGCGAAGAAGGCGATAATGCCATCTACCATGCCCTTCAAGATATAGCCTGGTTCAGGGACTATCGATTTAACAAGATATCCCCCTTGTTGGGCCCCAATAAAATGAGTGTAACTGTTATGGAGACCGCCAACAAAGCACACAACCAGGTTCCTTCGGAATGCCACTTTGTGGTAGATGCGCGTATCAACGAGTGCTATAGTTTTGAAGAAGTGCTGGCGGAAATTCACCAACACACCCATTGCCGGGTACAACCGCGCAGCACAAGGCTTCGCCCCACCATGATCCCCTTAGATCATCCAGTGGTTCAGGCAGGCCGATCACTGGGGCTATCGCACTATGGATCGCCAACCACCTCCGACAAAGCCCTGATTCCTTTTGCCGCCTTAAAACTGGGACCCGGCGACTCGGCTCGCAGTCATAGTGCTGATGAATTTGTCTATACGGCAGAGATCGAAAAAGGGATCGATCTTTATATAGACTTGATGACCACTCTGTTCACCTCAAATGCTGTGTAACATGAAGCTCTGGCAAAAAAATACGACCGCTACCGAAGCAGTTAACTCGTTTACTGTTGGTAACGATAAAAACTTTGATCTGCAACTAGCCCCCTACGATGTGATGGGTTCACTTGCCCATGTAAAAATGTTAGGCCGGGTGGGATTACTCAGCCCCGAAGAGACCGGCACACTCGTTTCAGCACTGCAACAACTTTACCGAACCACAAAGGAGCCCGGTTTTATGCTGCACCCCGATTGTGAGGATATTCATTCCCAAATAGAGTGGATGCTCACCCAACAACTTGGCGATACCGGAAAAAAAATTCACACCGCACGCAGCCGCAACGATCAGGTACTGGTAGATCTGAAATTATTTTTTAGAGAGGAGATCAAAAAAACAGTCGAGGATCTGGTAGTCCTCTTTACGTGTCTGCAACGTCAAAGCGAAAAATACAAAGACGACCTGCTGCCGGGATATACCCATCTGCAACTGGCCATGCCTTCTTCGTTTGGACTTTGGCTGGGCGCCTATGCCGAAAGTCTTTGCGACGATCTGCTGGCGCTCGAAGCCGCCTTTCAGGTAGTCAATAAAAATCCACTAGGCTCCGCCGCTGGTTATGGGTCTTCGTTTGCTATCGACAGAAGTTACACGACCCGGCTGCTGGGATTTGATGAGCTGCACTACAATGTCGTGTATGCCCAAATGAGCCGGGGCAAAACAGAGAGACTGGTTGCCCAAGCGCTGGCCGGTATTGCCGAAACGCTGAGTCGCTTTAGTATGGATGCCTGCTTGTATATGAACCAGCAATTCGGGTTTATCTCTTTTCCGGACGAACTCACCACGGGTAGCAGCATTATGCCGCACAAAAAAAATCCCGATGTGTTTGAACTGGTTCGCGGACATTGCAACCGCATCAAAGCATTGCCCAACGAGATTACCCTGCTCACCTCTAATCTTCCGTCGGGGTATCATCGTGAGATGCAATTACTAAAAGAGTCGATTTTTCCCGCTTTTACTACGCTTCGGGCATGTATGCAGATGTTAACCGTAATGATCGATGCCCTGCAGCCCAAAAAAGACCTATTAAAAGACGAACGCTACCAACTGCTGTTCAGCGTTGAAGCCGTCAATAGATTAGTGCGAGAGGGCGTTCCCTTTCGGGATGCTTACAAACAAGTAGGATTATCGATTGAGGAGGGCCGCTACCAATGGAAAGAACCACTGTCGCATACGCACGAAGGAAGTATCGGACAGCTCTGCAATGATAAGATAGCGGCGAACCTGCAAACTATTGTAGATCGCTTTCCTTTCAGTAAGATCGATGCAGCGCTGCAATCGCTACTGGCCTCATAACCCGTAGCGATCGATCAGGTAAATAAGGGCAGCCATATTAACGGCACCCAACTCCAGCTCACGCTTGTTGACTGCTTCGAACACATCGCTGCGAGCGTGGTGATAATCAAAATACCGCTGCGAATCGGGCTGCAGTCCGGCCACCGGCGTATTGAATAACCGATTGAGCGGACCAATATCAGCACCACCGCCGCCACGCGCAAACTCCGAGCAGCCATAGGGGGCGATCAGCGGTTGCCATTGCATGATCTTTTGAAACTGTGCATCTGAGACCGTAAAGCCCAAGGCTCGCGGGGTAAATCCGCCGGCATCCGACTCAAGAGCGAACACATGCTTCTCTCCTTTACGCTTGGCCTCATTGGCATATTGGGTACCCCCGCGCAATCCGTTTTCTTCGTTGGCAAAAAGTACAAACCGGATCGTACGCTGTGGCGCATAGCCCATGGCTTTAAAGGCCCGCAAGATCTCGATGGTCTGCACACAACCGGCGCCATCGTCATGCGCCCCTTCGCAATTATCCCAACTATCGAGATGCCCCCCGACTGTGATGATCTCATCAGGGAAAACCGTTCCCTTTAGCTCTCCGATCACATTGTGCCCAATGGTATCGGGTAAAAAATGACCGAGCGTACGAAGTCCTACCTGTACAGCGCCCTGCGTGGAACCTTGTGCGATCCAACCTGACAGCCGATCAGCATCTTGCAAGCCAATGGCCACTGCCGGGATCTTATTGGATACACTATCGTAACGAGTAGATCCGGTATGCGGATGATTGTCGGTGCTGTGGCTCATGCTTCTAACCACTACCCCCAAAGCTCCGTAGCGGGCGGCTTGCGAAGGCCCTTGCCCGCGAAACTTATTGGCATCTCCATAGGCCTGAAACGTTCGCACCAGGGTGGGATTAAACGGATAATTATAAAAAACAATCTTGCCCTTTACTTCTTGTTGCCGCTGTTGCAACTCCTCAAAAGAGCGTACTTCCATAACAGGAGCCATCAATTCAGTGGGGCCTGTTCCGATCGAATTCCCCAAAGCCACTACATCGAGTGTGTTAGTTTTTCCATTGACAACTGCACGAGCTTGGTCTTGCCCGCCCCGCACCCAATGCGGCACCATGCACTGTTGCTTCCAGGTACTGTCGGCACCGGCGCGTTGCATGGCGGCTACTCCCCACTGCTCGGCCTTGACCATACCGGCGGAGCCTGCCAAACGTGGCCCGATCTGCTTGGTAAGCACCCGCAGATTATCGTAGGCCATAGAACGCAACAAGATCTCGTCGGCTAATCGCCTGATAAAAACAGAATCACTGGTTTGCGCGCTCAGAGGAGACATACAAACAAAACTGAGCATACCCACAAGGAGGAGCAAGCAGACCCGGTACAACCGGAAAGGGACAGGTGTTATCATAATTGGAGGGTTCTTAGCTTAACAGCAAGATGCTTATCGCCATTTGAAGATAATAAATTTAGCCGCCCGCAGTGCCGAAACAGCTACCTTTGTATGCTGTTTCAGGTATGAAAATTGGAATTGTTTGTTATCCTACGTTTGGAGGATCGGGGGTGCTGGCCACCGAGCTGGGCAAGGCTTTGGCACAAAAAGGGCATGAGGTGCATTTTATCACCTACCAGCAACCGGTACGCCTAGACCGCTTCGATCCACATATCATCTATCACGAGGTACAGGTCCCTACCTACCCACTATTTGATTTTCCTCCTTACGAGACCGCGCTGGCCAGTACCATGGTCGATGTGATCAAGAACAGACAGCTCGACCTTTTGCACGTTCACTATGCCATTCCTCATGCCTCGGCTGCCTATATGGCCAAACAGATCTTGGCCAAAGAGGGTATTCAGATCCCTGTTATCACTACGTTGCACGGAACCGATATTACGTTAGTAGGCCGCGATAAGACCTATGCACCCGTCGTTACTTTCTCGATCAACGAAAGCGATGCCATCACAGCCGTATCGCAAAATTTGCGCGAAGAAACTTATAAATATTTCGCAATCACTAAAGAGATCGAAGTGATCCGGAATTTTGTAGACGTGCAACGTTTCAGTCGCAAACCCATCGATGCCTTTCGAAAAGCCATAGCACCCAACGGAGAGAAGCTCTTGTTACATGCCTCAAATTTCAGAAAGATCAAACGGGTTACCGATGTGGTCCAGATATTTGCCAATGTAAAAAAAGAAGTTCCTGCCAAGTTATTATTTGTGGGAGATGGACCCGAGAGAAGTACCGCCGAAGACCTGAGTCGTGAACTGGGGGTTTGCAACGATATCTTATTTGTGGGCAAACAAGAGCAAATGGAAGATATTTTGGCTATTGCCGATATCTTTTTGCTCACCTCAGAGTACGAAAGCTTTGGACTGGCTGCCCTTGAAGCCATGGCGGCCGGTGTGCCCGTTATTTCTACCGATGCCGGCGGACTAGCCGAGATCAATATTCACGAACAAACCGGTTTCTTAAGTCCGGTAGGAGATATTGCGACCATGAGTAATTATGCGTTGCGATTATTAAAAGACGAAAAGCTACTGAGCACCTTTAGAAAAAGAGCACACCAACAGGCCTTACAGTTCGATATCCACGCCGTGATACCCACTTACGAAGCGCTCTACGAACGATTTCTTTCTAAAAAATAATGGATACGGACGCTTACCTGCGTAACCAGGCCTGCGGATCGATCTTGCGGGCTTCCATCGTCAAGATAAAATCGATTTGCCCGCCATTGCCTTCATCGTCACGACCCGTTTTACCGATTACTTGACCGGTCTTGACGATACTTCCTTTCTCTACGCTAACGGCCGATAAATTACTATAGGTAGAAAAATACTTTCCATGACGAATGGTAACAGCCATACCGTCGCCCAGGTTATAAACGCCCCGCACCTCTCCATTAAAAACCGCTTTTACATTCGAGCCGGCCGACGGGGTGGCAATCGTGATGCCCGGATTATCGATAGTGAGTAAGGTGTTTTCGATCTTGTTATCGCCGAATTTAAGCACGACGATCCCATTATCGACCGGCCAGGGAATTTTATACCGATTGGCCTCGAAGCTGCTATTTAACGCAACGTCACTGGCATTCAGATCTAAATAGCTATCCGGACGCTTTACGGGCTCATTGCGCTTAGAGGTCGATTCCACCACTCTTCCCGTGGTGGCAAGGGGCTTACCGGCCGGTGCAGACACCGGGGCTGCAGTGGCCTTAGAACCGGTCGCAGCAGCAGATCCGGCAGCGGCCGCACTGGCGGCAGCCGCCTTCTTTCTTTCTTCGGCCTCTTTTTTAGCCAGCTCAATTTCTCGACGTACAACCGCCAAGACTGCATTTTGCAGGTCTCGGTCGCGCTTCTTTTTAGAGGCGATCTGACGTTCCAACTCCCTTTCGCGACTCTTTAGCTGATTGACCACCGCACTTTTCTCTTTCTTCTGTACAGCTAACTCCTCGACCTGCTTGGTTTGTTTTTCGAGTGCCTCGTTCTTCTGCTCCTTACGCACCAATTGCTGCTTTCTTCGTTGTCCGATCAACTCTTGGGTACGATAGATGTTCGCTACTTGTTTTTCGCGGTAATCGCGATAGCTTTTTAAATAGGATATCCGCTTAATGGCATCGTTAAAGCTACTGGCCGAGAAAATAAAGTTTACATAATCGTAATTACTTCTGTTCTTGTAGGCGTAAGCGATAGAGCGAGCGTATTGCACTCGCAGGGTATCGAGTTGCTTGTTGAGCCGGTAGATCTCAAGTTCGCTCAGGTAAATATCGTCATCGATAGATCTGATCTCCCGGCTGATGCTGCCGATATAACGCTCTTGCAACGAGATCTTACGGTTCAGTACATTGAGCTGACTGAGGGTTTGTTTTTTTTGACCCTTGACCGATTCGTAGAGTTGCTGAATTTCTTTTAACTCCTTTTGAATCTCCTGGCGCTCTTTTTCCATGGCCGATTTATCGGCAGGAGGTTGCGCCCCTGCAGCAAGCGCAAGGCCTATGAATAGAACCAAAAGAAAAGGCAGTGATCGGTACATGAAACGAGTATAACGGATGCCTGCAAAATAAATTTTATTGCTCAATCGCGGCGATAATTTTTAGGCACACTAAAGGGAAAACTTAACGTTTCATTAAAGGCATATTGTTTGTATCGAATCTCTACATTGAGCTTCTTTTTTTCGGATACCGCAATGTTTCGCTTGAGCGAAAAGGGAAAACCGGCTTTGTTCTCGTACTCCCCATACAGCAAAAAGCTGGTTCGGTTACGAACCTCGTCGAGATCATCGAATTTGGCACTCTGTAATAATTTATCGGTCTCTCCGATGGTGAACAGCAACTTAAAGAAGGCATTGATCCCGTGCAGCGAAATAGTACCCGGCCCACGGCTGTACGAGGTAAACGTAGAATCAAAAAAGACCGGATTGCCGATCAACAGCTCCTGCAGCGAGAACAGGTCGAGCGGAAGCGCCGTAATCTCGCGCAAATAAGCCACACTACGGGCAATATAGACCTTGTTCTGCTTATCGAGTAGCTTAACCGAGTCGCGGGTAATGTAGGCTCGTAACCCCTCAATACCCAAGAGCGCTGTCAATGAGGCCCAGATGACACTGTCTTTATAGATACGCAGTTGCGCATTGACGCTCAGTTTCTTTCCATCACCTTCCTCGTAATCTACATCCATCTTGGCGTTAAAGGTGGTATAGTTGATGCGATGAGAGGCCAGTTGCCGGTAATTATCCTGGATAAAAGCAATAGAATCGAGGCGGGCCCTTTCCCGCGAAAGATCTTCGGCCGATAGGGTGTCTTTTTTTACAATCGCTGTTTGTATAGTCTTGGTAGCTCTGCAAGAACAAAGAAGACCGATGACAGAAAGTACAAGGAGTAGGCGGATAGACATGGGGATTATTGTATACCGGTGTGACCAAATCCGCCTTGGCTGCGGGCTGTATCGGAAAGTTGCGTGTCGGCATTCCACTCAGTGCGGGCCACCTGTTGCAATACCAGCTGGGCAATGCGATCTCCGGGTTGTATGTGTTGCTCCTGGCCAGAGAGATTGATCAAGATAACCCCGATCTCTCCCCGGTAATCAGCATCGATTGTGCCGGGGCTATTCAGGCATGTAATACCTTGCTTAAGAGCCAGCCCGCTGCGCGGCCTCACCTGTATCTCATAGCCGGTCGGGATCTCAACAAAAAGTCCGGTGGGAATTAATTTTCGCTCCAGCGGAGCCAGCGTGACCGGCTCGCTCAGATGTGCCCGAACATCCATACCCGATGCGCCGTCGGTGGCATACGCCGGCAATGCGTTGGCAGAACGATTGATGATCTTTACAGGTACAACAGACACGTTACAAAGATAAGCAGGGCCTCTTTATATTTTTTGAAGCAGCGCAGTTGCATACGCCATCAGTCCTTCTTCGCGACCGGCAAATCCCATTTTTTCGGTGGTAGTGGCCTTTACCGAAACATCTGCAGTGCTTAGCTGCAAGATACCGGCTATCACCTCTCGCATGGCCTCTACATAGGGTTTGATCTTGGGAGCCTCCAAACAAAGGGTGCTGTCAATATTCACCACGCGGTAGCCTTTTTGAGTAATCAGCTCCTGGCATTTAGTGAGCAGCCGCTTACTGTCTATGTTCTTGTAAGCAGGATCGGTATTGGGAAAATGAATTCCAATGTCGCCCAATGCCAGTGCCCCCAATAGCGCATCGCAGATGGCATGTAACAGTACATCGGCATCGCTGTGCCCCAGCGCTCCTTTGTGGTGGGGAATGCAAACACCTCCGATCCAAAGCGCACGCCCTTCGACCAACTGGTGAAAATCTACTCCCGATCCAATCCGAAACGACATAGACGTGGTTTTTTGCAAATAAACAAAAAGGCCCCGGTATTAACGGGGCCTTTGTAAAAAGTTTAAACGCTATATTATTTTTTAGCACCCAGATCGAACGCTACGGTAAAACGAAGCGTGTTGGAAAGTGGGTTACGATTAACACCACTTCCAGAAGGGATCAGGTAGGCAAAGTTGAAATTGAAGGCATCGTAACGAACACCGAGACCAGTGGTGAAGTAACGACGATCTCCTTTTGTTTTGTTCTCGTAGAAATAACCGGCACGCAATGCGAATTGGTTGTTGTACCACCACTCAGCACCAGCACCCAAGGTAACTTCTCTAACTTCTTCGGCAAATCCACCGGGTGCATCACCCAATGAGCTAAACCAGCTACCCACAACACTCTTGCTTCTGTACTCGGCCAGATCAGCAGCAGTAGCCCCTTCGCCGGGAGGCGTGGGTACTAACAGCTTGTTGAGTTCTGCACCGAATGTGAGGGTATTGTTGCTGCTGTACTTCTTAGTATACGTAGCACCCAGACCCAGGTTGGCAGGAATAAAGTCTTTAGCATCGGCGTTATTAGTATAAGAGATCTTGGCACCGAGGTTAGAGAGCACAGCTCCCCAAGCCCAACCGTTACCGTTTTTCTTACCATCGTGGTAGTAAGCCAGGTCGGCAGCTACAGAAGAACCCGCCTTATAAGTGGTGCTTCCGTTAGTAAGACCACCGGTCAGATCAGAATTGATAAATTTTAAGGTGATACCTACACCACTCTTGTTGTTGAGTTTGCGAGAGTAGCCCAGGTCTACCCCGAACTCACGAGGACGGTGTTCAGTACCAAGGGCAGCTCCTGTAAAATCAGTGAACTGGATATTTCCCAAACTGAAATAACGAACGGTTGCGCTCAGCGCTTGGTTGTCGTCCACTTTAAAGAAACCGGTGGCAGAAGCCAGGTAAACGTCATTTACCAGATCTTTCATCCAAGGAGTGTACGTGGCGGCAATGCCGGCGTTCTTTTGGTTGAAAGCCACTTTGGCTACGTTCCAGATACCTGCATATGCATCGGGAGAGGTAGCTACTCCCATTTCACCCATGGCACCCGAACGGGCATCAGGAGCAATACGGAGGAAAGGAACGGCGGTCGTTACAACATTGATAGGGTTGGTCTGCGCATTTACAGTAGCAGTTAAACCACAGAAAAGCAGGATACCAGCAGTTAGTTTTAGTGCAGTTGGTCTCATTAGAAAATTTTTAATAATGATGTAAATATAGCGTTTTTGATTAAAAAGCATCCCAAAAGCAATTTTTTTTCAAACTCTGGAAATCAACTGATTTGGGGAGACTTTTGAACCCTACAGACCTCAGAAAAGTCCTGAGAACCCGTAATTTGGGATAAACGCGGCAACTGGCACTTTATTGTTAAAATTTTGCTTTTTTTTAAAAAAATCACAAAAAAACCGGAGCTGTCCCTAACCAATTGTATTCAAGGGTGTTGTGTGATCACAAAAATATTAATCCCGGGGGGTCTTATTGCGTCAAACTACTTAAATTCGCGTTTCCCCTACGGCAGGCCCATGTCCTCAGGCAATAACCAGTCGTTGGGCGCGTTTATCACTGACTCCCGTAAAAGGACCAATTGATCGAATTATGGTTTATACTCTGCGTTTTAGCGCTTATCTGCTGCTCCTTGGCTCCCTTTCTTTGCTCAGCTCGTGCAAAGGCAAGGGTCTTTTTGCCAAAAAAGCTCCCAAGTCGTCTATAACCGGCTGGAATTACAATGAAAAAGGCGGTTTTCAGGTGGCCAAGGCCAAAGACCAGGCCAACGGTCCCGGTCTTGTTTTTGTCGAGGGCGGCACCTACACTATGGGTCAGACCGAAGAAGATGTGATGGGTGAATGGAACAATATTCCCCGCCGCGTTTCGGTACCCTCTTTTTACATTGACCGCACCGAGGTAGCCAATGTGCATTACCGTGAATATATCTTTTGGTTAGCCAAAGTGTTTGACCCCTCCGACCCCGAGAATGTGAAGATCGTAGAGAGTGCATTACCCGACACCCTCGTATGGAGAAGCGAGCTTAGCTACAACGAACCCTCCGTAGAATTATACTTCCGCCATCCCTCTTTCAATATGTATCCAGTAGTGGGGGTGAGCTGGAAGCAAGCCAAAGATTTCTGCTTGTGGAGAACCGATCGCTATAACGAGATCACCCTGGTAGAGAAGGGCTACATCAACAAAAACAATCTTAGACCCGGCGCACAGCAGGGCGATAACAATTTCAATACCCGCTCTTATTTATTGGGGTTATATACCGCCCCTCCCGGCAAGGCCATGAAGCCCAGCAAGGGAAAAGCCCCCAGCCTACCCTCCGTTGAGTCTGGGATCGTAAGCCCCGAATACCGACTTCCCTTTGAAGCCGAGTGGGAATATGCTGCCTATGGATTAGTGGCTCAAAACCCCCGTCGCAGCATAAAAGAAGGTAAGCGCGGAGAGGAACTACAATCGAACAAACAGATCTATCCTTGGGCGCAAAATGTAAATGGCCTGCGTGAAAACCGCAAAGGAAGTCTGCAAGGTCAATTCTATGCTAACTTCAAACGCGGATCGGGAGACAATGCCGGTGTGGCCGGTGGTTTGAACGACCGTGCCTTTTACACCGCTCCCGTTGAATCATTTTATCCGAACGGATTTGGGTTGTACAATATGGCCGGTAATGTGAGTGAGTGGGTAGAAGATACCTATCGTCCTTTGTCGAGCCTTGATTTTGATGACCAGCCTGCCCCCTTCCGAGGAAATAAGTTCATGAAGCTTTACGTAGCCGATTCTACCACCCTCGACCCCACCAGTCGCTATGAGCGTGATAGCATGGGCCGCGTAAAAATGCTGGAAGTTACCGAAGCAGATGCCCGCAACAGAAGAAACTACCAGCGCGGCAACGTGGCCGACTATTTGGATGGTGACTCACTGTCGGCTGCTACCTACGGCTATGCCGTCTCGACATTGATCGATCCGCTGCATTCTAAAGTATACAAAGGAGGCAGCTGGAACGACCGCGCCTATTGGCTGAGCCCCGGTACCCGCCGTCATCTCGAAGATGATCAGTCTTCGGCCACCATCGGATTCAGATGCGCCATGAATCGCGTCGGTAGCCCCGAGTTAGGTACCAAGCGAAAAACTGGTCTTTACTTTCCGACCCGCCGCCAAAAACGCTGATAATTGTCAAGATACTTTTAAACCCTCCCCACCCGGAGGGTTTTTTTATAGCCACCTGTTTACATTTGCACTATGTCTATTACCGAGCTGTATCAAGTTTATTTAAAGCATCCCCGTATACAAACCGATACGCGCAAACTGCAGGCCGGTGATTTTTTCTTTGCCCTCAAAGGCGATCGCTTCGATGGGAATACCTTTGCCGCGCAAGCCATCGCTGCCGGAGCCGCCGCTGTTGTTATAGACGATCCCACTGCTTATATAGATGAAAGAACCATATTGGTAACTGATGTGTTGCAGACCTTACAACAGTTAGCTAAGCATCATCGTCAACAGTTCAGGATTCCTTTTATTGCCATTACCGGCAGCAACGGTAAGACTACCTCCAAAGAGTTAGTGCATGCCGTACTATCCAGCCAATTTAAAACGTATACCACCGAGGGCAATCTCAATAATCATATCGGCATTCCACTGACGCTGCTGCGGGTGGGCCCGGATGCGGAGATGGCTGTTATAGAGATGGGGGCCAATCACCAACAAGAGATTGCCGGCTATTGCCAATATGTGCTGCCCACGCATGGCATCATCACCAATTGCGGTAAAGCGCATTTAGAAGGATTCGGAGGTGTAGAAGGGGTAAAGAAAGGAAAGGGAGAGTTGTTTGATTTTATACGCAATCAGCAGGGTGCTGCCTTTGTGATGTGGGACTATGATTACTTACGCCAAATGAGCCGGGGTATAACTACTTGCGTGACTTATGGCAGCCACGAGGCCGATTACCTGGGGGAGATCGCACCAAGGAAAGAGTCGCCCACCCAGGATCCTTTTTTACACGTAAAAGTGACCCATACCCCACAGGGAGATGACAATTACACCCTCAAGACCCAACTGGTCGGCGATTATAATTTTGCCAATATAATGTTGGCCGTGGCGGTGGGCAGTCATTTTGGAGTGCCTTCGCAAAAGATCGTTGCAGCCATCGAATCGTATGCCCCCTCCAATAGCCGCTCGCAATTACTACAAGCAGGAACGAACACCATCATACTGGATGCGTACAATGCCAACCCCAGCAGCATGCGCGCTGCCATCGAAAACTTTGCCCGATTACACGCCGACAAAAAAGTATTACTGCTCGGGGCTATGGCCGAGTTAGGTGAGGAGAGTTTAGCCGAGCATCGCTCCATTGCAGCACTGATAGCACAATACCATTGGGAGAGCGTGGCCCTGGTGGGAGGAGACTTTAACAAGATAGATCACCCCTTTCTTCGATTCGAAAATGCGGTAGTGGCCGGACAATGGTTTCGCGAGCAACACTTTGAGCATACGCATCTTTTGATAAAAGGCAGCCGCAGTTCTCAAATGGAGCTGGTGTTGCAAAAAAAAGAAGCATGACCCTAAAAAAGCTCTTCTCCCAATTTGAGCCTGCCGTTTTAGATCTTATAGAAAAAGAATCTAAACAACAATCCTTTGCTGCCGGAGAGGTTATCATGAGAACAGGACAGTACATTCGATCTACTGCTCTGATCTTACAAGGTCGGGTAAAGATCTACCGGCAAGGTCCCGAGGGCGGAGAATTTTTAATGTACTACCTGGGACCCGGACAGGCCTGCGCTGTATCTATGATTTGTGCCATGCAATCCGACACCAGCGAAATTACTGCTGTGGCAGAAGAGGACTGCGAGGTTCTTCTCATTCCGATCCAATTGATGGACACCCTTATGAAAGAACATCGCAGCTGGTATCAGTTCGTTCTCCAAACCTATAGAAGCAGATTCGATGAGCTGCTGTCTGTTATCGATGATGTAGCCTTTCGCAACATGGACGAACGATTACAGTTTTATTTAAAAAGATTAAAAGACAAGACAGGCAAAAACCAACTTGAACTCTCTCACCAACAAATTGCAGAGGACCTTAATAGCTCCAGAGAGGTCATTTCGCGCTTACTTAAAAAAATGGAGCAACGCGGAGAGCTTATTTTACATCGAAACATGATCGAAATCACTTCGTGACCTTAGTCACGATCGTGTTAAAGCAACTTCAATAGCTTTGTCGAAATCTTATTATATGATTACCGCACTTGCAATCAGTTTTACACCAGCACAGCTGATCGGCTTTGCCGCTTCGCTGCTGATCGGACTTTCGCTTGGACTGATCGGAGGTGGGGGATCTATTCTAACCGTACCTGTCTTGGTGTACCTGCTGGGCGTCGAGCCCGTACTGGCCACTGCTTATTCGCTATTCATAGTAGGTCTTACCAGCGCTGTGGGCGTCTACCCCAAATACAAAGAAGGATTAGTGGATGTAAGAACAGCCCTGATCTTTGGGACACCTTCGATTGCGGCTGTATTCCTGACCAGAAAGTTGATTGTTCCCAACATTCCTGCCCATATTTTGCAGGTCGGCGATTGGGTGCTCACCAAAAGCGTATTGCTGATGATCTTATTTGCCGTGTTGATGGTGGCTGCTTCGGTCTCTATGATCAGAGACAAAAAAAATAATAATGAGACTCCGGAAGGCGCACTTTCTTATAACTACTCCCTGATCGTTTTAGAGGGGGCCGTAGTGGGGTTGCTTACAGGTCTGGTGGGAGCCGGTGGAGGATTTTTGATTATTCCGGCCCTGGTGATGCTGACTAAACTACCCATGAAAAAAGCAGTGGGAACCTCGCTGCTTATCATTGCTACTAAATCATTAGTCGGATTTACCGGAGATCTTTCGCAACAGACTATGGATTGGTCGTTATTGTTGGCTGTAACACTGATGGCTGTGCTGGGCATATTTGCCGGTAATGCCCTCAGCAAAAAAGTAGAGGGTGCCCAACTTAAGAAAGGATTTGGCTGGTTTGTACTGGTGATGGGTGTATACGTATTAGTGAAAGAGGCCTTGGGAAGCAGCCAGTAATGTGACTTTCGTCACCCGCGGGATGAAAAAATTTATACGAAATTTGCATCGTCAAGTAAAGTAACCGATATGAAAGTAGAACAGATCTATACCGGATGCCTGGCACAAGGTGCCTACTATATTGAGAGCAACGGTGAAGCCGTAGTCATTGATCCGTTGAGAGAGGTACACCCCTACATTCAAAAAGCCGAGCGCAACGGGGCGCGCATCAAGTACGTGTTCGAAACGCATTTTCATGCTGACTTTGTATCGGGTCATCTGGATCTCAGTAAAAAAACCGGAGCACCGATTGTATATGGCCCGAATGCCACTCCGGCATTTGAGGCTATTATTGCTACCGATGGTCAGGAATTCAATGTTGGAGAACTTGTCATCAAAGTCTTACACACTCCGGGCCACACGATGGAAAGTACCTGCTATTTGTTATTAGATGCCACTGGTAAGCCCCATGCGATCTTTTCGGGAGACACCCTTTTTATCGGTGATGTGGGGCGCCCCGATCTGGCTCAAAAAGTAGCCAGCGACCTTACTCAAGAGAAATTAGCCGGCTACCTGTTCGATTCACTCAGAAATAAGATCATGCCCCTTCCTGACGAGGTGATCGTTTATCCTGCCCATGGTGCCGGCAGTGCTTGCGGAAAAAACATGAGCAAAGAGACCACCGATACATTGGGCAATCAGAAAAAAAATAATTACGCCCTGCGGGCTGATATGACCAAAGAGGAGTTCATTAAAGAAGTGACCGATGGATTAGCCGCACCTCCTGCTTATTTCCCGCTCAATGTAATGCTGAACATTCAGGGATACGAGAGCATTGATAAAGTATTGGAGAGAGGTCAACAAGCACTAAGCCCCGACGCCTTTGAAACAGCCGCTACCGAAACAGGCGCCCTGGTACTTGATACCAGAGCCCCACAAACCTTTGCCAAAGGATTTGTTCCCAACTCTATCAATATCGGAATCGATGGTCAGTTTGCCCCCTGGGTAGGCGCCATGATCCCGGATATCAAGCAAGAAATTTTACTGATTTGCGACGAGGGAAGAGAGCAAGAAGTGATCACTCGACTGGCGCGCGTGGGTTATGACTACACCATCGGATATTTAAAAGGTGGCTTTGCCGCCTGGCAAGCTGCCGGTAAAGAGATCGATCAGATTGTTTCTATCGATGCCGATCAACTGGCCGATCTGGAGAAGGAGCAGGCTATAACCATTTTAGACGTACGCAAAAAAAGCGAGTATCTCAGTGAGCACATACAACGTGCAGAAAATACACCGCTAGATTTCATCAATGACAGCATGTCGAAGATCGATAAGAATAAAACTTACTACGTGCATTGTGCAGGAGGCTATCGGTCGATGATCTTTACTTCTATTTTGCGGGCACGTGGATATGAGAATTTGATCGATGTAAAAGGAGGATTTAAAGCCATCAAGGAAAGCGGTAAGTTCAGTCTTACTGATTATGTATGCCCTTCTACCCTATTGTAATTGTTCTTGAGAAAAATTATTCTTCTCCCCTTTCTGTTGTTGCTCCTTGCTGAGGGGCTTGCACAAGACCGGCATGAAGCCTGGCTACGGGTGAATCTGGTTCATTGGCATGCGCCCAAAAAAGGTATCGGCTTAGAATTGCACCAACGGATGCAATCTAACTACTGGATAGATGACAAAAACCCCTTTGAGCATCCAATGCTCTCCATTGTTCGCCCCTGGCTCTATTGGAAACGCAATAAAAACTGGACCCTTTCGTACAGCCCCCTCTCGTATCACGGCTATACCAACGTAACTAGTTCTGCAGGAGAAACTAAAAAATATACAGAGCTCCGCACGACGGTCGGCTTGCAAAAAAATCTTGCCATCGGATCAGCCCTTACGCGCCATCGCGCCTGGTATGAGCTTCGCTTTATTGATATCAGCAGCGATGCCTACCAGTTTGCCACTCGCCTTCGCATTCAAAACGCTTTTATTGTACCCCTGTGGAAACTACCAGGCGAACGTCAACTGGGTTATCAACTATCGAATGAGTTTTTCTGGGCTCTGCAGTCGGGATATGCAGGGTTTGACCATAATCGTCTTTATAATGCCCTTCAGTGGCGAGTTGGCAAGCAAGAAATTAATCTGGGATATCAATGGAGCCTACACAAAGGTGGCACCCCATTGTATAGCCGAAGACAAGTTTTTCTCAATACCAGTTTTGAGTTGTAACTTTTAGCTGAATTAATCTACTATGCGCAATCTTTATGTTACAGGTGTTCTGCTCTTTGCATTGAGCACCTTCGGGCAGGCTCAAAATAGTCTGTCTCCTAAAAAATTCAACCGAATAGCCCAAAAAGAGGGCGCAACAGTAATAGATGTCAGAACACCCGCCGAGTGGAGAGGCGGTCATATCGCTGGGGCTAAACTCGAAAACATAGCAAAAAAGGACTCTTTTTTAGCCTCCATCGCCCAATGGAATAAAGAAGGCACCTATTTATTGTATTGCAGATCGGGCAAAAGAAGTCAACAAGCTATGGAATTAATGCGTACGGCCGGATTTTCTACAGTGTATGATCTTACTGGTGGTATTTTAGCCTGGGAAAAAGCAATGGTGAATCACCCAGAAAAAACAGTGCGGCCTCTTCATCGCGTGGTACTACAATTATCGAGTGGAGACACACTTGCCTGGAAAGGGGTTATGAATAACGTAAAGAACATGCAACAAAGCTGGGGAGACAGCGCACAAATCACAGTTGTAGTACATGGCCCTGCAATTGATTTTCTGCGAAAAGACAAGACCACACAGTCCGATAAGATCACCTTTTTTTACCAAGCAGGCATCAGCTTTTTAGCTTGTGAGAATTCAATCACAGAAAGAAAAGTACCCAGAGAAACAATAGTACCAGAGGCAGGATTCGTAAAACTAGGGCTTGGAGAAGTAATTCGCCTGCAAGAGAGCGGGTGGAGTTACCTCAAGGCAGGGTACTAAAGTGGATGTGTGACTATTGTCACCAGACAATTTTTTGAGACTAGCTAAGTTTGGCTATCACCTATCGAAAAAACAACTAATGAGTATTAAATCGGATAATCAACGTAGTCGACGCCAGTTCCTAAAAAAATCGGCATGGGCTGGTTTGGGTACCGGACTGATCGGATTATCTGCTACAACAGCTTCTGGGCAAAGCCAAAATGACTTGAATACTCTTCGAGTTAATAATGATCAAGAGAAAGCTTTTTTTACGATTCTTTATACATCTGATATCCATGCGCAACTACGCACACACGACGAGTTTTTTTGGGAAAACCAGCAGGGGGTATATAGAAAACGAGGAGGGATGGCCGTACTCAAAACGATGATAGAGTACTTTCGAAAAAAGAATCCCGGACAAACCTTACTTATAGACGGAGGCGATTATTTTCACGGCAGTGCAATCGCTTCTCTCACAGAAGGCGAGGCCCTGATTCCCATACTCAATGCATTTAACTACGATCTGATTTTACCGGGGAACTGGGAAGTGGTTTACAAAAAGAAAAAGATGCTCTACGATATGGGGCATAGCAATGCTGCCAAGATATGTGCCAATATGTGGCACCAGACACAAGATGCAGACAATGGTGAACTTATTTATCCGCCTTATTGGGTAAAATTCATTGCAGGTGCTAAAGTCGGTTTTATCGGCTATACGGATCATCTAATTCCTAAACGACAATCGCCTGCCTACAGTGAAGGCATTCGATTTACCCATGCTGACTTCAATGTGGCGAAGTACATAAAACTTTTAAAAGAGGTAGAAGGGTGTGGCATCATTTTTATCGTAACACACATGGGCTTAGCCCAGCAAGTGGGCCTTGCCAATAATCCAGTAGTAGCCGGAGCCGACTTTATTTTAGGAGCCGATACGCATGAACGCGTACGAGTACCCATAGAGGGCAAGTATTGTAAAGTGGTAGAGTGCGGAGCTTTTGGATCGTTTTTAGGTAAACTGGATATTGAGGTGCAAGATGGAAAAATAAAAAGCTACCAGTATCAGCTGTTAGACGTCGATCCGGCACGATTCGCTCCAGATAAGAACATTCTTTCAATGATCGATAAAGCGGAGCAGCCGTTCAGAGCTACTCTCGATAAAGTTATAGGGACTACCAGTACTCCACTCGTACGCTATTTTGTAATGGAGACCCCCATGGATAACCTGATCACTGATGCTATCAAGTGGAAGTTCAATACCGATATTGCCCTTAGTAATGGGTTTAGATTCTGTCAGCCCCTTAATATCGACACAACTAGCGGAAAAGCGGCTATTACAGAAGAGTTTTTGTGGAATATGCTACCGGTAGACAGTGAAGCAAAAATCGGTTACGTAAGTGGTGCCCAGATACGGGAATGGCTAGAGAAAGAATTACAAAATGCATTTGCCAAAGATCCCTCAAAACGATTTGGGGGGTGGTTCGTTCGATTTGCGGGTATGCAAGTGAATTTTACTATCGGCAATGAGAATGGGAAACGGGTAAACTGGGTAAAAGTAAATGGCACTCCATTAGAAAACGACCGCTTATACTCGGTAGTTGCTTGCGAACGCGAAGGAGACCCCGATGATACACTTTGCAGGATCGAGCAAGTGAAACAACCCCAAAAACTAGGTTGGCTGATGCATGATGTAATTAAAGAGTATTTAGCCAAGCACTCCCCTATTTCACCTAAACTGGAGGGGAGAGCTACTGCCACTGATCAACCTGCAACGCTACTGACACAACTTCAGGGCACTACCTACGAATTTAGATAAGGTACTTTCGATGATAGCCTTTATTCGATCATACCGGATACTCCTCATTAGTCTTGCTGCACTATGTGTATTAACTATTATTTGGAAAAGCATTAATCAACAAAACAAAGCTTTAGCAGCACAGCAGCCCATTGCTGACAGTAATTGGCATTCACCAAGTTTATTTACAGATCGTGAACTGGAGGGTGAGCAACGTCGTCTGGTTATTTTTGGGCAAGATCTGATCGCCCGCACTGCTTTGTATCTAGGACCCAAGGGATCTATCGCTAACATCAGTAATGGTATGAATTGCCAGAACTGCCATTTGCAGGCAGGAAAAAAAACCTGGGGTAATAACTATGGAGCCGTAGCTTCTACCTATCCCCGTTTTCGCGACAGAAGCGGCACCACAGAGAGCATCTATAAACGCGTGAGTGATTGTTTTGAGAGAAGCCTAAATGGAATAGCGCCAGATAGCACTAGTACGGAATACCAGGCCATAGAGGCCTATATTAAATGGGTGGGAAAAGAAATCCCAAAAGGCGTAACTCCTAAAGGAACCGGCATCTACAAGCTGCCTTATATCAACCGAGCAGCCGACCCCTCCAAAGGGAAAATAGCCTACCAACAAAAATGCCAAAGCTGTCATGGCAATGAAGGGCAAGGCCAGCTAGCTGACAACGGCATTCTTTTTGAATATCCACCATTATGGGGTGAGCATAGTTATAATACTGGAGCGGGACTCTACCGTCTCTCACGCTTTGCAGGCTACATATATAGCAATATGCCCTGGAATATAGCGCAGCACAATAAGCCAGCACTGAGCATAGAAGAGTGCTGGGATATTGCCGCTTTTGTCAATAGCCAGCCCAGACCAGCAAAAGATTTATCAAAAGACTGGCCCGATATCTCAAAAAAACCAGTAGACCACCCTTTTGGCCCCTTTCACGATGGATTCTCTGAAAGAGAACATAAATATGGCCCGTTCGAGCCAATCGTTGCAAGAAGAGAAAAACTAAAAAAGAAAAGCATACACTAACCAACTAAAAACAACTCTATGCCTGAATGGATCACGAAACCCTGGCCCTGGTATGTAGCCGGCCCTTTGATCGGACTCACTGTACCATTATTATTACTGATCGGTAACAGAACTTTCGGTATATCTTCTTCGCTGCGACACATCTGTGCCGCTTGTCTGCCTGCTAAGATTCCGTTTTTTTCTTACGACTGGAAAAAAGAGATCTGGAATCTTTTCTTTGTGGCAGGCGTATTGTTAGGCGGCATACTTGCAGCCAATTTTTTAATGGACGCTACCCCCATGGCCGTACACCCCAAGCTGGCTAGTGAAATGGCCACCTATGGCATCGATAACTACAACGGGCTTATTCCCTCACAGGTATTTAACTGGCCCGCTCTGCTGACCGCTCGAGGTTTTATGTTGATGGTAGTCGGCGGTTTTCTGGTGGGCTTTGGTACCCGTTACGCCGGGGGCTGTACCTCGGGACACTCCATTATGGGATTGAGCAATTTGCAATGGCCCTCACTGGTTGCCACTTGCTGCTTTATGGCAGGGGGTTTTATTATGGCTAATTTGATCTTACCCTTTATTTTAAAAATGTAATTGCCCTTACCTATAACAATTCTTTTATGCAACAACCTATCAATACAGACTTTGAGATACGCTCCGAAAATGCCATGTGTGTTAATCAGAGCGAACTCAGCAGTCCCTTATCATCCAATTTAAAATATTTATTAGCCGGAGTCTTTTTTGGTGTTGTACTGGTCAAAGCAGAGGTCATAGCCTGGTTTAGAATTCAGGAGATGTTTCGACTGCAGAGTTTTCATATGTATGGCGTGATCGGATCGGCCGTTGCAGTGGGTGCGTTGAGCGTTTTTTTGATCAAACGATTCGGAATAAAGACGATCGAGGGTGAATCCGTTCGCCTCGAAGACAAAAAGTTCAGCAAAGGCCAGATCTACGGAGGGCTGCTCTTTGGTTTTGGCTGGGCCATGACAGGAGCCTGTCCCGGACCTTTGTTTGCTCAGATCGGTACCGGCGCTCTCGTAGTGATCGTAACGCTGCTGAGTGCTATTGCCGGAACGTGGGTGTATGGACTGATGAAAGAAAAGCTACCACATTAAACTGTTTTATTTGATACTTATGGAAAAAGAAAGAAATTGGATGCGCAGTAACCGGCTAACCTTATTGGGTATAGTATTGGGGGCTATTGCAGGCCTACTCTACTGGTCTGAAATAGGCTGTACTAACGGAACCTGTGCTATAACCTCCAACTGGCTGAACAGTACCTTGTATGGAGCCACCATGGGTGGGCTGCTCTTGAGTACCTTTTCGAGCGGAAAAAAGGATCAGCATGACTAATACAAAAGAAACCTTTGGCGAGATTATAATGGGCCAGACACCTGTCTTAGTAGACTTTTTTGCCGAATGGTGTGGACCTTGTAAAATGATGAAACCGATTTTAGAAGAGTTGCATAAAAAAATGGGAACCAGCATAAGAATCATTAAGATTGATATTGATAAAACCCCCAAACTTGCCAGAGAATTAAATATCCAAAGCGTTCCTACCCTGATGTTATTTAAGGGCGGTGAGACCAAATGGAGAGCGTCAGGAGTTTTGCAAGCTTCACAGCTACAGAAAATAATTGAAGAGCATCAATCGTAGTAAATGATGAGTAAAAAGAAACCTGGCTACCTAGTCACCACTTTACAGTGCCGTTGCCCCCGTTGTCGCGAAGGAAAATTATTCAGTCGTCCGTTCAACTTTCGCTATCGGGGTAATCTGGATATGCCTACCACCTGCCCCGTTTGCGGACAACCCACCGAGATCGAAGTGGGTTTTTATTACGGCACCGGCTACGTTAGTTATGCACTGACCGTGGCCTTAACAGTATCGACCTTGGTGGCGTGGTGGGTGCTCATCGGCTTTTCGACCAACGACAACCGATTTTTTTGGTGGATGGGTAGCAACGCTTTACTACTGATACTTTTACAACCGTGGATCATGCGACTCAGTCGCAGTTTTTGGCTCTCTTGGTTCGTATCGTACGACCCGGACTGGCGTGAGCATGATGCTGAAATGCCCGAACGGATCAATTCGGACCAAGCCGGAAATTGGTAAGCTTTTCGAGAAATAGTTTACCTTAAGGGTGACCAACACCCCTCCCCGATGTCCATCAAATTTTCTGCTGACCTTTTTTTTACGCCCTCTTTGCGAGCGAAGTTGGGGCGGTATACCTTATTTTTTGCGATCGGAAGCTTTATTGCGCATCTCTGTTTATATGCCGTGTATCATTACTGGCTGGGGCTGGAGCCTTCGGGATTACTGAGTACGCCGATCAATGCGATCTATACACCATTTTCTTTTCTGCTGGTATATGAGGCCTATCTGCTGCTATATTATTTACAGCATTCAACTACCATCTATGTAGGAAAGCAGTATGAGATCATCGTACTTATTTTGATAAGGGGGATTTTCAAGGACATGACACATCTGGACCTGAATGGCGGTGATTTGTTCGGTGCCAATAACCTCGAACTCTGGTACGACCTGGCAGCGGTGTTAGTTTTATTTATTTTGATTCTTTTATTTTATCAGGTCAGTGGTCGACATATGCAGGTCACCAACACCTCCGCTGGCCTGGCAGAGCAGGAGCCGCGCATGCTTCGGTTTATTGCAGCGAAAAAGCAATTGTCTGCCGTTTTATTTTTTATCACCGTAGGGCTGGGCATATACAGTTTAACCGATTGGCTGCTCGGTCTGGGCGCTGGCACCGATTGGATGACAACCCCCAATGTGAATGCTATCTTTTTCGATCATTTCTTTACCCTACTCATTTTAGGCGATGTCCTGATCTTATTGTTTTCTCTTTTTTACACGGATGATTTCCCGATCATCATCCGTAATTCCAGTTTTGTTATTTCGACGATCTTGCTGAAACTCTCCTTTGGAGCAGACAGTGGGGTCTCGCAGGTGTTCATTACCGTAGGCGTCGGGTTCGGAGTAGCCATGTCGGCTATTACTACCCGCTATGTGAAAGCGAAGAAGGTTACAAGCGCTTAGCCATTTGATAATCAGTGAACTTAAAGCAGTACCCGGCTACCTGTCGCTACCTGATTTATCCTTATTTTTGCTGCCCCTCAACGGAGACTTGTCCGAGTGGTTGAAGGAGCACGCCTGGAAAGTGTGTATACCCCTAAAGGGTATCGAGGGTTCGAATCCCTCAGTCTCCGCGAGAATAAAGCGTAATTAACTGATAACATGTTAGTTATGCTTTTTTTATTCCAATAAGGAGCAGATTTAGGAGCATTTTATGTGACATTTTCTATTGAATATTAAAGAGTGAACCAAAAGCAAATCTTTAAAAATTCAAGCTGATTTCAAAGGTTGATTTACTATTTTCAGTTTTAAACCTTTCCTATGGGATTTTTTGACTTGTTTAAAAAGCAGTTTTGGGCTGATGTAAAAAAAAACGCAGATAAAGTCATTGAGGCTGAAAAGAATTTAAATGCCAACACTAAAACAACTTTTATAGTTAGATACGAAATAGCATTTAAAGGTGAAGAGTACGGCCTTGATTCAAATGATACAGCATTTAAAAATAAGCCCTGCTACAATTCCAAAATGAGCGATGGTTCTGAAGGTGGTAATTGTCAATTATGTGCGAAATTTATAGAGCTTAATAAATTATATAGTAGAGCAGAAATTGAGCAAATAACAGCGAAACTTGGGTATAGCGTTTTTGATAATATTGGTGGGACTGTTGATGAAAATGGTTTTCCTAATTGCGCTTGCTTCTGGAAACCGGCTGTTGGTATTAAAAAATAAATAAATTCATCATCAACTAAATAATCCTCAAAAAGGAAATATGAAATTAATATTATCAATAGCCTTCACCCTTTTAACTTTTGTGTCTGGAGCTCAAGAATTTATGGGTGTTAAATTAGAGGGAGATAAAGCAACTTTTATCCAAAAATTCAAAGCAAAAGGATTTGTTGTAACAAATGCCGACAATCAAACCGCTGTAACGATGAAAGGTACAGTAGGAGGTAAGCAATACGAGTTAATTTTATTATCTACACCATCGACAAAGCAAGTATGGAAACTGTCAGTATATCTACCAGAAGCAACAAGCTGGTCAAGAATCAAAAGTGAATATGAGGACTATCTTGGTATTTTGACAGAAAAGTACGGTGCGCCAGAAAAAGCATATACATTTTTCTCTTCACCATATTACGAGGGTGATGGTTATGAAATGAATGCAATTAAGTTAGAAAAGTGTCACTATGCAGCTTTTTGGAGTGATTCTGTAGGAGTTTGGATAGAAATTTCTAAATTTCAGCAAGTTAAAATTGCATACGAGAATGCAAAAAATAGCGCATTAAATGACCTTGAGAAAAAGCATATAAACTCCCAAATATTTTAAGTTTTGTAATTACGAAAATTGCTATTGATAAATGGCTTTTAAAATTGCAAGTATAGTATTGAACCTACTTTTTAGCTGGTATCTAACATTTTCAGCAGCATTGCAAAGTGAGGTCTTTATTTGCAAGGGGCCTATGTCAAAAGTTTACCACAAATCCTCTCGTTGTAAAGGGTTATCAAGATGCTCTACTGAAGTATATGGAATAAGAGTCGATGAAGCAAAAAAACTAGGAAGGAGAGCTTGTCGTATTGAATTCAAGTAATCATTTAAAAGTATTAATATGTGGAAAATATTTTTGTTTTTATTATACGTATTAGCTTTATTTTATAGCTGTACTGAAGCTGATTCTTTTAACCAGTCCATTGGTGTGAATGATGCTGTGTTATCTCTGCGTGAAGATAGCAATGCGAATATTTTAATTGAAAAGTATAAAGCCGAGGTTATTGAAAAAAATCGTTTTCGGTTTACTTATGAATTCCAGCAATTACTAGGAGATACATCCAAAATTATTTCAATTTCTGACAGAGTAGATGATGTGGTAATCAAAGGCAATAAATTCTTCGCAATATTAAATACAAATATTGGCAGAAACGATTTACGAGTTCAATTTGCACCATCACCTCAATTGATGGAGATTTTGGCTAATCCCGATTTTCGAAGAAAGAAAATCTGTTTTATCATAAAGCCTATTTTTCAAAATCCAAGTTCATTAGTTGGGATAAATAACTATGTAACCGGGGGCGCTTCAATTGAAGACCTCGAATTGGGATACGAAATAATGTTAAATGGTACTCTATTGACACTGCAAGCTGAACTGCTTGACTTTTATTTGTACAAGGATAATTGAATTTAATTACAATTTATCTACTGAAAAGTCCATGTTAACCTGACATTCGCAAACTTTTCATATAAATCTTTATTAATCTCTAGCTGTCCTTCCCACCTAGCACCTACTATGTCATTTTCTTTATTGACTATGCTTGTTCTATCAAAGTAGTTTAAGTCAAAGCTATATAGAGTAAACATGTCTTTATCAATAAAATTTATATGAATAGTGTTATTTTTCGTAAGAGTTTGGTCATTCTTATTTTTAAGAGTTATTGAAGCCAAATAATAACATTTGTCGTTGAAATACTTTGTTTTCAAATCAATTGAGGTGATAGACATATTATCATATACACTTGTATCAATTTTCCATTCTATTCTCTTTTCTAAAGCCTCGTTTCTTGATTTTTCTTTTTCTTGCTCATTTTTATATTGACTTCTTTTGCTAAAATCTTGATAAATATGTAATGAAAAATAAAATGCAGTTGGAATTAAAAGTAGTATGGCTATAATTAGTAGTACTTTTGAAGTTATTTTTTTGGAAAGTTTAGAGTATTCTGCTTCTAAAAATTTCATAAAACTCGTTTTTGTTAGTATTTATTTATTTCTTATTCTGTTACTAAAGTATATTTAAACTCTCAGAAAATTCATAAAATTGAATGATGTAATTATTCGGCATCTTTCAAAGGAATCGGTTCGCTAATGATAGAAGTAGTGCCATCAAAAAATATAACTTTTACTGATTTTAATTTCATACTGTGAAGTGCTGATGAATAAAACATTCTTTCAAAAGTAAATGTGGCTGATTCAAGGGGTTCTATTGGGCCAATTCCTTTAACAGTTCGAATATGTGTTTTGTAGCGAATATCTACTGCAGGGTCATCTACAGGATTATATCCAAAGAAAGTAAAGTCAATGTATTTTATCTTCTTTCGAAAAGGGTTAAATACATTTATTGAAGCATCATAAACATCATCACTATATTCAGATTGATTATAAAAACTCCAACTTAAAATTATTGTTCGCCTTGGGCCCATCTTGTCAGCCGTAATCCTTAAAGCCCTACTTATTGAATCCAATTTCTTTATTTCTTCAAGTCTTGTAGAGTCAGCTTTTACAATATTTAAGCTATCTTGAATTGCCTTATTTCTAACTACGATTCTTCTAACACTATCTTTAAATATCGAAGTTTGTTTTAATGCTTCAGAAAGTCGTTCTCCATAATTAGGAAAATTATCACGTAGTTCATGAATTTTCTTTCGAGCTAACTCAAGGTTCGAGAATTGTATGTCCCTTGAAAAGTATACTTTATCATTAATAAGCAGGATGAAGAAAAACTCATTTCTACATTTAATTTCGTCTAAAATGAAAAAAACCGAATCCTTAATTAATTCGAGTTTTTTTATTGCGCTTTCGCAATTGCTATCTACAGTGGTAAAAGCTGTAATGCTTTCAGAATTAGATTTTGGCTTTACTAAAACATATGGCTGGGAAAATGCACCTTGAGTATTAATCAAAAATAATAAAGCAAATGTTACTATTCGAATTACCATATCCTGCTATTAAAATATTAAGTCCCAGTTTCTCCTTTACATTTTATTTATTCCCTTCATAAGAATTTTGTACTCACGTTTTGTAATTTTTTCCGATATATAATGTTCTAACTCCTTTTGCTTTCCTTTTGTTTAGCAACTCCTAAAATAAACACAAGTAATGCAAGGAATAGTAAAAGTACCACCTGAAAATAATCAGGTCCAGGCACTTTTATAAAATCACCGACATATTCTCTGCCATCACGAGTGATTATATACTCGTCATTTTCATAGTGGTATTTTTTTATTCCAGCTAAATAAGCATTTGCAACTAATACACAGGTAATAATGCTTGAAAGTGCTTTTATTAATATTACTTCTGTTTTAGCTTTTAGTTTTATTCTCTCGACAATTGTTATAATTATCAATGGTATAAAAAATAGTGATATACATCTTATTAAAAACCAATAAGGTATATTCTTATCAATAGGCCCCCACAGAAGAATTGCTATGAATACAGTAGCGCCCAGGTAATGCTTAAAACCCATTTATTAAGCTATAAGACAGTTAGGTAATAAAACTTCACCTTTTGTTCCTCAATAATATTCTTTAGCTCTCTTACTTTTTGGTCGTACTCTTTTTCAAGGCCAACCACTATCACAATTAAATTATCTTTATAGGTTCTTTTACTGTAATATAGAACTTGCCCAAGCAATCGTTCAATATTTGTAGTGCTTAATTGATTTGCTAATTTTAATTCTATGCCAACCTGACCATCCCCAATATCTAAATCACATTTCAGGCCTAAAAAGCCTTGAATATTGTATTGCCTGTGTACTTTGTCTTTATATAAAATATCAAGCTGGTCAAAAATAATCTTCTCAACTTTCTTTTCGTCAGTGTATTGAGCTCTTTTTATTTGCAGGTTATCTAATTTTTCAAATACCTCATCTCCAGTAATTGAGTTTAGCCTTTTATATCCTTCCTGAATATCACGAGCAATTGAGCCAACTTTTTTAAAAAATCCACCCAAGGCATCTTTCTCATCAGTCATACGATTAGTTTATTTGCTAAAAATATATACCCAAGTAGGCAGTTGAAACTACAAAATAGTTTTTCCTTTTACAAATTCTACTTTAATAAGCTTTGAGACTCCTACTGCTAGTTCCCTTTTATTAAGCTCACCGAGAGTAAGGGTTTCCTCGTATTTAATGTTTTTGAAAAAATCTTTTCCAATTGGTCTCATCCAAACCTCAACTTCGCTCTTCAGCTCTTCAGGTTTTTGGGTGCCCTTGATTAGTTGCCTAATTAGCCTCAACTTCTCATCACGTTTCATCAGCCAGAATTTGTAGTATTGAATTCAACTTATTGTCGGTTAGATTCTCGAGGCTAAAATCTTGCATTTTGGGAACTACAAATGGAAGTAGTTTGATGATTAAGTCTAAACGCTTTTCCGGACTCTTTATTGAGCTAAAAACTTCCGGCAATGATTCTGCTTGCTTATAAATAAAATCGCCTAAAATCGCCCTAAAATCGCTTGTAGTTCGGTTTGGTATCCCTTTCATTCTTCCCCCCACTTTTTTATGACCAATTTCAAACCCCATTTATACTACTTTATACTACTTGTACTACTCTCTTGTTCTTTATTCTGTTACTTATACTCTACCATAGTGTTTGGATGTTCGAGAGTAGAGAGCATAGGCAGCCCCAATGCTCTGCTACTACTCTACCATAAGCGTCTCGGACGTCCCGTATCGTAGTCCCGTTATGAACACACCGTCTAACGGTCTGGAAGCTACTTTAAGACTGGGTGTCAGCCTGAAGACATATCTCTCCTTCCTTTGCATCAAGATTGCGCCATCGTCTTCTGCCCACTCTTGCGCTTAAGACACACATCGAGCCGTTGATATTTCCCCGAAAATGCATGAATACTATTTTCATAGTACTCATAAATAGAATTTCCCCGATTTTTACTCTAATAAATAGAAAAGGTTATACACAACTTTTAATCTACCTACTATTAAATGACTTCAGCACTGATTCCCAATTGTACCTAACACACCTGCCAATTCTAAGAGAAGGGATTATACGCTTTAGTTCTAAATTATAAACAGTCCTAGGGTCTACTTTAAGCCTTCTGGCAAGCTCTCTCCTATCTATTAACTCACCACACCCAGACTTATACTCGCTATTGCTCATAGAAGTTTTCACTACTTATTTTTTTGAATTACTCAAAAGATTATTAAATTTTGAAACAAAAATATTTGTAGTCGCAGTACTAATGAAATATTATTCTAAACCCCTAATGCACACGCTGTGTAGAAATCGTTTACTCCATATAACTAAATGGAGAATATTACTAGTCTCCCCAAGCTTTTGACATAGCATTCTTTTTTTCCTTTTCAGCAACACGCACGTAGCGTGAAAAGCTTTTATAATCTTTATGCCCAGTAATCGACATAGTCACTTCTGAACTCATACCCTTTGCTAATGAAAGCGTTGCAAATGTTTTCCTACCAGTATGAATACTTATCAATTCATACTTTGGGTATGTTAAAGCAATTTTATTGCCCCCCTTAAAACGAACTATCTCAATAAGGGCACATATACCAGCTAATTCACATATTTTTTTAATGTACTTATTCGTTTTTTGATTTGATATAACAGGAAGAGGCTTGAAATCCCTTTCATAACGCGAAAGAATTGTTTTCGAATATCTATTTAGTGGAATAGTTAAAAGTTGTTTTGTCTTTTGAATTCGGATATTTATTCCATTCTCCGATATGTGCTCTCGTTTTAATTGTAATAAGTCAGAATACCTTAGCCCTGTTACACAAGAAAAACAAAAGACATCCCTTACCTTTTCGTATTTTCTAGACTTAGATAAATCAAAGTGAAATAGCTTAATAAATTCTTCCTCATTGAGTGCTACAACTTCAAGCTCTTCTCTTTTTACTTTAAAATCCCGATACTTATCACTCACGCCTATACCCATTGTTCTGGCGTAGTTTAAAAGTGTTTTAAATGTGCTTAGCTGTTTGGCAATTGTAATATTCAGCAATTCAGTATTAGTTATAAGGTAGTTTTGAAAAGACTTAAATGAATTCACATCAACGGTGCTGAATTGAAGACTGTAACCATTAGTGTCAATAAAAGACTTTAAGTGATTAAGCAATGATTTGTATACAGATAAACTACCCTTAACCCTTATTGACCTATGGTCAGATATATACTTTTTTATGAATTCAACTATTTCATATTTAGACTCTGTTTTTTTTAAGACTGGTTTGGAACATTCTCGCAGCATCGAAATAACCATATCCGCATTATATGTGATACGGTCAATTTTGAATCTAGTTTCAATATCAGAAATCCTACTAGCCAAATCAGAAAGAGAATTCCTCAATTCTTTAACCTCCCACTGTGTTAGAAAATCTTTGTAA
>JBIIDB010000045.1:0-12367 GCA_044238505.1 Chitinophagaceae bacterium | reverse complement strand
TCTGATCGATTTTACTGTTGCGTATTACGAAGGTTTATTGAAAAAATACGGAAAGGGTAAGGAGAGACGTACCGAGATCAAAGAATTCGAAGTCATCGAGGCTAAACAGGTAGCCATTGCCAATACGAAACTCTATGTAAATCGAGAAGAGGGTTTTATCGGAACAGGACTTAAAAAAGATGAATTATTTTTTGAATGCTCTGATCTCGATGATATTATCGCCATTACTAAGCGAGGGATCCTGAAGGTCGTAAAAGTTGCAGAAAAGTCTTTTATCGGAAAAGATATTCTTCATGTAGCGATCTTTCAGAAAAATGATGAGCGTACCACCTATAATATGATTTATGCCGATGGAAAGGGAGGTGTCAGTTATGCCAAACGATTTACGGTTACAGGGGTGACCCGCGACAAAGAATACGATCTTACTAAGGGAGATGAGAAAAGTAAGGTGCATTACCTAAGCGTCAATCTCAATGGAGAAGCAGAGGTGGTAAAAGTTTTGCTGACCCCCGGGTCTGCCGCCCGCATCAAAGAATTTGATTTTTACTTTGAGACGCTGGCTGTTAAAGGAAGAGGCAGTATGGGTAACCAGGTAACCAAATACCCGATCAGACAGGTAAAATTCAAGGAAGCCGGCAAGTCAACGCTCTCCGCTAAAAAACTCTGGTTCGATGATCAGTTCGGTCGACTTAACAGCGAGGAAAAAGGGATGCTGCTGGGTTCGTTTGAGCCCGAGGAATTACTCCTGGTGATCTACACGGATGGGAATTACGAGATTACCGATCAGGAGGTGACGCAAAAATTCGATCCCGATAAAGTACTTCAGATCGAAAAATTCGATCCTAAAAAAGTGATCACGGCTGTTTATGCAGACCTCGAGAAGAAGCAGTACATGCTCAAACGTTTTTTGATTGAGACCAGTACATTAAAGTCAAAGTTCTGTTTTATTAAAGAGGGAGCCAGTAACTATGTAGAGGCGGTCACCACCGATGCCGAACCGATATTGGCCATGCAGCAGGGTAAAGGCACACAGATCAGAAAGGCTAAACTTAAACTCGCCAAGATTGCAGAGGTGTCCGGATGGAAAACGGTCGGCACTAAACTGGCCGATTATAGTAAGTCTACCGAGATGGAGTGGGTGAAGACCTCTTCGAGTGGACAGCCGGAGTTATTTGAGGAGTAGTAATTCGAGCGGTTCATGCGGCAGCAGTAAATGGGGTGGTAATGTTCGTATTTTCTTGCACAAGGCTAGACCCCTTTGCGTTTGATCTCGCGTTCGGCTTCTCTTTTTTTAATGCTTTCTCTCTTATCGAATTGCTTTTTTCCTTTTCCTAATCCGATCTCGATCTTAACCAATCCTTTATCAGAGAAGAAAATTTTGAGCGGCACGAGGGTATAACCTTTTTCTTTGAGTGCTGCTGTGATTCGTCCGATCTCCTTTTTGGTCAGTAATAACTTTCTGTCGCGCAGCGGTTCGTGATTGCTGTGCGACCCATGGCTATAGGGCGCAATATGCAGTGATTTGATTAATGCCTCCCTCCCGTGTATCACACAAAAGCTATCGTTAAAACTGGCTTTACCCTCTCTGAGTGATTTGACCTCAGTGCCCGACAAAACCATTCCCGCAACATAGCGGGTTTCAATAAAATAATCATAGAGAGCCTGTCTGTTTTGAAGGGCTTGCATGGCGGCGATATTTTCCAAAAGGCCGATCTATTGTTCGAAGATCGTTATGAGAGAGGCTAGCTTTTGCTTTAACTCTTTACGAGGAACAATAAAATCCAAGAAGCCGTGCTCTAGCAGAAACTCGGAGCGTTGGAATCCTTCGGGCAGGTCTTTTTTGATGGTTTCTTTGATTACGCGGGGGCCGGCAAAGCCGATCAGGGCGCCGGGTTCGGCAATATTGAGGTCTCCCAGCATCCCAAAGGAAGCAGAGATACCTCCGAAAGTGGGGTCGGTGAGTAATGAAATGTAGGGTAGCTTGGCATCACTAAGTTGCGAGAGCTTGCCGCTGGTCTTTGCCAGTTGCATCAGCGAGAAGGCGCTTTCCATCATGCGGGCACCACCGCTTTTGGAGATCACCAAATAAGGGGTTCGGTTTGCTATGCAATAGTCTACTGCCCGGGAGAATCGCTCTCCCATCACACTGCCCAATGATCCACCGATAAATTCAAAATCCATACAGGCTACAACCAATTTCTTTCCATTCACTTCGCCCACGGCAACCCGCATAGAATCGTTAAGGTCAGTCTTACTCCAAATATCCTCTAGCCTTTTTTTGTAGGGCTTGAGGTCAGTGAACCCCAAAAAATCTTTGCTGCGTATACCCCCGAACAGCTCGGTGTATTGATGATGATCAAAAATGATCTCGTAGTATGCATCGCTGTTGATACGGTAGTGATAGGCGCACTTGGGGCACACATGAAAATTATCTTTCAGATCATGTGAGGTGCAGATGTGACCACAATCCGGACATTTATTCCATAGACCCTCCGGTGTCTCCATCTTCTCGGACGTGCGTGTATTGATCCCCTTTTTGATACGCTTAAACCAGCTACTGCGGGGCTCTTCTGCGGAGGAGCCATCACCGGTTAGGTTTACGTCGAGGTCTTCAATTTTTTTAGCCATATCCTTTCTTGTATGACAAATATAGGAAAGCCTGCCATTTAGGGTAGTGACAGTGACGAATTAGAACCCTTTCGTCTTTTTAACGGGTGTCGCTGCCGGTTTCGGACCTGGTTTCACGGGACTCGTCGGTAGCTTCCTTTCTCCTTTGATGGTTGCGGCCAATTTTACGGCCTCATACGCATTGACGATACCTCCCGTTCTGCAAAGATCGCTCAGCAACACTTTTTCTCCTGTTCCGGGATTTCGAACAGAGTCGGTAAGCATCACAGACGACTGCTCTATGACCATTTTTAGTTGTCTGGCACTAAGGGTCGGAAAGTACTCCAGTAACAAGGCAGCCACGCCGGCTACAACAGGTGATGCCATGCTGGTACCCTGCAAAAACTGATAACTGTTTCCGCCCGGTACAGGTGCGTAGATCTTTACACCCGGTGCAAATACATCTACTTCCTTTTTTCCGTAATTAGAAAAAGAAGCTGTAAGGCCACCCGCACTCGGATCGCCGCTGGCACCTACGGTGATCCAATTTTCAGCTCGTTCTCCCTCCAGCGGTAGGGGAGCGGGGTAATTGAAGGTTGTATCGAGATTCTTAGCATCATTACCGGCTGCATGTACCAGCAGCACCCCTTTTTGTGCAGCGTAGGCGACAGCCTCATCCACCCATTTTTTCTCAGGTGAATAGCCCTTGCCAAAGCTCATGTTGATGATTTGCGCTCCGTTATCGGCGGCATAGCGGATGGCTAACGCAATATCCTTATCGTGCTCATCTCCATCGGGCACTGCCCGCAGGGTCATGATCTTTACGTTGTCGGCTACACCGTCACTGCCCTTATTGTTGTTGCGGCTGGCAGCAATAATGCCGGACACATGCGTGCCGTGCAACGCTGATTTAGCGGTGGCCATAATATCATTATTGCCATAGTAACGGTCACTAAGGTCTTGGTAGTTATCTTTTACAATATCACCCCGATAATTCTCGGGTGCTTTGCTGGCGGCTTCGTCCTTTTGCTCCATCGAGCGAATGTAGTCTCCAAACTCACCCAGAAAATCGATATTACTGGTTTCGAGCGCATCATTATTGAACATCAGATTATACAGGGCCGATCGCGCTTTTTTTACATCGCTTTGCTCCGGCTTAAAATCAGATAGATCCTTTCCTTTGAAGGTATCTCTGCCCAATGCTTTGCGAAGTAGGCTGTCACTTTTCAATAAATTAGTATAAGCCCTTTTCATCATGATCATCTCGGCACCGTTACCTTTTTTCTCGCCGGCAATTTCTTGTTTGGACCGAACCCACATGTTGTACAGGTAGAAACTCTCTTTATTGAATTTAACCACAAGTGGGTCGATGGCTTCAAACTCACTTTTGAAGCGGTGATACACCCGAGCGGCTTCGTATGAATCCTTTTCGACGTTACGTCCGTCTTTTCCGCCCAGAAAGTTCCAGCCGTGTATGTCATCAACGTAACCGTTCTTGTCATCGTCTTTTCCGTTGCCGGGAATCTCTTTTGTATTCGTCCATAATACACCGCGCAGATCTTCATGTAGTGTATCGATGCCAGAGTCAATGACGGCGACCACCACCGGCTGGCTTTTTCGTTGCTGGCTCTTTAAGAAGGCATACGCTTTATCGAGACTGATGCCTGCATAGCCACTATCTTGGCGGTCTTGTAAATGCCACCCTTTGGGGATTTCTTTTTTGGGGGCCTCCGCGGAATTTTGTGCGATCAGCGATAAAGAGCAGAGGGACACCAGGAGACCGGATAAAAGGTATTTTTTCATGGTAATAGCGTTAAATATCAAATTTTATGCCTTGTGCCAAGGGTAGGGATTGGCTAAAGTTGATGGTATTCGTTTGTCTGCGCATGTAGGCTTTCCAGGCGTCGCTTCCGCTTTCGCGGCCGCCACCGGTTTCTTTTTCACCCCCAAAAGCGCCACCGATCTCAGCCCCACTGGTGCCTATGTTTACATTTGCAATACCGCAATCACTTCCCTTTGCCGACAAGAATTGCTCCGCTTCACGCAGGTTTAGTGTCATGATAGCCGAGGATAATCCTTGGGGTACATCATTTTGTATGGCGATGGCCTCGTCAATCTCTTTATAGGAGAGCAGGTACAAGATGGGCGCAAAAGTTTCTTCTTGCACGATCCGATACTGCGGTTTTGCCTCAGCGATACAAGGCCTTACATAACAGCCGCTTTCATACCCCGTTCCGGTAAGCACCTCTCCCTCGACCACAAATTGACCTCCCTCTTTCTTACAGGCCTCTATGGCCGCCGTATAATTTTTTACGGCATCGGTATCGATCAATGGACCGACATGATTTTCCTGGTTGAGTGGATTGCCGATACGAAGTTGTGTGTAAGCAGCCTTGAGTTTTTGCTTAACGGTCTCGTACAGCGATTCGTGTACAATGAGTCTGCGGGTAGTGGTACATCGCTGCCCGGCTGTTCCCACCGCACCGAATACCGCTCCTCTGATGGCAATATCAAGGTCTGCATGCGGTGTAATGATGATCGCATTGTTTCCGCCCAGTTCCAGCAGCGTCTTTCCTAAACGCTGTCCGACCACGGCTGCTACTTTTTTTCCCATGGCGGTAGATCCGGTGGCCGAGATAAGCGGAACACGTGTATCGGCAGCCAGCCATTCGCCCACTTCCCGCCCGCCAATAACCAGACTGCAAACGCCCTCATCGATCTTATTAGCCTGTAGCACCGAGGCTATGATGTGATGGCAGGCTATCGCGCAAAACGGAGTTTTTTCGGAGGGTTTCCAAACACAAACATCGCCACAAACCAATGCGATCATGGCATTCCAACTCCATACCGCTGTCGGAAAATTAAAGGCCGATATTATTCCTACAGCCCCAAGCGGATGATATTGTTCATACATCCGATGGCCCGGTCTTTCGCTATGCATGGTCAGGCCGTACAATTGTCTGGAAAGACCCACGGCAAAATCACAGATATCGATCATCTCCTGTACCTCTCCCAAACCCTCTTGCAGACTTTTACCCATTTCGTACGACACCAATTCACCCAATGCTGCTTTGTTTTTGCGAAAGGCTTCTCCCATTTGTCTCACGATCTCGCCTCGTTGGGGAGCCGGTATCATTCGCCAGCGTATAAATGCCTGCTGCGCTTTTTTTATGACGTCGTCGTACTCTGTGCGTGAGACGCTGTTAACCTCACCCATTTTTTTTCCGTCCACGGGCGAGTAGGAAGAGAAAGTGGGGCCGGTACCTTGTTGCCAAACGGTGCCCGTACAAATACCGGGTGCTACGCCTGAAGCAGGAATCCATGCAGAAAAATTCATTGTAAAATAATTGAGTCGGTAAAGTTATTTTATTTCTTTTGATATTACCCTGCTGGTTGTCGTTTTGCGGGGGTGTTATTTTTTATTGAACCAGGGCAGTAATAAAAAACTGAGAAAACCTGATATAATGGTGACTCCGGTCTGCGCCAGCCAAAGCAACCAGCCGAACGCTAGCGCAATGCCGTAGGGTAGCCCATACAACTGCATTGATTTCTCTAATAAAAACGCATAGGCGCCGATCCCACCCGGCGAAGCGATCATCCCGATACTGCCAGCGGACAAAATGGTCAATGCCTCTTTTACTCCATAGTGGGCTGTTGCTGCAAACGCAAAAAAGCCAATATACCCTGCTAGTAGGTACAACGCCCAGATACAGACACTCAAAAAAATAAAAAGAGTCCGTTGCTGTAAGGCCGCGATCGATGAAATGCCCGCATAAACTCGGCTAAATAATAGAATGATCTGTTGCTGCAGCTGCAGGAGTGTCCCTCTCTTGATGACCAACCAGTAGGCAAGAAAAAGGCCCGCTGCCCCGACAAGCACCAGCAGGATGGTTAGCGATGGCGAGCTTGTTTGCGCGCTATCCGTATTCGGAAAAAACGTATCGATCAATTGCGTGTAGAGACCTGGCTGTAAACCCAGCGTTAAGGCAAAGACCAGCAGCAAGCTCAGTGCATCAATAAGACGTTCGGTGATGATGGTACCGATCACTTGTTCAGCCGGCATCTTTTCGTAGCGGGCCAGAAGCGTACACTTGGCCAGTTCGCCCAGTCGGGGTACACCCAGGTTGATCAGATAACCTATCAGCACAGCTAAAAAAGTGTTGACGACGGTAGGCCTATGTCCCAATGGTTTCATCAAGAGACGCCAGCGTAGGGCACGCAGGTAGTGGCTTAGGATCAGCATTAAAAAGACAGGAATAATCAGCCATTGGCGGGCGCTCGACAACGATTCTCGGATCCGGCGCAGGTTCTCTTGATCTAAATTCTTGACAGAAAGCCAGGCAAAAAAAAGCCCCAGCCCAAGAAAGAATATGTATTGTATGATGATTTTGAAGCGGTTAGACATTTCACTGGTTAAATTGCACAGATGCCTCTAATTTGTTAACTTTGCAGCCCCTATGGCACCGAAAAAGCGTATCCTGTTCATTGCCAACGAGATGTCCCCTTATCTCGAACTCACTGAGTTTTCCGAGATCGTCAACAAGCTGGCTATCAAGGCAAACGAGAACAACTTTGAGGTCCGTTGTATCATGCCTCGGTTCGGCGTTATCAACGAAAGAAGACACCGTCTGCACGAAGTGGTTCGCTTGTCGGGTATCAACGTTTCGGTCGATAATGATGATATGCCCTTGCAGATCAAAGTGGCCTCTCTGCCCAGTGCTCGTTTGCAGGTTTACTTTTTGGATAATGAAGAGCTATTTCGTCGCAAGTTCGTCTTTCATGACGAAAATGAAAAATGGTTTGATGATAACGACCTGCGGACTGTTTTCTTTTGCAAAGGCGCCCTTGAAACCGTCAAAAAGTTTGGCTGGCCACCCGATGTAATTCATTGCAGCGGTTGGATGACGGCGCTGATCCCCGCCTACTTAAAGACGCTGTATAGAAAGGAGCCCGTTTTTGCGCACAGTAAAGTGATCTATACCATAGGAAACAACACCTTCAAAGAGAAGTTGGGTGCAGGTTTTGTAAAGAAAGCCCTTATCCATGCCAGTCTCAAAGAAAAAGATCTTGAACTCTTCAAAGACGGAACCAATACATCTCTTTTCAGAGGCGCGGCCAGTTATGCCGATGCCATCACTTTTGGGGCTGATAAAATCGATAAAAAGTTAGTAGAAGAATTCACCAAGGTAAAAGGAAAGAAAACACTGCCTTTTCAATCGGAGGGAGATTTAACAGACTATTTGCAACTCTATAACGACCTTGCCACGAAGTGATGAGAGTGCCTTCTTTTTTTTCATTGCGCAGGATTACAACAAGTTTATGGCCATTGGCTATAGTACTTATCCTGTTGGGTTTTACCAGCTGTACCAAGATTAATAATCCCACTGAGCTGGGAGGCGATGTGTTACCCGCCATCGATAACATCCGCACTTTTCAAACCTTTTTGGAGACACGCACTAATAATGCTTTGTTTGTTGATTCTAACAAGGTTTTCTACTCCGATGATATGGCCTTGGGACATATTGACGATGACCGCGAATTTGGAAAAACGCATGCCGATGCCTATTTCAATATTCTGCCTATTTCGCCCATGTTCTACCCATTTTACCGAAAGGATTCTATCGTGGGTATCGATTCGGTCATCCTGTCGCTGTCCTACAAAGGGTACTATGGTGACAGCAATAGTTTACAAACCCTTCGTGTCTATGAGATTGACCAGCGCGCCGGATTTGATGACACTACCTTATACAAGTATAACCAGCCCGATTTTGCCATCCGCGGCTCTGAGCTGGGGTCCAAGACCTACCGGATGAAGCAACTGAATGATAGTGTTCCCTTCATTAGAAAAAGAGATACTTCCAAGATCGCCGGCGTTATCCGAATTCCGCTTACTGCACAGCTCGGTACGCGTTTCGCCGAATACGACACCAGTACTACTGCAAACGGAGGATACAGAAGCGATTCGATGTTTCTGTCATTGTTTCGCGGTCTCGCGATCAAGTCCGATAACAGCGGAAATGCCTTAACTTATTTTTCCCCCTCTGATATCAAGACCAAACTTATTGTGTATTACCGAGTGCGAAAGAATGGAACGATCGATACCACATTGACTGAGTTCTACCACTCTAAAGGTGGACAGGCCAATTTGGTCAGAAGGAGCCCCGGGGGCGCTTATGCGCAGTATTTGGCTAATAACCAGTCCGAAGACGATAAGGTATATCTGCAATCGAGCCCCGGTTCTTACGCCACCATACAGATTCCCGGACTTGATACACTTCAGAATGCAGTTATTCACCGGGCTGAACTGATCGTGACGCCGCTGGAAACCCAACAGCAATCCTTTTTGTTTTTCCCCAAAGCGCTTTATCTGGATCGAATCAATGCTCGAGGCGATACCGCCCGCCTCTTTGATTTTGACATGAGCCCCAGGGATAATTTTAGCTCGTTCAGCTATGACTACGCCCGTTTCGGAGGCTTATTGTTAAGAGATAGTACCTATAAGTTTGATATTACCCGATATGTGCAACGTATCGTGACCAATGACTCCTCCAACTTTACACTTCGTATTCAGGCCCCCCTTAGAACCTTTGCTTATTCTTCCCAGTTCCGCCGGGTGAGCCAAATAGCCATCTCTGACCAGGTGGCCTATGGCAGGATCGTTATAGCCGGTGGCAATTTTATCAATCCGGCCAAAAGACTTCGGTTGCGGATAGTCTACAGTAAGCTCTAACCGGGTATTTTCCTACTTTTTTTAACAGGGGCTAACCTTATCTTTGTAGCCTTAATTCTAAACCTGTTAATCATGCCTTATTTGTTTACATCGGAATCTGTCAGTGAAGGACATCCCGATAAAGTAGCGGATCAGATATCTGATGCGCTCATTGATAATTTTCTCGCATTCGATCCACAATCTAAGGTGGCTTGTGAAACATTAGTGACGACTGGCCAGGTAGTATTGGCCGGCGAGGTCAAGTCAAAGGCTTATCTTGATGTACAAGAAATTGCACGGGGGGTTATCCGCAAAATCGGTTACACCAAGAGTGAATATATGTTCGAAGCCAGTAGTTGTGGTGTATTATCGGCCATTCACGAACAATCTGCGGACATCAATCAGGGGGTAGACAAAAAGAAAAAAGAAGACCAGGGGGCCGGTGATCAGGGTATGATGTTCGGATATGCCACTAACGAAACAGAGCATTATATGCCCCTGGCACTCGACCTGGCGCATAACCTGTTGATCGAATTGGCGGCTATTCGCAGAGAGAAGAATTCAAAGATGCCCTATTTGCGTCCTGATGCCAAGAGCCAGGTAACGCTCGAATACGACGATAACAACCGACCTGTGCGTATCGATGCCATCGTGATCTCTACCCAACATGACGACTTCGATCAGGAAGCAAAAATGCTTCAGCGCATTAAAAACGATGTGGTCAATATTTTGATTCCCCGCATCAAGACCAAGTATAAGAAGTACGCCAAGCTTTTCAATAATGATATCAAGTATCATATTAACCCCACCGGAAAATTCGTGATCGGAGGACCTCACGGAGATACGGGGCTTACCGGCCGTAAAATTATCGTTGATACCTATGGAGGCAAAGGTGCGCATGGTGGTGGAGCCTTTAGTGGAAAGGATCCTTCTAAGGTTGACCGTTCGGCTGCCTATGCCACGCGTCATATCGCTAAAAACCTGGTGGCTGCGGGTGTGGCTGATGAGGTTCTCGTGCAGGTTTCTTACGCTATTGGTGTGGCAAAGCCCACCAGTATCAATGTCAATACGTATGGTACCGCCAAGGTCAATTTGACCGACGGGCAGATCGGAAAGATCGTAGAAGGCGTTTTTGACATGCGTCCCTACTTTATTGAGCAGCGGTTAAAATTGCGCAATCCTATGTACTCCGAAACGGCTGCCTACGGTCATATGGGTCGCTCACCGCAACTGGTCGAAAAAGTATTTACAGCTCCCAACGGTAAGCAGATCAAGCGTAAAGTAGAACTCTTTACATGGGAGAAGCTCGACTATGTGGCCAAAGTTAAAAAGGCTTTTGGGCTTCGATAAAACGTTTTTAATCGTATCAGAATAAGACCTGCCCGTGGTGGCGGGTCTTTTTTTTCTTTTCTTTGCCAAGTGAAGTCGTATAGAAAATCATCGCCCCGTCCTAAAAAAAACACACTCGTGGTGGGACCCGCTGCAGTAGTACAAGCGCTCCAGCAGGGCCCTGCACTCGATCGTATTTATCTGGATGCAAAATTACAAGAGGCTAATGCGGCCATAATTCGCAAACAAGCTGCTGAACAAGGGGTGCCTGTCTTATATGTGCCGACCGTTAAGCTCGATAATTTTAACGCAGGAGTACACGGAGGGTGCATTGCTCAAAAGTCGAGAGTACAGTACAGTGCCTTGCAAGATATTATCTCACAAACGGTAGAGAGCGGCCAAGCTCCGCTTTTTTTAATACTGGATGGTATAACCGACATACGCAACATCGGCGGTATTGCCCGTACGGCCTATTGTACAGGGGTTCATGCCCTGATTATTCCTGAAAGGGGAGTGGGGGCCCTGCAAGAGGATGCTATCCTCACGTCTGCCGGTGCATTAGAGAAGATAGCCGTGTGCCGTGTGCCTTCGCTTTTAAAAGCGGTTGACACCCTGCATCTAAACGGTATACAAGTGCTTGCTGCGGCCATGCGATCAACAACAATGGTATCGTCGGTCGATTTTACATTGCCGGTTGCCATTGTGCTGGGAAGTGAGGATAAGGGCATCTATCCCGCCTTACAAAAGCACTGTGACCTGACGTTCTCTATCCCCATGCAAAACGATTTCGAGTCACTGAATGTATCGGTAGCTACCGGTATGATTTTGTACGAAGCCATGAAGCAGCGTATGCAATAAAGTTGCCTCTGATACAAAGTAACCCATGTGATGAATCCGCCTGCCCAAATAAAACTTATCGAATGTCCCCGCGATGCCATGCAGGGTTTTGAAAGAAACATCGCCACGCCAGCGAAAGTGTCTTATCTGCGACAATTGCTGCAAGTGGGGTTTGATACACTCGATATGGGTAGTTTCGTGTCGCCAAAGGCCATTCCCCAGATGGCCGATACGGCTGAGGTACTTCGCCAACTTCCGCTGGCGGCTTCCTCATCAAATGTATTGGTGATAGTAGCCAATGAGCGAGGCGCTCGCGAGGCACTCGCCTTTCCTGACATCGATTTCCTCGGATTCCCTTTCTCCGTTTCTGAGACCTTTCAGCATCGCAATACAAACGCCGGCAGAGAACAGGCCTTTGCAACAGTGGCTAACTTACAAGAATTATGTGTGGCAGCACAACGAAAATTAGTACTGTATCTGTCCATGGCCTTTGGAAATCCCTATGGGGAGGCTTATCATCCCGACGAAGTACTAGCGTGGGCGCATCGTTTGCTGCCTTTAGGTATTACTATTTTTTCGTTAGCCGATACGGTGGGGGTGGCTTCGCCCGATCAGGTATTTGAGCTGACCGCAGCCTTTAAAAAAGAATTTGCGCATATAGAGACTGGTTTGCACTTACATGCCAGTCCCACTAGTTGGAAAGAGAAAGTAGAGGCCGGATTGCAAGCAGGTTGTTATCGCTTTGATGCGGCGCTGGGCGGAGTAGGTGGTTGTCCAATGGCAGCGGACCAATTGGTAAGTAATCTTAACATGGAGCTATTGGTACAATGGCTCGATGAAAAAGGATATTCGACCGGCATCGAAAAGGAGCAATTACTAGCTTGC
>JBIIDB010000044.1:0-12413 GCA_044238505.1 Chitinophagaceae bacterium | reverse complement strand
TCAGTAATAAAATATGTTTTACCTCAGTGGTCATTAACGATTTAACTTGGGAGGAATGTTTACTTTCACCGCATTGGTTGTAACATTATCACAGATACCGACGATCAAACAGCGGTAGATGTATTTAGTCCGTTCACGGAATGCAGTAGAGCTATTGTTGAAAGCCGCTTGCATGGTACTCACTGTCGGCGAAGCGGTAGGCGTACTAACAGAATAGGTGATATCCGAGTTGGTTGTCACATCACTCCAGCTCACACCTCCGTTTGTACTTACTTTCCACTGGAAGTTTGCCGACGGATTGGCAAAAGATCCGGTAGCGGTAGTACGATATACGTAGGTAGTGGTGGTGCTGCTGCTAAACTGACTATTCTGAAGGAAAGTGTTGTTATTGGCATTAACCGGCTGAAGCGTGATAGCGGGCTTAGTATTTACCGTGAGAGTAACAGTTCCGCTGGCAGTCGGAGCCACAGATCCACAGCTGGCTTGGTTAGCTGTAATTAAACAGCGGTACAATCTACCCGTGTAGCTGGCAGGAACTCTTCCAAGCACCATAGAGTTTGTGGTAACGCCGGTAAAGGAAATATCCTGACTGTTCGTAGTAGTGTTCGACAAATTGGTCCAGCTCGAACCTCCATTAGTTGATTGCTGCCACTGAAAGGTATTATACAATCCGGTATTTGTCAGGCTCAGTGTAACATTGGCAAAAGCACAAACCGACGTGTTGGAAAGGGGCTGCGCTGTAATGTTGGGGAGGCTGTTCACCGTTAAGATCTTGGCATCACTGTAAACGGGATTTCCGCAAATACCGGAGAGTTTTACCCGGTAGCGGTATTGGTCTAAGCCGGCACTTGGAGTAACGGTTAAAGTATTGGTGGTTACACCAGCGTAATCGCTTCCATTAGAAATAGTCGAGTAAGTAGCTCCGGTAGGACTGCTTTCCCACTGATACGTAAGGCCTGCACCAATACCTGCAACAGTAAATGTTGCAGTATTAACGGTAATACAGCTGGCCGTGTTGGAGGGCTGCGCCGTGACAGCGGGATTGCGGTTAACCGTAAGTGTAATGGCGTTGGTGTTTTGAGTACCGCAAGTACCCATGGCAACTCCTCGATACTGGTAAGTATTGAATCCAGCGGGAGCGCCCAAAATAGTAAGGGTGTTAGTATTGAAGTTGCGGTAATTGGCGCCGGTGGTAATATCACTAAAACCAGAACCGGTATTCACTTGCCACTTATAGGTAAGATTCGAACCCGAAGCCCCGAAAGTCATACTCAGCGTTCCTGCTTCACATACGGAAGGTGATAAGTTGGATGGCTGCGCAGAGATCGTTGCGGGCGTTAATACAGTTAATGTGCCAATGGAACTTGTTCGAGAAGAGCCGCAGCCTGATGTGCTGCTGACCACACAACGGTACTGATAATTATTAAAAGTGGTGCTGGTAGCAATTGTTAGGGTGCTTCTGGTAGATGTATTGATGATACTATATGCCCCTCCCGCTCCGATAGGAACCCATGTATTTGGTGAGCCGGTGTTTACTTCCCATTGGAAACCCAGACTGGTACCGCTGGCATCCACTACGAAAGAAGCGTTTGTTGAGGAGCAAGCACTCACCGAAGAATTAGGCTGAGCCGTAATGGCAGGACCCTGATTTACTGTTAACGTTGCGGCGGAACTGGTGGCTGTAGCAGGCGCACAAGATCCGGAAACTACACAGCGATACAAGGCTCCGCTCAACCCAGGTTTTAATGCAGAAAGCGACAGCGATGAGCTGGTAGCACCCGAGTAGGTTACCAGATTAGCAATGGCGCCATTGGCGATATTAGAATATGAAGTTCCGTTGTTACGACTCACTTGCCATTGGTAGGTGAGGTTGGTACCGGCAGCAGACACTGAGAAGCTGGTAGTTAAGTCTTCGCAACTAGTTACAGAGGATGGGTTAGAAGTAACGGCCGTAGTAGCATTAACAAACAGACGAGAGCTGCTACTACTGACTGAACCACAATTACCGGTCACTACACAACGTAAATACATACCGTTCGTGTAAATGGTATTGCCTGCCGTGAAAGGCAAGGTGGCAGCATTAGCGCCGGGAATATTGCTAAATATTGAGTTATCTGAAGATACTTGCCACTGATAGCGCAGATTTGAACCGGAAGCTCCCACGCTAAGGTTGAGTGAGGTGCCGGAACAAGCAGTCTGAGAGCTTACTGGTTGAGAGGTAATGGAAGTACCATTATTAACCGTAATCTGAACTTCATTAGAGGTGGCGGTTCTTGTGCCACAGGAACCTGAGGAGGTCACAACACAACGATAACGCCAGCCAGTCATACTGGTTGTTCCTGTTCCGCTATACGTTGAACCGGTGGCGCCGGAAATATTCGACCAACCTGATCCGCTGTTGGATTGCCACTGGTAAGTCAAATTGATACCGGACGCAACCAAGCTCATGGAGAATCCACCAGCGCAAAAAGTAGTACCCGGACTCACCGTAACCGGCTGCAGAATTACCGGGGTTGTAACATCTACACTACCTCCCAAATAACATGCTGGCTCTTCTAGGTAATAACTAGTCATGTTAAAAGCAAGGTTACTACAGAGATTAATGCCTGAAAGCCAGTCCGTGGATTGATACGTATACGACCCATTATTATAACTATTGTATCCACCGCAAGAAGCCACCAGACGGAAAGTGCTGGGTACAGGACCTCTGGCTGAACTTGTAAACCGATACCATACCCCATTAACACTCATTGACCCTGAGTTACCCCTAAAGGCGTGCCATGTGAGTGCATGGAAACGAACTTGGGTTCCACTGACCTCGATGTACACCGCTACTGAGTGCGCCTTTGCGGTGTGAGTAGTAACAAAAGTTCCGATAGAGAAAAATAAAGCTATCAGCAGGTGATACACCCTGATCTGACCCTGCATCTTTTGCGTCAATTTATTTACCATAAAGAAATTCTTTATACGCTGTTATAATAATTAGCTGATTACGATACTGATGGTTTGTGTTTGGCCGTTCACCGTATAGGTGATGGAATATCTCCCAGGATCAGAATTCCGCAAATTGATCTGTCCGCTCTGCTCATCCAAACTGATCATGCCAGGACCGGGGGTGATTCTTTTAGCAACAAAAACACCTCCCGCTATTGTGATAGTGGGCGTTATTACCGTGTTGGACCCGGCCTTGTAAGAAACATTCGAGGGATAACTGAAGAGCTCAGTAGTAACTACTGCTGTGGCAGCGTATGGCTTGGATGATGACGCAGCCGCAAAGGTCCCCATAGAGAAAAACAAAGCAATCAGCAGGTGATACACCCTGATCTGACCCTGCATATTTTGCATCAATTTATTTACCATATAGAAGTTCTTTATACGCTGTTATAAAAATTAGCTGATGACGATACTGATAGTTTGTGTTTGACCGTTCACCGTATAAGTGATAGAATATCTTCCCGGATCGGAGTTCCGCAAATTGATCTGTCCGCTCTGCTCATCCAAGCTGATCATGCCAGGACCGGGTGTGATTCTTTTAGCAACAAAAGCACCTCCCGCTATTGAGACCGTGGGTGTTACCACCGTATTAGATCCGGCTTTGTAAGAAATATTCGAAGGATAACTGAAGAGCTCAGTTGTGAATGAAAATTCACGCGATTGGGTATAACCCAAAGAAAATTGTGGATAAGGCAAAGCAGATGAGAAGGACTCATAAGGGCATAACACCCCTAGCAAGGCAGTCAGTAATAGGTATCGCATTTTATGCGGATTGGTTAAAATACCAAGTAAAAGTACGACTAAAATGATTGATAATCAAAATTTCATGGGATCCGTTAATTATCAGCCTCTTAGATTTTACTATTTATTAATTGATTGATTATCAATAAATAACCGATTTTAAATTTTTGAGCGGGTAGGAATATTTTAAAATAGTAGTTTATACTTACTTTATTAAATTTTTAACATAAAACACTGTTAATCAATATAATGAATTGGAATCAGAGCGCGTTCATTTGCGATCACCCTATGTGTGATTTTTTTAAAACTTCGGCTAATAATAGGATCCTGGTAGCCGACCGACGGGTATTTTTACGCTCCGCATGCCCTCTCGTTTCAACCACAGATTCGCAAAGAGCTGCGCCAAAAATGAAAACCGCAGCATCTACACAGAATCAAAGTAGCGAACGAAAACCACCAGAAAAATATCCGAAATTGCTTCCACCGTGACTCCGACCTTGCCAACCAATTAGCTGGGCGAAACAGCACTCGCTCTCGCCTAGTCTAGTGGGAATGTCTACCTCTCAAACTATCAACGTATGCTATCCCGTTTCGCTTTATGGGCCCTGTTAGTTTGCCTCGCCACCTCCCCTGCCGCTGCCCAGCATTCGGTCGAAAAAAAACATCCGGCGGGTTTAACCGGGCTTGCCCGTACTGTATTGATCCGATCGGTTCAAATTGTCGATGGATCGGGCAGCAAAGGGTTTCGGGGGTCTGTTCGTATTGAAGACAGCAGCATCATAGCGGTGGGAGATCTGCAGTCACTGCCCACAGATTCGGTTATTGATGGCAGTAACTTGACACTGGCCCCTGGCTTTATCGATACGCACAGCCACCATCATGGAGATACGGAAGAGGATCCCTCATCTGTGGCCACGAACAGCCAAGGAATCACGACGATTGTAATTGGCCAAGATGGTAACAGCTATTCAGTTGATACGATCAGGGCCCTGCTGAAAAAAAATCCGCTAGCCGTTAATGTGGCAACCTACACGGGGCACACCACCCTTCGTGAGCAAATAATGGGCAACGACCTGCTGCGACCGGCCACCCAAAAAGAAATCAAGCAGATGCAAGCACTGCTCGCTAAAGAAATGCAAAAGGGCTCGCTGGGCCTGTCAAGCGGGCTTGAATATGAGGATGCTTTTTACTCCTCTACCCAAGAAGTACTCCAATTGGCGCAAACAGCAGCCCGCTATAACGGAAGTTATACCAGTCATATCAGAAGCGAAGACGTCACCCTCGATGCCGCTATAGATGAGATATTGACCATCGGACGCCTCACAAAGATGCCGGTACAGATCTCACACCTTAAGATCGGGCTAAAAGATAAATGGGGAACGGGGCCGACTATTCTGCAAAAACTTACTGATGCGCGCAAAGAAGGTATTCGGGTAACAGCCGATGTGTACCCGTATGATTTTTGGAGCTCTACGCTCCGCGTACTGTTTCCAAAAAGAGATTACGCTAACGTAGAGAGTGCAGCGTATGCCGTTGATCACCTGTTCGATCCGGAGCAGTCGGTGCTCGTGCGTTATGCCCCTCAACCCATGTATATAGGAAAGACCGTCACCCATATTGCAGCACTGCAAAACAAATCAGCGCCACTTACGCTGCTGCACTTGATAGAAAAAGTCGACAGCTTTAAAAAAGCGAACCCCGCCCACCCCTATGGCCTGGAAGCTATAGCTGCTAAGGCCATGAAAGAAGAAGATGTCACTACATTTATTACATGGCCCTATGCCAATATTGGCTCCGATGGAAGAGCGGGCGGACATCCTCGCGGCTTTGGGGCCTTTACCAAGATCTTGCGACACTACGTAAGAGAGCGCTCAGTTTTATCGCTCGAAGAAGCCATACATAAAATGACGTATCTGGGCGCCCTGAACTCCGGCATAAAAAACCGCGGGCTGATCAAAGAAGGTTATTACGCCGACTTGGTGTTATTCGATGCAAATACAGTAGCCGATCAATCAACGCTCGATCAGCCCACGGCGCTCTCGAGTGGCATTGAAATGGTCTGGATCAACGGACGCATTACGTACCACAAGAAAAAACCGACGGGAGAACGGCCTGGCATATTTATTAAAAGATAAGCAGCAGTAGCCACTACCGATCAGGAAGTAAAAAACTGAAGTTTATATGATAGCTGATATACGCGTTTACTTGATTCATGACCTTGCACTGACCATCTCGTTTGACCTTTCCATTGGTGAAAAGGCGCACTACACCGTAATGTCGCTGCAAAAAGAGTTGCAAATAAGTTCCATAAAAGAACTGATCGATATAGTTCCTGCCTTTAACAGTTTATCGCTATACTTTTCTACTAAGACCGCATTGGAAGCCGGGATAGATACGGTAAAGAAAATAGCTTATCAAGTAGCGTGCTCAGACTTTTTACAAACTAACACCGCCACAAAAAAAACAGACACGACCTCATTTGAAATACCGGTTTGTTATGAATTGCCTTATGCATTGGATATGCCCACTGTCATGAAACAAACTGGGCTAAGCCATCAAGAGATTATTGAGTATCACCACCACAAAAAATATACGGTGTATATGAATGGGTTTGTACCTGGCTTCTCATACATGGGCACTCTTGACCCCCTGCTGCAGGTGCCGAGAAAGCAAGTGCCTGCCACTAAAGTACCGCCCGGCAGTGTGGCTATCGCTGCCAATCAAACCGGCATTTATCCCTTTGAGGTTCCAGGAGGATGGTATGTAATTGGCAGAACGCCACTTAAGATGTTCGATAAAGCGCGAACACCTGCATGTCTACTGGCACCCGGCGATACAGTTACATTCAAACCGATCACCGCAAAAGAATTCGAGTACTGGATATGAGTTTACTTGTTCATAAACCGGGCTTACTGGCCAGTATTCAAGATAGCGGCCGTTATGGTTACCAGCATTGGGGTATACCCATATGTGGTGCAATGGATATCTTTTCTATGCAGGCGGCCAACCTGATCTGCGGAAATAATCCGAATAGTGCTGTTATTGAATGTACCCTTCACGGAACATCGATAGCGTTTCAGCAAAGGCATCAGTTTGCTATCACCGGAGGAGGGGCTATTGCAACGCTTAATAATAAGATGATCGCCTTTAACCAGTTGATAAGTGCTGCTGCCGGCGACCTGCTTCAATTACACCCCAGCCCCGATGGGTGCAGATCCTACTTGGCCGTGGCGGGTGGTTTTGCCATCGAAGCTGAGTTAAATAGCTGCTCTACCTACGCACTGGCCAACTTGGGAGGAATCAATGGCTGTAATTTAAAAGCGGGAGATACAGTGCCAACCCTAGGACAAAAAAAAGAAAAAGACAATCAGGCAGCAGCTACTCCGAATACATCCAGCAATTATAAAAGCAGCGAAGCAGGTAACGAAGAAAGTACTCATCTTCTTTTAAAAAAAGCACTTGATAACCCCGCGCTTACCAGCCATCAAGTTACGATAAAATGCTACCAAGGGCCCGAATGGAATTGGTTTAGCCACGAGGCGCAAGAGCGATTTGCTACCCACTGCTGGAGCATCGGAAATAATTCAAACCGCATGGGCTATTCACTGATCGGACCATCACTAGAAAAAAATAATACACAAGAGCTTATCTCAACAGCAGTAACGCGTGGTATCGTGCAGGTAACGCCTTCGGGCATACCTATTGTTTTAATGGCCGATGCGCAAACCATCGGTGGTTATCCGCGCATAGCCCGTATTGCCGAAAACGATATTACGACACTAGCGCAGTGTCGTCCGGGTTACCACCTTACCTTTCAGCTTCAACGATAGACACATGACACCCCTAATTGATATTAATTGCGATCTGGGCGAAGAAATGGATGTTGAAGCCGCTATGATGCCCTTTATCACTACTGCAAATATTGCTTGCGGCGTCCATGCTGGAAATATTCAAACTATACAAAGCACCATAGCGCTGGCAAAAAAATATAATGTTGCTATTGGAGCGCATCCCTCCTACCCCGACCGCGAAAATTTTGGACGCGTGGTACTGCCGATTGACCAGCCGACACTCCAGCGCTCTATCATTGAACAGATCAATGTAGTAGCTGCAATTGCCAATCAAGCAGAATATCCCATCGGGCATATTAAATTTCATGGGGCGCTGTATAACGAGGCGGCAAAAAATAAATTACTGGCAGAAGAGCTGGTAAAAACAATAGCATCGCTCAACCCGTCGTGGGTGCTATATGGACCGCCGGCTAGTGAACTCCAAAAAGCGGCACTACACTGTCAACTTCCTTATTGTAATGAAGGATTTTTAGACCGCACCTATCAAGACGATGGTAGTCTAACACCACGCTCGCATCCACAAGCTCTTATTTCAAGCCAAGGCGAGAGCATCCAACAAGCTTTACAAATAATCCGCCAGCAAACAGTAACAACGTTAAGTGGAAAAACAATTGCTCTTCCGGCTAACACCCTCTGTATACATGGAGATGGCCCGAATGCGCTACCATTTGTAAAAGCGCTTCGATCAGCACTCAACAAAGAAAACATCATGACCCGAACCGCCTATGATCGACACAACTAAGCGCACTAAAAAGTCAAGCGTATTGATAAGCGCTGCCTTTCTGATGGCCACCTCGGCTATTGGCCCGGGCTTTCTTACACAAACGGCTAGTTTTACTAATACATTACTGGCCAGTTTTGGATTTGTAATACTCATTTCTATTCTGCTCGACATGGGGGCGCAACTAACGATCTGGAAAATTCTTTGTGCCAGTGGTATGCGCGCCCAAGAGTTAGCCAATAAAGTACTACCCGGCTCGGGCCCGGCACTGAGTCTTATGGTATTACTGGGAGGATTGGCATTTAATACCGGAAATCTCGCCGGAGCCGGACTGGGGTTAGAAGTCTTGACCGGATGGTCTCCTAAGGTTGGTGCGAGTATCAGTGCCCTGATTGCCCTGTTTATTTTTTGGCAAAAAGATTCCCTTCGCTGGATGGATACCTTTACCCGCTTGCTGGGAATACTAATGATCGCACTTACACTTTATGTGGTTTTTAAATCGTCTCCCCCCGTAGCCGAAGCGCTGCACCGAACGTTTGTACCAACTAAGATTGATGTTACGGCAATCATTACACTGGTTGGAGGAACTGTGGGCGGCTATATAAGTTTTGCAGGTGCTCATCGCTTATTGGATGCCGGCCTGACCGGAAAAGAAAATACGCAAGCGGTGGGTCGCTCTGCAATCACTGCGATCATACTAGCCTCTGTAATGCGCATATTACTTTTTTTAGCTGCCCTTGGGGTTGTTGCCAAAGGGATTTCACTTGCCGCAGAAAATCCGGCCGCTGCCGTATTTAAAGAAGCTGCCGGAGCTATCGGCTATAAACTTTTTGGCATCGTTATGTGGTGTGCTGCCATTACCTCTGTAGTGGGTTCTGCGTACACCTCCATCTCTTTTTTGAACTTTGGACAAAAAGATAAGACAGCATTGGGTAATAAAAGTTGGTTGACGGGCTTTGTGATTTTTTCGCTGCTGATTTTTTTAATCTGGGGTAAACCCGTTTCTATATTGCTGCTGGCCGGAGCTGTAAACGGATTTATTTTACCCATTGCACTGGGTATCATCTTACTGGCAGCAGGTCAAAAAAATATAATGGGCCATTATGAACATAACAAATGGCTTACAGGACTAGGCGCCCTTGTATTGATCGCCACGTTGTACCTGAGTGTAGCTACGCTCATTAAATTAGTGGGAGGATAAAAAAAGACACCCCTTTCGAGGTGTCTTCACTAATAATGAGTTCAGTAATTATTAATTCGCCGGATCGTTTGGCGTATTAGGATTACCATCTCTTTCCTGCTGCGGATAAGGATAGAAATTACGCGTGCGCTCAGCACCCGCTTGACCGGGACCGGGACGGCCGAAGCGACGGCTATCCTCTAATTTCAACCCGCTCATATAAAGTTCCATGCAACGATTGCGATAGATCTCTTGCAAAATGGCGGCCTGTGTATTGGGACCGCTGTACGCAGGCTGGGCAGCGCCGAGACTAAACGCATCGGTGGTCTTCGTGAGCACTTGATTGAGCGCCGTTACAGCACTGGCCAGGTTGTTAGAGCGAGCATGCGCCTCGGCTTGGATCAAGAGCATTTCGCCGGGTAAGAAAATTGGAATGGCGGTTGCATCATCGCGAAAGAAACCCGATCCATTGGTAGCATTACGTACCACATAGAAAGGAATACGGCCATCGTTAGGAGCAGGAGCCAACGCACCACTCAATCCGAAATTGGCCACAACACCATACACGTTATTCGTGATGAGTGAACTGCGGTACACCGGGTTAGGATTTAATGTATTGTAAAAATAAACGCTGCGAGAAGCGAGATTAACGGCACTCGCACGGGCCAAGGCCAGGTCGTTGCTACCGGACATAATATAAAAGCGAGCAGCCAACGCCAGCAAGGTGTTGCGTACATCGATCTCACTTCCTACCTGGCTTAAGAAAGCAGCCGGCAACGGAGTCGTACCGATGAGTGCAGCCGCATCATCGAGCAATTTAGTGGCAGCAGCCAGTGCCTCGGCACGCGTGCTAAACGTGGCATTGTTACCGGGTGTAATGGGAACACGCTCCCAGAACTGCGCCATGGTACCAATAGCCAGCGCCTTATACAAATGTGCATACGCCTGCACGGCATTACGATAATTAACGTCGGTGATAACACCTACGTTGGCGATGATCTTGCTAGCCTCACTGTTGACGATATTGGCAGTCGTCCAAAACGAATTAAGCACCCCGTTATTGGGAGCAAGGTTCGTTCCTCCGTTCTGTAATTGGGCGAGATCGGCATTACCCGCATTCAGCACGGTCAACTCGCCGGTGCTGAGTCCGGAGGCAGAAATAGCCTGATAGAGACTACTAACACCCACTCCGTTAACAGCCCAGCGTTGCTTGATCCCCACCACGGCTTTCGTTAATCCGTCTACGCTGCTAAACACCTGGCTGTCGGTGGGCGCATTGGGGTTTGTATAATCTTTTTTACAGGAGACCATTCCCATGGTCAGCACTGCAAGAAGTAACAAGTATTGTTTCATATGCATTCAATTAAAAGTTGGTGGTGATGGAAAGTTGAAATACGCGGGGAATGGGGAAAGCACCAAAATCTGTACCGCGCACAATGCTTTGTCCGGCGGAGTTGATCTCGGGATCGAATCCTTCGTCGTACTTGTCAAAGCTGAACAGGTTACGACCCACCAGCGCGATCTTCATATTCTGGCAGAATTTCAACTTATTGATTGTGTAACCAATGGCCATCTCACGCAATTTGGTAAAGCTACCGTCTTGCACGTGATACTCCTGAATACGGGGTCCGATAAATCCGCCAATGGCGGCTACGGTACCACGGGGTACTTCTCCGCGCAACTCCGATTCGGCCAGCGGACCCACCCCTACGTTATTACGCGTGATGCGATCCCAGTTGTATACTTCGAATCCATATACACCATCGAACTGCAAACGAAGACTCCAATTTTTAACCGTGAATTCATTAACGATGGTCATGTTAAAATCAGGATTGGGATCACCCAACACCTTACGAAGCGGTGTACCGGTAGGTTGACCGTTGGCATCGCGCTGTGGTGTGTTGGTAGCTGCATTACCGCGCTCTACCTGAGGCAAACTGAAGCCGTTGACATCACGCATCAACCAGCTGCCATCGGCATTACGAGCGAAGTAGTTGATGTAGTAAACACCCACAGGATGACCTACGAGAACCCCTTGAGTACCGCTGGCATCAAAAGAAATAAAGGGAGCATTATTATAGAGCTCAGTGATCTCGTTGCGATTGCGATTATACAGCAAACTGGCATCCCAACGGAATCCTTTGCGCTGTACAGGAGTACCGGTCAGCATCAACTCGATACCCTTGTTGGTCATGGCTCCTACATTATCTAACAAACTAGAAGCTCCGGTAGAGGGTGCCACACTGAAGGGAAGTACCAGGTCTGTGATCTCTTGATTATAAATACTGAACTGCAATCCCAAACGTCCTTTTAAGAAAGACATCTCGGCACCGGTCTCGAACTCTGTCTTGATCTCGGGGCGAATGTTAGGATTACCTACTCTGTTCTGGGCTACTACGGCACCCCCGGTGTACACTTGTGGACGATAGGTAGTAAAGCGGTCATAAGCACCGATACCGGTGAGGTTACCGGCCTTACCCCAAGAAGCACGCAGCTTAAGAGTATTGATGGTCTTGGATGCATTTTTAAAGAAAGCCTCATCACTTAAATTGTAAGAGAGCGAAGCTTTGGGATAAAAGATATTGCGGGCATCGGCACCGAAGGCAGAGGAGCCATCGAAGCGACCGGCGAGCGTTAAGAATAATTTACTCTTGTAGCCCAAGGTCTGTTGCAAGAAGTAACCGAAGATGCTTTGCTCAGCACGATTATCAACAGGCAGGTTAAAGAAATTCTGTGCTGCATTGATGGTCGTTACAAAAGGAAGCAGGTCGCGTCCTTCTTGTGCCTGAAAATTATTACTGATGTATTGCGCACTGTAACCGGCCGTGGTGGTGCTTTGCAGATCGTTGTTCGCAGTAGCGGTCTTATACGAAACAATCGCATCGCCCGTCCACTGGAAATAATTGAATTTGGCAGCGCTCACATA